>CAZDKA010000010.1:0-22108 GCA_964505815.1 uncultured Candidatus Saccharibacteria bacterium | reverse complement strand
AGACTTGTTTTCTTTTCCTCCGCTTACTGAGATGTTTCACTTCAGCGGGTATCGCCCCGTGCCTCGCTGCTGCTCAGCACTGCGCGACTCTAATACTCGAATTCACCCGAATGTCTCGAATAATTCATTAGCATCATTCGAGTGCCATTCGTGTATTGGAGTCGCTTTCTCAAACTTTGAGCTTGAGAAAATGCCGAACAATAGTGAGGCACGGTACTCCGATTTAAAGTCAGAGTGGGTTTCCCCATTCGGACATCGCCGGATCAAAGGTTGCTTGCCACCTCCCCGGCGCTTATCGCAGGCACGCAACGTCCTTCATCGCCTATGGAACCCTAGGCATCCACCATACGCCCTTACTTTTACTCCCCGTTCAAAACACATTTGAACGGGACCGCATTTTTTTACCCCGTTAGAAGTCAGCAACGACCACCTTGGCAAAAGAGTGCCACGGCACTCTTTTGCGATCGTTAGCAGCAATACTTATATATACAGCATAAGCACGATTGGCAATCGCTGACTTCTAACGGGGTTAACGGTTACCTGTTATTTCTATTCTGTTGTTAATCTGCTTGCCGTTCTCAACCATCGTTGATTCACCATTCTGGCTCCGGCAAGAAACAAGATATGGCGCGCCAACGACGACAGAGAAATAAAGAGCCGCGTTTCAAACGCGGCTCTTAGAAGCATTAAAACTATTTCCTCCTTATGGACCACCTGGATTTGGCCAGCAAACTCCGCCACTACTTTGGGTGTCATCCAAAAAGGGCCCTCCCGTATCATCAGAAAATCCAGGCCGGGTCCTAAAAAATTGAGCCGCATTATATGAAGTTTTTACAGCAAAAACCATAAATTTAGGTTATACGTATAATTATACTCGACAGTAAAAAAGTGTCAACAGCCACTTACTTTTTCATCGGCATACAGCCACCGCCCTCCTCAGCTGGCTGACACGGCTCACAAAATGGCCCGTCTGATTTTACTGTTGGAGTATCCATACATCAGTTATCTTACTCCGTTCAAAAAATGTGTCAACCCTGTTTTGTCCAGCCCCAAAATATGGATTTCATAATACCTCCAGCATATACCTAAAGTAAACCATGTCAAGGGCTTTGTTGTGGAAAACCCAAAATCCCGCCGCTGGCGGGATTTTGGGTTGTTTTCGCAAAATCAGAAAGATTCCTAGCCGCCGCGGATGTCGCGCAGCATCTTCTCTACAATCGCTCCAGCCGCATCCTTGCCTCCTAAACCGAAAGCAAGACCGAGAGCCAAGGCAAGCATTGCAACAAAGCCCGTAACAAAAGTCTGAAGCAGGGCGGTGGCAATGCCCAATTGTTGCAAGGCGGCGACAATCGCGAACACCCATACTGACCAGCGGGCGAGAACCGCAACCAAATGCCCACCTCTTAACCCCAGTGATTCAACTGAGCCCCGGCCAACTCGTTCTGCGGTTTCAGCAACCAGCGCTGCAATGACCAAAATCAGTGCCGCAACTACTACATTCGGAAGGTACAAGAGCACTGCGGTCAGAAAATTAGTAACTTGGGTGAGCTGCAGGATGTTGGCGGCGGCAAGCAGGGTCACGATGATTAAAAACCATCTAACCAGGCCGCCGACAAAGGCGCCGGTATTCAGTTTCATCCCCGCTCTCTCAAGCGCTTTCTCAAAATCAAGCTTAGCCAGGAACATGTCCACGCGAAGTGCCCTAATAATCTGCTCAACGAGCTTGCCGAGTGCTACAGCCACAATCCAACCGATAATGAAAACAATTACGGCCGAGAGGAGAAGCGGCACAAAACCCACAACTGCATCCCAGGCCTGCTGAAGGGAGGCGACGACAAAGTCGCCCCAGGTTTGGAATATCATAGCGTTCTAAAGTGAATTGGCCAGAAACGCGCTGAACAATGCATCAGTTAAGCGCACTTCTGGTTTTAACGTTGTTACTTAATTACGGTACAGGCCCCCTTCCCGCTCGTGGCGGGATCGACCCGGAAGCTTAGATACTAGCAATTATTAGTATACGTCTTATTTGGCTGGTACAGAAAACCACTTATCCACAGCAAAAAACACGAGAATTCGGCTTGAAAATGACCCGCGGCTACTGATACACTTTAAACTCCATGCTTTCCATCAATGACCTAAAAAACGGCCTTATAGTGCTTATTGGAGAGGAACCCTATCAAATTCTTGAAGTTAAGCACCTCCATATGGGCCGGGGCGGCTCCTCCGTCCAGACGCGTATTAAAAACCTGAAAACCGGCCAGGTATTTTCGCGCAATTTCAAACCGGCCGACACCTTTAAGGAAGCCGACGTTGAAAAACGAAAAATACTTTTCCTCTATGCGCATCGCGACGAATATGTTTTTGCCGATAGTGAAAATACAAAAAATCGCTTCGCGCTTAAAGCAGAAATTGAGGACATAAAAAAATGGCTCAAACCTAACACGGAGGTAGAGGCAATATTTCTTGGCGACAAACTACTCACTGCTGCCGTCCCGATAAAAATGGAGTTCAGAATTGTTGAAGCGCCGCCGGGCCTTAAAGGCGACACAGCACAAGGCGGGACAAAAGTCGCGACTATCGAGACCGGAGCAAAAATCTCGGTGCCGCTTTTTATAAATGAAGGCGACACTATTCGCGTGAATACCGAGACGGGAGAATATGTGGAGAGAGTTGAGAAATCAAAATGAATTAAGAATTATGCCATCGTTCCGTATCCATAATTCATAATTCTTAATTCTTAATTCGTAATTCATCATTCGTACTTCATAATTCTTATTCGAAGGTGATTTTCTCGCCCGGCTTAAGAACTCCTCCGGAGCGCTCTTTTTTCTGCTGCGGCCGCTCTTCCGCTTCTCTCGGAACATCTTTCAATGATTCGGTGAGAACTTTTCTGAGACCGGCCAGATCCACCTCTTTTTTTATTTGCCCGGTCTTTGGAGCCGGCTCTTTTATTGGCGCTGGACGCTCTGCCGCGCTTTCTTCCGGCAGGGCTTCTTTTGGTTTTAAGGCATTAAGCGAAAGAGGCCTGTCGTGCTCCTGAAACCTCACTGCCGGCCGGCTTTCAAATCTTGGGCGAATCGGTGGCGGAGCCGGACGGGAGAATTGCTCATATCTTCTTGACTCTGGTCGAGCTGAGCTTGACTCCGGCCTTCTTGGGCCGCTCTCTTGTCTTTCAGGCCTCCGCCCCGGCACGGCAAAGGTGGCGCCTTGTTTCAGCATTTCAAGGTGTTTCTCGCAGTAAACCGGCCTCCTGCCGTCAGGAATAAACGGCACAAGTACCGTACTGCCGTCAATAATGCAGTGGGCCTCATAAAGCTTCCTGTCAGGTTTTCGCGGAGCCGAAAAGTCGCCTCTGGAGGGTGAGACAGGGAAAGAAGTGGGGCTCGGGCCAGAGGACTCAAAGTGAAGACCATGGAACCTTGCAATTTTTTCTTTCACTTCCTCAGCTTTTGAACCGTAGCGCTCCTGCGAGAATTTTATAATTTCCTGGCGATGGCTTCTGCCCGGCTTCGGGAACGGAGCAAGGGTTATGGCCGAGAAGGGCCTGGAAGCGATGCCTTCAATCATGAGTTTTAAATAAATTTGAGCGAAGCCCAAGTTGACCAAATCCTGAATCATGAATTCCGGGCTGAATTCTTTTTCAAGAAGTTCGGCGTCCGGCGCGCCGACGCGAAAAGCAATCATAGTCCCGACGTTGCCGAAAACAGCATCGGCCACCTCTTCTTCCATTTGCGCGACATATTGGTGAGCGAGGACCAGATTCAAACGATATTTTCTTGCCTCGGCGAGAATATTGGCAAAGGACTCCGTGGCGAAATTCTGAAACTCGTCAACATAAAGATAAAAATCGCGTCTCTCTTCTTCCGGAACATCCACGCGGGTCATGGCCGAGAGATAAATCTTGGTGATCAGCATCGCGCCCAAGAGCCGCGCGTTTTCCTCTCCGACTTTTCCTTTGGAGAGATTCATAATGAAAATCTTGCCCTCGTCCATGACTCTCCGTATATCCACGGCTGATTTTTCCTGGCCGACGATATTGCGGATCAAGGGGTTGGAAATAAACTGCCCGACTTTATTCTGAATGGCCGCTGAGGCCTCGGTGGCAAAGCGCTCCTGATACTGGGCGTATTCCTTTTCCCAGAATGCCCGGACTACGGGATCGGTAAGTTGTGTCACCACGCTTTTCCGGAATTCTTTATCGGAAAACATTCTATTGATGCCAAGAAGCGTTGAGCCGGGAATCTCAAGCAGGGCAAGAATGGAGTTTGACAAAAGATACTCCATCCGCGGCGACCAGACATCCGGCCAGATTTTTTTGAAAACGCCCAGGAGCCCCGATGCGACAAGATGCCTCTGCTCCGGCAGAATGCTTTCCATGCTGTTGAAAGCCATCGGGAATTGAAGGTCGGCCGGGTTGAAATAAACGACGTCTTTAAGGCGTTCCTCCGGAACAAAATCAAGAACCCTCTCGGCAAATTCGCCGTGCGGATCAACAACGCCTACCCCACGGCCGGCCTGAATATCCTGAATGACCATGTTCTCAAGAACAGTGGTCTTGCCCATGCCGGTCTTCCCAATGATATATATGTGCTTCCGGCGATCCAGGGCTTTAATGCCAAAACGCCGCTTTTGGTCGCGGAAATTTGTTTCGGCGAAAAATGTAATATCGTCTACCATAAGAATTAAGAATTATGAATTATGGATACGGAACAAAGGCATTATTCTTAATTCATACTTCATAATTCATCATTCATACTTCATAATTCAACCCACAGGCAGCCCCGGAGGCGGCTCGGCGCGACGGGCTTGCAATCTTGGCATTAACGGAGCGGCGGCAACCCGTCCCGGGAAGTGATAAATGCTTGCGAGTTCTTCAATATTCAAAACCATTGATTTTGACTGCATAAGGTAGATGCCCGAGAAGGGGTAGCGGCCGCGGTAGTAATCCCAGAAAGCGCGGCGCTTCTTCTCTTTGGTCTTTGATTTAGTCAAGCTGTACCACTTGGTACCGACTAAAGCGCGGCTGTTCAGCTTCAAGCTATTGAGGTTTTGAGTATTGAACTGGCGTATAGAACCCATCATTGACGCAAAGTGCACCATGTCAAAGATATCGCGCTTGGCGACATACACGAAGCGAAGGACCGAATCATAGCCGAGTTTGGCGATTTTTTTCTCCACACCTGTAACCACTTCGCGCTCCCCTGGCGAAAGATGAAGCATTAATGATTCCGGAGTTCTGTCCGCTTCCGATTTCTTCTCGAGTTGGGGCCCCATAACCGCTTCGGAGAGCTCCCCGGCGATTTTCTCCCATATACTGACACTTTTCGGAATTTTTTTACCGATCAGGTTTTTAACAATTTTATCTCCGGCTTCTTTCCATCCTTCTTCAATCAAAGGACGAATCATCAGTTGAATACCTATATGCTCGTCTGGTTTTAACCGCGCAAGGGTCTCGGCAATGGCCGATACAGGATCAACCTTCATTTCCTCTTTCGTGCCCTCCTCCAGCACGAATTCGTGATAGGTGCGAATCGGATAAGCATCTTCTTTGACAAGTTTCCACTCCGCGGCAAAAAGCGTCCAGTCCTTATTGGGGATATCTTCCGGAAGGTAACTCGCCGGATCATCGGCCTCGCGTATCTCGCTTTCCGGATATTGGGCGTAAACCTGGGCCTCAACTAAGTTGCGGAATTTTTTTGGGGCATAAACCAAGAAATGAATTTGGCCGCCGTGGCCGACCAGTTCAAAAACAATAAAATCCTCCTGAAGACCGTACCAGTATTTTTCATCCGGATCAAAGGGCCGGACCATGGCGTGCAGGCCGGCAAAAATCTGCTCCATGGCCTGAGGCGGTTTGGCAATTTCCCAAGGAATTTTTATTTCAAGCAGTACCCACTCAAGCCCTTTCCAGTACCAAATCTTCAGATATGCCGTCCAAAGCTGCCAGGCCAAATATAAAAGCGCCGGTGGCAACCAAAGCCACCAGGTAAGCCGGGCAAAACGAAGAAGGATCAAGTAGTTATCAAAAAAACCAGGTTCTGGCATAAGTGTCGAAATTATAACACCTATTATATACCAAAAAGGCCCGCATTACAAGCGGGCCCTCATGGTTCTTGCCATTGTTCAAACCAGAGTATAGCCATCCTTTGTTTTTTGAAATCTCTTGCGATTCTGCAAATTAAGCAGAATGGTGTTTTCTTTGACTCTCCGTTTATCAAGCACGCGTTTGACAATATCGTTCTTGGAAAGTGCGCTCCTTGATTCTTTCATAACCGAGATAATGACGTCGGCAACTGTTCCGGGTTCATACCCCCATTCTTTGAGCGCGTAGAGCCCCCGGCCAACAAGAACAAAACGATTGTCCTTGATAAGTTCGTTATGCACGGTCTGGGGGTGGGCTTTTTTAGCATCCCAGCCGGTTTTATCAATTGACCGCGCCACCTCGCGGAAATGCAGCGGGGAGCCGTGTTTAGCAAGCGCGGCATAGGCCTTGTCGCGAACTCCCGAAGGCGAAATCTCGCCCCAGCTTGCCAGTCCGAACTCGCCGTAGGGATTCTGTTTTATGAGTTTTGAAATTCCGAGATACGAATCAAGCATATCAGGTGAAGGCATCTCGCCGAGGATTGAGCGCGCATTATCTTTAAGAATGCCGAACAACTGCTCTGCTGATACAGGTTTTTTGGCCTCAGCCAGTTTGTCCACCGTGCGCCTAAGCACCTGCTCGGCGGCCTCTCGCGCCTCTTTTTTTGTGTACCAGCGGGGAAAATATGTTTCGTCCTCCTGGACCTTTGATAAGTCATCGGCCAAGGAGAGCAGAAAGTTAACGTACGGATGCAGTCGCGCATCAGCCACGGAATGCAGGAGTTTATTTTCCTCGGAAATCCCGCCGTGATCGTCTAGGTGTTTTGCCAGAGAAGAAAAAATTTGCCGCGCCTCTCCCAAAACGCCGGGGCGCTTGAGCCGGCGCAGGGCGTCATTTTCAATTTGGCGCACCCGCTCGCGGGTAATGCCGTAGTTCTTTCCGATGGCCTCCAGGGTTTCCTCTTTTTTGGAAGCCAGGCCGAATCTGCGTAAAACTACGTCGCGCAGCCTCCGGTTAGGAAGGGCGCTAAGAATTTTTTGCGTGGCTTCTCTCGGATGAAGCGGAAGAGTTATTTTTTTCATTGAGTTCGGTGGCCTCCCAAATAGCCGTTATCCCGTATAATTAACCTTACTATGTACGAAGTTGTGCCAGGTAACAAGCAGGGGGCTTGCGATAAAAACTGACGAATAAGTCCCGAAGATTATTCCGATGATCAGGGCCAGACTGAAAAACATCACCGATTCTCCGCCGAAGAAAAATACTGCCAGGAGAGAAAGAATAACGGTCAGCGAGGTGTTTATTGAGCGGGCCATGGTCTCGTTTAAGCTTTTGTTGACGATATCCCCGAAAGCCTCCTTATTCCCGACCTCCTTCAGATTCTCGCGGATGCGGTCAAATACAACTATTGTATCGTGCACCGAGAAGCCCATTATTGTCAATAGCGCAGTAACAAACAGCGTGTCAACATCGGCCATGTAAAACCTGCCAAGAAAAGCGAAAAAACCTGTCGGAATAATGACATCATGCAGCAGGGTGATGACAGTCACAACCCCGTATTTCCACGATTTTACCGGCTGGGAGACCCTGCGGAAGGCCCAGGCAATATAGATGACTATAAGGGAGATGACAAGGATTATGGCCGAGAGCGAACGGCTTCTCAATTCCTTGCCGATTGTAGGGCCAATGCCGGTGAAACGCTTCTCGCGAACTCCTGCTCCGTCAGCCGGCGCCTCGCCGGCAACCATGGAAAGCAATTGCTTCTTGGCCTCTTCCGAGATGTGCCCGGTTCTGACTAACAGCGCCTTGTCCCCGCTCGGAGTAAAAACAAGTCCTGTACCGTCCCACTTTTCGGTTCTGGCTTTAAGCAGCGCGAGATCGGGCCTAGAGTCCTGAAATTCAAGTTCAATGAGCGCTCCGCCGGTGAAATCAATGCCGAGCCGCAATCCCCAGACAATAAGAAATATAATGCTTGCGAGCACCAGTGCGCCGGAGATTGCATAAAAAATATTGCGATGACCGACAATATTCATAATACGAGAATCTAGAAAGTAGAATCTAGAAGCTAGAAGTAAACGAAGGCGAATTCTACTTTCTATTTTCTAGATTCTAAATTCTCACCGATTAAAGCCGCTCAAAAGAATAAATTTTTTGTTTTCAAGTCGCCTCGTGAGAATCACCCGAAGGAATGTTCGCGACACAGTAATTGCCGAAAACATGGAAATCAAAACGCCGATGCCGAGGGTCAGGGCAAATCCTTTTATAACGCTTGTCCCCAGCCAAAAAAGAACGGAGGCGGTAATTAAGCTGGAAACATTGGAGTCGCGGATGGAAGTCCATGCGCGCTCAAACCCGTGAGCGAGCGCCTCATCAACCATCTTTCCTTTTCTTAACTCTTCTTTAAAGCGCTCAAAAATCAGGACATTGGCGTCCACCGCCATTCCAACTGAAAGCACAAAACCGGAAATGGCCGCCGCGGTCAGCGTTACCGGAATGAGTTTGAATATTGAGAGAACGAGCCCGGCATAGATTAAAAGTGCCCCAACCGCTACGAGCCCCGGAAGGCGGTACCATAAAATCATGAATAAAACGACTGCCAAAAACCCCCAGAGAGCCGCTCTGAAACTCCTTTCAAGCGAATCTTTTCCCAAAGAGGCCTCAACACTTTGCTCGGAAATCAGACGTATAGGGACGGGCAGCGCACCTGCGTTGAGGCGGCCAACAAGGATTTTCGCTTCTTCCGGAGTAAAATTTCCGCTAATCTGGGCCCGGCCGCCGCTTATTTTTTCCTGAACGGTTGGCGCGCTAATAGGCGTGCCGTCGAGGAAAATGGCAAGCGGTTTCCCGACATTACGAGTTGTAATTTCCTCAAAAAGTTTTGAACCCTCAGTATCAAAATGCAAAACTACGAACGGCGTATTGGTCTGGGGATCAAATTCAAGTGATGAGCGCGCGAGGTGCTTCCCGTCAAGACCGGTTGTTTTAGTGACGAGCTCCGGCCCGATCCCCTCCTTTTTATCGGCTTCTGCTACTTCTTCTTTTTCTTTAAGCTCTCTAAATTCCAAAAACGGCGTCTCGCCTATTAAGCGCTTGGCCTCTTGAATATCGGTAACACCCGCGAGTTCAACTATAAGCCGGCTCTCGCCGCTCGACGTTTCGGTCTGCACCAGAGGCTCGGTCACGCCAAAAAGATTGACCCTGCGCTCAATAACATCGCGAAGTGCGCTCATGGCTTCGCTTTTGGACAGGCCGTATTCTACGGGGAACTCCGCTTTGTACACGAGATGCGTCCCGCCCTTTAAATCAAGACCGAGCCGGAACGGGTAGCGCATAAAGCGCGCGGCGTTCCCGGTCAGTTCCGAGCTTGCAAAAAATCCGGCGGCGAGGCCGAGAAGCAAAATGACGGCAGCGGTTATACGAGTATTCGTCATGCCATGCTAGCTTAAAAATCTCTCGAAATCGTTATTCATATTTTTATCCATGCATACTAAGCAAGGCATGGTATTTTTCTTCCTCGGGCTGGCGGTGGGATCCTTAGGCGTGAAAATCGCGAAGCGATTTTCTATAAAAAGGAGGCGGGAAGAAAAATGGCATGCCGAGCAATATTTTATTTCGCCAAAAGTTTATTTATCAAATCTCGCGTGGCTTGCCCAACGAAACCGACTGACTCAAGACCATTGGCCTGCTGGAAGTTGGCTACGGCCTTGGATGTTACTCCGCCGTAATAGCCGGTAACCGGGCCGTCATCTGGAATTCCCCAATCGTTTTTCTGCAGAAATTCCTGAAGAATCACCACTTCCCGACCGCTCATGCCTTCTTTAAGCGTCTGGGTAATCATTCTGCCGCTTGGTTCGGGGGCAGGCTTCAACGGAGGAGGCTCCGGAGACGGGGCCTGTATATTTTGAACCAGGGCTTTGTTTACAAGCAAAGAATTGACGACGTCGCGCGTAAGCGGACCGGTAAATCCTTCCGGTGCAATGCCGTTCGCCTTCTGCAGTTTCTTTACCCCTGCCTCGGTGGCAAGGCCAAAGAAACCGGTGGCTTCGTCTTCCTTGATGTAACCCCCTAAAAGAAGGGCTTCCTGCAAAAGTTTTACTTCCTCTCCGGTCATCCCGCGCTCAAGGCGGCTCGTCAATTTTTTGGCTGAAGTTTCTTTAACCGCGGGTTTTGGGGCGGGCGGTTTTACTTCTGCAACGCCAGGTGCCTGCGTTTTCGTGTTTAGTCCCGCGAGAATTTTCCTTGTTTGCGGGCCAACATACCCCACCTGCTCCAACCCGTATGCGGTCTGCAATTTCTTTATCCCCTCCTCCGTCGCTCGCCCGAAATAACCGGTAACTTCATCATCCTTTATATAACCCTCGGCAAGAAGAACTTCTTGTAGCGCCCGAACTTCCTGACCCACTGCGCCGCGGCTTAAAAGCGCTCTTGGCACATCTGGCGATGGCGTAATTGCTTTTGGGGGCTGAACCGAAGGCGGAGGAGTTGGCGCCGGAGTAGGTAATGGTACAGGAACAGGTGCTGGCGGAGGTGCGGGAGGCGGCGGGGGCTGAACAAGAATTGGTTTCAATGGCTCAATTGACGGCTGCGGAATTGCCGCTCCGCTGCCGGCAATGGATATATCTCTCAGAAGCTTAACCACAACTTCCAGTTTTCCGCCAAGTACCTCTCTGATCCATCCTTCAACATAAATCTTGTGGCCCTTTTCAAGTTTCCACACCGTGATCGGCTCGCCAGCGGCATTAGTAACTTTCGCGCTAGAATCAGTTACATCAACAAACAAAACCCACTTCGCCCCCCAGAGAAGAGTGCTGATAACATTATTGTTGAGAGAGGCAATTTCGCCGTCTATAATTCTTACATTACCTTTAGGATCAATGTACAGTTCGGCGGCGAACGAACCCGCGGCAAATGCAAAAATGCCAAAAAAAACGGCTGAAATTAATAATGCTTTGCGCGCGCCGGACATACTTATTTAGATATTAAACTAAATTAATAAAAAATCAACCCGGCGAGTCATTTTTATGCGCCCTGCTTACGCGGCCATGTGGCAATGACCAGCGCCAAAGCCGATGCGGCAAGCCCTATGTCGCGAACGGTAATCGCGTCAATACCCACCACGGCGATTATCGTCAAAAGATGAAACAGAGCCAGCAAAGAAAAAAGGAGTGTATATTTATCAATCAGCAGAAAAAAACCTATCACAAGATCAAGAATCGCCGTTCCTATCATGGCTTCCTTTAAAGGAATCGGCAGAAGCCCTGCCGCCCAGGGCTGAAGCAATCCGCCCCACGCTTCCGGTTCGCGAAAAATTAAAACTCCGACCCAGAGAAAAGTAATGGCTGTACCTACACGAACTATATGAAAAACTTCATTTTTCATGTAATCGTTGCCCAAAACATAATTAAATCCATCAGACCAACGGTGATCGCCGACATCAGGCACCAAAAGCACCAGGCGCGAATAACCTGCCATTGAAGATAGACGAGAACAAGCGAGGCGAGCGTCGCCATGAAAAGCAGGGCCCAGGCAATGTTCAGCAGAAGATTTATCTGATCAACGCCGATCACCATAAGCGCGGCTGCAGCGGCAAAAAAAGTGTAAAAAAGCAGACCTATTACTTCATTGTGTATGCCGAGGAAAAGACGATTATATTTGCTGTTCAAGACCGTCTCGCATCCTTCGCCTATCGGGCAGACCGGCCGCTCGGCGGCAATGCGTTTTTGGATTAAATAGGCGGTCTCGCTGATGCCGATTGCGGCAATCGTAAAAAGAAGGGCATGGGGAGTTAAATTTACAGGCATATTTTTAGTATCTCACAATGCTCTTTTACTTTCCATGACACTTTTACACTTTATTGACTAGGACACACGGATTTGCTATAAATTTAAATAGCACATTTTTTGAGATGGAGGGAACTATCATGACCACCATTTGCTCTCGCTGTAAGAATCTAGCACATACTATGGAAGTTAAGATGTGTAAACGCTGTGGCAAATCTAGCGATCAAGACCGACAAACTCTAAAATATTGCACATCTTGCGCAACGAAGCTTGGTGCCTGCCGCAGTTGCGGCAAAAAACTCAAGGACTAATCGTTCTGAAGCCCACCTAATCAAGGTCGGGCTTTTTCTTTGTTTTTATCCCTCATGACACCTCTTATATTTCTTCCCGCTCCCGCCCACGCACCAGAGCATAGCTCGGTGCGGGGCTTCGCTTTGTTTTTTCATTACATCATGCATTCTTACCATGACAATGCTTATACTTAACAGGTTTTCCGTCCGCTTTCGTCGCTCCGCAGGGACACGGATCATTTCTGCCCGGCTCTTTTTTGCCTTTAAGAACATGGCTTTGCGCGCCGTGGGTTGAGAGGTCGTCTTTGGCTGAACGAAAAACAATGTTGCCGCCCGTTTTGCGGGCGAGCCTCGCCTCACTGGGCGGGCCGGCAGGCTGCTGCCGCTCGCTACCCTGGATAAGACCAACTTTGAATGCTGCGCCAACAATCTGCATTTGTATGGCGTTTTTCAGCTCCCTGAAGAGCCGCGCGCCCTCGTGCTTGTATTCCACCAATGGATCGCGCTGGCCATAAGCCCGAAGCCGTACTGAATCGCGAAGATGTTCCATGATATCCAAATGATCCATCCACAAAATATCAATTGACTGAAGAATTACCGCGCGGAGAATATTCCGCGTTCCTTCCAACCCAAGTTTTTCTCTCTTGCCTTTCCAAATTTCTTTGAGTGTCGCGGCAATTTTCGTTTTGACTTCATTACGTTTTTCCTCAGCACTTACTTCCCCGGACACAATCTTGTTTAAATCGGCATGCAATGTGTCGGGAACTTCGGAAATAGAATGAACGCTCTCAAAAATCTCCTCTAGATTCCACTCTGACACGTATTCGCCGGGGGCATGAACCTCAAGAAGCCGGATTATGGCCGCATTAAGAAACTCAAAGAGTTTTTGCTCCAAAAACTCCAGCCCGGATGCGCCTTTGAGCAAAATTTCACGGCGCGCTCGGTAAATATAGTCGCGCTGTTTGTTCAAGACATCATCAAACTCCAAAAGATGCTTTCTGGAGTCAAAATGAAAGCCCTCAATTTTCCCCTGCGCCGATTCAATCGCTTTGGAAACCAGACGATTCTCAATCGGCTGATCCTCGGGAATGCCAAAACTTTCCATCATCTGCTTAACTCCTGCCCCGCCAAAGACCCTCATAAGGTCATCCTCAAGAGAGACGAAAAATTTGGATGAGCCGGCATCTCCCTGGCGTCCTGAGCGGCCTCTTAACTGGTTATCAATACGCCGCGCCTCATGCCGCTCGGTGCCTAAAACAAAAAGCCCGCCGACGGAGCGCACGCTTTCCGCTTCTCTTTCATCAGGCGGGTTTCCGCCAAGAATTATATCCACTCCTCGTCCGGCCATGTTGGTAGCAAGCGTTACCGCGCCTTTCCTGCCGGCCTGCGTTATAATGAACGCTTCTTTTTCGTGATTTTTTGCGTTTAACATCTCGTGAGGAACTCCTTCTCTGCGAAGATATTCCGAAAGCCGCTCATTTTTCTCAATTGACACCGTGCCTATCAAAACCGGCTGGCCGAGTTTATGGCGTTCTTTGACTTCTCTAGTGACCGCAAGAAATTTGCCGTGTTCGGTTCTAAAAATAAGGTCGGAAAGATCTTTCCTGATCATCGGCCGATGGGTCGGAATGGTTATGACATCAAGCTTATAAACCTTGTGGAACTCCTCGGCGTTGGTTGCCGCGGTCCCGGTCATACCGGCGAGTTTATCATGCATGCGAAAATAGTTCTGAAAAGTAATGGTTGCGAGCGTTCGCGACTCTTTCTGAACGGCAACACCTTCCTTGGCCTCTACTGCCTGATGTAGCCCCTCCGACCATCTCCTGCCGGGCATAAGCCGCCCGGTAAATTCATCCACAATAATCACCTCGCCGTCTTTTACCACATAGTCGCGGTCCAAATGAAAAAGGGCTTGTGAGCGCAAGGCCTGTTCAAGATAGCGCACATACCTGAAGCCGCGCTCGGTGTAAATATCCTTAACGCCCAAAAGCTTTTCTACCTTTTCAATCCCCTCTTCGGTGATAGTCACCGCTTTCAGTTTAGCGTCTATATTGTAGTCAGTATTTTCTTTGAGTTCGGGCACAATGCGCGCAAATGTCCTGTAGTAGTCGGAGGATTCCTCGTCCGGCATGGAAATAATAAGCGGAGTGCGGGCTTCATCAATCAGGATTGAGTCAATCTCGTCAACAATGGCGAAATTGTGCTCGCGCTGAACCATGTCCTCGGCGCGATAAGCCATATTGTCACGGAGATAATCAAAGCCGAATTCATTGTTCGTGCCATAAGTGATATCGGCCTGATAGGCCTCTTTGCGGGTGCACGGCCTCCAGTGGTCAAGACGCGGGTCGCCGTGCGAAGGTGTTTCTTGATGGTTGGGGTCGTAGATACCTGAAAAATCGTGAGCAATAACTCCGATTGAGACGTCGAGCGTATGATATACGGGGCCCATCCAGCCGCCGCCGACCCGCGAGAGATAGTCGTTGGGCGTTACCAAATGACACCCTTTGCCGGTGAGCGAGTTTAAATAAAGCGGAAGGGTCGCAACCAGGGTTTTGCCTTCGCCGGTTTTCATCTCGGCAATTTTGCCCTGGTGCAAAACAATCCCGCCGAGCATCTGAACGTCAAAATGGCGCTGGCCGATGGTTCGCAAGGCGGCCTCTCTGACAGAGGCAAAGGCCTCGGGAAGAAGGTCGTCAAGCGACTCCTGTTTTTCTATAATCCTTTTTTTGAACTCGGCGGTTTTTTGCTTCAGTTCGTCTGCGGACAATTTCTTAAAATCCGGCTCAAGCGAATTGATTTTTTGGACTTGCGGCAAAAACGAGCGAACTGCGCGCTCGTTCGGGTCACCGAGAATTTTGGTCAAAAAAGGCATCACGACATAAAGAGTGTAACGCATCTTTTAGATTTTTTAAAGGAGTTGTATGCGTCCACCACATTTGGCACTCCCCGGCGGGTAATGCAAGCATCGTAGCGCGAAGGGGCGTAACTTGTCCCAGCGTATAATGCGGCCGCTATCCGTTGTGCCAGAGCAACCAATAGAGACAGGATAGTATCTTTTCTGCAAAATACGTTTTAGAATGCTATCGCTTGTTAAAACGTATTTTGTCTATTCCCTCACCGCGTAACCACCTCATAACAAAAATCGCAGTTATGAGGAGTGCCAAATGTATCTGAATTTATGCAGGAGTAAATAAAATAACCGCCAGTTGGCGGTTATTCGATAACAATCAATTCAGGTCTATGCGGCAGGACTCTAAAGCCGCGCCGGAGAAGATACGCAACGGCCTTCTCGGCTTTGAAGAACCCTTTTACGAACTCAAGCGTTTTTTGAGAATCGAAGGTGCGACAGGTAAAGATATTCATGCACACCATGCGCCAGTGAGGAGAATAGTGCGCCGTGATGGCGCTTGATTCGATCAACTGGACCAATGACGGCCCTGCGGTCTTGGAAAGCGCATGACCAAAATCAGGAACAAGCGATTCGCCAAACGGTTTCATGCCGATCACTGCGCAGAGCTCCCTCGCAAATTCTTTCAGTCGTTCCGACGAAGCGATGGCCTCGTACTCGCATCCGTAAAGATCAACAATGAGCTCAATGCCATACTCGCTTTTTTCAATTGCGCGCATCATATCCGGCGGCAAGATCATCGCCGCCTTATGCATTTCAGCTGAATACCAGCGGAGCGTTTCTAAAAGAAAATCACGCAGCCGCTGATCAAGTGTCCGAAGGGCTTCCCGAAAGATGCCTTTTTTGTGTGATGCGGCGACAAAAGTGAAGTAGCCGCCAATATAGGTAGGAACTGCCGTAATAAATCCCTGCACCTCAGGAAAGATTTCAAGCATCTGCCGGTAGTTTGACGGCATCTCATCGGGCTGCAGCGCGCTTGATCCGGTTTGGCGGATGACAATACCTTCCGGATTCAATATTTTTGCAATATCTAAATAGAATGATGTCTGGAAGAGTGACCGCGCAGGACCGATCGGGTCGGGTGAATCTACGATGACCAAATCATATCTTTTTCCTTTTTTCTTTGCCCGCTTCACAAACTCGGCGCCATCATCTATGGTGAGGCGAACTCTCGGGTCGTCAAACGAATCCTGCGGAACTGACGGCATAAATTTCAGCATTATTTCGATAACGCTTTTATCAATATCCACGACGTCAATACAACGCAAAGGATGCTTGCGAATTTCACGAAGTGTTCCGCCGTCGCAACCTATGAGCAGCGCCCTTTTTGGCCTCGGATGAGAAAAGGCCGCGCAGTGAACAAGCGGTTCATGGTAATACGCCTCGTCTTCTTCCGTGGTCTGCACCACGCCGTCAAGAACGAACACTCGGCCGAAGCGCGGAGTGTCGAGCACCATCAACTGATGAAGCTTTTTGCCGCCTTTTCCGCGACTCATCTTTTCGTAGAGCACTTTCTTCACCCTAAACTCTTGTACGACGTCAGGATAAAGCTCCTCTCTGAACCACAATCCGCCTTCTCTCTTGTCGAGCGGCATAACTGCCTCCTTTTCACAGGAATACAGGATTTGTGAAAAAACTATATAGAGAATAGCAAAAATAGGCGCACCGCGCAATTCATCTTTTCATCAGTCGCGGAAAATTTCTTTCCGCTGTATTCGCCGAGGACGATAAACCATCTTGAGAAGTCGGAAAACTGCTCGTGCTCTCTTTGTGTTATCTCTGGTGTAATTGCAAAAGAAAACGTCGATATTCACAAACCTGCGCTCCGGCCAGGTATGAATTGTGATGTGCGACTCGGCAACAATTATGACACCGGTAATCCCCCCCTCTCCTCTGCCGCCGGCGTCATCAGCAAATTTATGGAAACGGCTCGCAACTATCTGAAAGCCGGCATTTCTTATAATGCGAAGAATTTTTTTGCGAATGACGCCTTTCTGCGTCAAAAAGCGCGCCTCTCCTCGACAATCATAAAAATCGGCCAGTATGTGTAAGCTCTTCATTATGCACTATTATTTTCTAAGCGCTTTCATCTCGAATCCTACCTTGGCGATACAGCCGAGCGGCCGGGTCAAGGCGCAAATCTTTTTTCGCCGCGCGGGCACCCCGACGGGCAAGTGCCACGAATTTTCCTTTGTATTTTTGAATTTCCCGCTCCACTTCCTCGGCAAGAATATCAATAGCCGAATGCACATCCTGAGCTGTAGCCTCTGCGTATAACGGCCTTTTACGATTGGGCGGGGCTAAAACGGCATCAGCTTTCCATACCATGCCTTTCCGGTGGCGGCGAGTCACGCGGCTTAATCCAATATCAACGGCTGCGGCATCGGTTGTCCGCGGATCTTTGAAAAATCTGCCCAGGAGCTTGGCAAGTTTTTCTCTTGTATAGACACCGATAGAACGGCTTAGTTTTATATTTCGGCCTGTGATTGTAAAACGCATGCGAATTTTGCCCGCGAGGACAATGTAATTATACAACGCAACACGAGCGGCTGCAAAATTCAGCACCCGCCCAAGTTTTTGGACTGATATACGTGAACGGATACGCTTCAAGTATAACAAGATAATTTTGTCCGTTCAATAACCTTAAATTCGCAGACCCGAAAATTTGGGCGGGGTTAAGGTTTTGTTGCCCCCGTTAGATAGAGCTCGCAAGCTCGCTCATCTAATGGGGGACAAAGCCCTTAAAAAACCGGCCGCGCAAGGCGGCCGGGAGGGAAAATTATCTTTTTCCCTTCTTTCCTTTTTTTCGCTTGGCCATATTCAGTTGTGAAACGACTTATGTGCAGTTTATGTACAGTCGTCGTTTGCGATTTGCGCGCGACGCCGACCTTCCTCCGAAATTGAGGGCGCGCGCTAAACGCACCGACCTGGTGCTGATTTTATTTTAGAACTATGTTGCACAACTGCAAGTGTGGATAACTTCCATTGTTGCTCACGAGGCAAAACAAGGTTGCAGCCGAGTGACTGCAACAATGAGAATCCCGTTAGATGCGGAAACTAAACGCTTTTGGTGTGTTAACTACGTTATGCGCATCATACTTTTTTCAGATTTTCCCGTAGTTTGTTCCGCTATCTAACGGGGTGCTCATAATTTCAGCGAAAATTTTTCGCTATGCTCTAAATTTTCGGAAATTATGGCACATACTGTATCTCCTCTTCAAGCAGGATTCCGAATTTCCGGTGAACATATTCTTTGGCAATGGCGATAAGCATGACGATATCCTCGGCTGTGGCATCTCCGGAATTGATGAAAAAATTCGTGTGTTTCCTTGAAATTTGAGCACCTCCTATCTTTTTGCCTTTAAGGCCGGCCTCGTCAATAAGAAAACCCGCGGAGATTGCGCTATCGTTCTCAAACCGGTTAAGCGCTGGGAAACGCCTGATAAGCTCTTCTTTATTAATATCGCGCCTTGCCCATAAAACATTCTTAAAAATGCATCCGGCGCACTTAGCGCCTATGTCCTGGGTGTCTCCTCTTCGTTTTGTCAACTCCCGCATCCGAGCTCTTACGGCCACCTCGGTGCCTTTTTTTAGGACGAGCGTTGCGGATAAGACCACGATGCCGGGATTACGCTTGAAGACCGAATCCCGGTAATGAAACTCGCACTCTTCATTTAAAAAAGTTCTTGTCCGCCGGTTATCAGCGTCAAACACCTCAACCGACCGAACAACGTCTTTCATCTCGCCCCCGTAGCAACCTGCGTTCCCTCTTACAGAGCCGCCGACTGTACCCGGCACGCCAATCCCCCACTCAAACCCGCTAAGTCCGGCCTTTGCCGCTCGGTCGGCAATATAAGGCATCATCGCGCCGCTCTCGCAAAATATTTCTTCACCTTTTATTTCAGTATTCTTGGCAAGATTTTTGATGAAAAGGCCGTTTAAACCCTTATCAGAAACAAGGATGTTTGAGCCGGCGCCAGCCATAAAAAACGGCAGACCTTTTGTTTTTGCGAATTCTAATGCGCTCTGCATATCCTCCCGAGAGCAAACCTCAACAAAAAATCTGGCCCGGCCGCCAATTTTAAAAACCGTATGGGGGCGAAGCGAAACATTCTCTTGGATATCCGATGTCATACCCTGAACATAAAGAGAATTTGTTCATCTTGCAACTCATTTCCGCTGGTATAGAATGGAAGAACGAAGAACCCCGGGGGCTTTGAAGCTGGCACTTTCGCCCTCCCACCTTTTGGCTTTCTTGGTGGGTCGTATAGCTGGCACTCATCCCGCACCTTTCCTGTAATGGGTCATAGAAGCTGGCACTCACAAAAGACCCCGTAGTAGAACATGCGGTTCACTACGGGGCAGGCATTAGAATTGTTCCCTGTTTGTCCAGAATTGCGAAGTAATTATGGCTACAAACAGCAATCCCGCTAAATTTTAGAAGGGGGCGTCGAGCTGGCACTCACAAAAGACATTAGAATTGGAGTTTACCCTCGGCGTCCCTTTGTGAAATTTAGCGGGAGAGTTTACCCTTCTATGGCCCTTTTTTAGGAAAGGTGTTGGACAGACGCTGGACATAAGAATTGCTTCCGCCACATATGCCGTAAATATAAATATACGTTTTAGAATGCTATAGCATTCTAAAACGTATATTTATAATACGCCAATAGAATCAAGACTAGAGATGAAATCTTCTCTTTAAGTCGAGCTCAATATCAATATCTTTCACAACAAGAAAGCGTACGTGTGGACGTAGGTCAAACATTTCTATCAAAAAATCCATTTCGTCGCGACATTCAAAGGGATAGATAAAAACGCTTTTCTGTAAAGGATAGAGGCCGAGTTGCTTTATTTTGAACGAAAAAGCGTCTCGCGCCTGCTTTTTTGATTCCGGTATATCAAATATAACCACCCGCCAAAATCCATCCCATTTGGAAAGACGAGGTATTTTCATCTTATCAAGGTTGTATCTTAATGCCCTCTCTTTCCCTTGGTTGGTAAGCAATAAGGACGCGGTACCGTCCTTATCTTCCTTATAATCAACCAGGTGTGAGCGATAGAGATTCTGAATTGCCTCGCGTAGTTGCCGCTGATTGATTCCCTCCCATTCTTTGGCAATACTCTTTAAAATTCTGAAATAAGTATCCGGACGCCCCGATAACCCCAAAGCGAGGCCACCAGCCAAAATAAGCAGGACTTTTTGCATCACATATCCCGCCTTTGGATTTTTATAGCTCTTTTTATGCACACTTAGAGGTTATTACAAATAATACGTTTTAGCAAGCGATAGCATATTAAAACGTATTTTGCGCGATTTTAAAGCAAGTTAAGACAAGACGGATGGAAAAATAAAGTAAAAAGCCATGGATTTCTCCGTGGCTTTTCACCGACATTAGCTGGGCTCGCCTTGCGGCGAAGCACTCACTGCCCTATTAGTAGCAAATATGGTAAATTTTGTCAACTGTTTTTATCCACATTTCAACCAAACTGCCGCTATAACTGGCGATAGCAGTTATAGCGGAATTTTGAAAATCGGTCGTTGGTTCATTCGTTGGTTCATTGGCCTGCCGACACAATGGCAGAAAGCTGCCGCGTTTTCTTGCGACAAAAATATAAACACCGCCCCAGAGGGGGCGGTGTTTATAAATTATTTACCCCGTTAGAAGTCGCGTGCGCAAAAATCTTTTCGGTTCTACAACAAGCACGCGCACTACTTCTAACGGGGTTTATTGTCACAGATTCCAGGCGCAGGTAGTACATGCTCCTCCTGGCGCCTTGCGGTACTTGAACCCTCCTGTAGTTTCCGGGTCAGGAGTCAATCCTGATGGCGGCGTAGGTGCTGGAGCTGGGGCAGGCGCGGGAGCTGGTGCCGGAGCAGGTGACGGAGCTGGCGCGGGGGCAGGAGCAGGTGCGGGAGCCACGCCCATAACCTCTTGCAGTTTGTTCAGTGTCTGCGGACCAACCCTTCCCACTTGTGCAATGCCATGTTTTGCCTGGAAAGCGCGCACTGCCTTTACGGTGAGTGCTCCATAGTATCCCGTTGCCAATCCTTCCGGATAAATACTTTTATCCTTTGCAAGGAATTCTTGAAGCTCTTTCACGTCGTCTCCTTTCACACCCGGATCAAGCTCTCGTGTGAGCCCAACTGCTTTGGGTGCCGCTGGAGTCGGAACTGCTGCTGGCGGCTGGCCAGCCGCAAATATTTCGGCGAGCTTCGCTCTTGTTTGCGGGCCAACTCTTCCAACTTGAGAAATGCCGTATTTTGCTTGAAAAGCGCGAACTGCCTTCACCGTGAGATTACCGAAGTAACCAGTCACCAGCCCTTCCGGATAGATGGTTGGGTCAGAAGCAAGAAGTTCCTGCAGTCGCATCACATCATCATTCTGCATTCCAAAAGCAAGGTCGCTGACAAATGCTGCCGAAGCCGCAGGGGCTGCTGGTACCGGAGCTGGCGCAAGAGCTGGAGCCGGTGCAGGAGCTGGAGCTGGAGCTGGTGCTGCATCCGGGAACCTGACTCCGCCACCGCCGCCTCCGCCGCTGCCGCCTCCTCCAGTAGAGCCGCCAGAGCCGCCGCCTCCTGTTGTACAGGTAGTTGCGGTTCCGGTAATCGTGAAGCTTCGTTGCGAGCCGCCGCTCGGGACCTCCATGCGGATATTGTAATCACTCGACGTACACTCTGTAATAACTGTTAGACCTGCGGTACTGCTTAATGAAACCTCTTTGCGGTCTGACGTGTTTAGACGGATAAACTGACCCGGATCAAGAACAACATCCATTTCATTATTTGTGACCACGAGCGAGACAACGCCGTTTGTGGAATCAGTGCCGACGTGATAAGTGGCATTGGTGAAAGGCGCTTCAAACCCAACGAATTGCTGAGCGATAACAAAAGCCGGCGCTGCAAGAAAGACTGCGCCAGCCGCGATAATGCGCAGAAATCTCTTATATTTGAATAAATTCATGTTTTGAATCAAGTCGCTGATATTGATGAATGATGACGCAAACCCGAGCCAGAAAACCAGCTCGAGTTTCAACAAAATTATTCATTACC
>CAZDKA010000009.1:0-22574 GCA_964505815.1 uncultured Candidatus Saccharibacteria bacterium | reverse complement strand
GCGTTTTCTCAAAGTACGGAATCGTGTAGTCGCGCGTGCCTTCCACGAATGCGGCAGGGGCATTATCGTCATTTTCAAACCCAAAAGCCCTTGAAGCTAGCATCACTGGCATGATAAGCGCTAAAAGCAGAGTTGCGGTGACAAGAACAAATGCAACAAGCATCAAAGGGCTGGTTTTCAGATATTCTTTCAGCTCTCTAGAAGCCATTGATCCCTCCTTGTTTTTTAGGGTTCAGGAACTAAAAGCATTATATCATATACAAAGTAATTTGGCTAGGACGTTATGGTTAAGTCGCATTTGTCAAAGTCGGTACGGAAATTTTTGAGGAAAGAGAAAGCGCGAATGCGGCGGGAGACTCAAAGCGCTCCGGAAGCCGAGCAAAAAATTCGAGAGCTTGTTCTTAAAATTATGGGGGAGTATACTAAAAGAAAAAGGTAAAGCGTTTTGTCTGAAATTTGGAGACGGGTCGAACAAATTTCAGCGACAAAACCTTTACCCTGTTAAATAATTTTGCTCCGCAAAATTAGCGCGAAGCGCTATTTAACAGGGTGCTGAATTTTATAGTTTCGCTAACGCTCAAATAAAATTCGCATGCAAATATACGAGGAATTTTCAGATGAACAAAAAAGAGCGGCAAAAATACTCGGCCTGGTATTTTTGTTTTTGGTCAACGCGCTTGTTCTAGCCCTCTTTGTTTCGTACGCTTCCTCGGCGTGGAGAGAATGGCGGAATATTGCCGGCCGGCGGCTTCAGATATCTTTTCAAGGCGAAGGAAAAGTTACGGCAAAATCCGATGTTGCCAGACTTCAGATAACGGTTATAAGCAACGCCAAAGTTTTGGGCGACGCCGCGGAAGATAACACCAAACGCGCGAATGCTCTTATAGGATTTTTGAAAAAACAGGGCATTGCCGAAAAAGACATCAAGACAGTTTTCTATTCCGTATCGCCCCAATATTCTTATCCCCGGCCGTGCTTCGGCGCGATTTGTCCTCCGCTGGAAAAGCCCAGAATAATCGGCTACCAGATACACAACACCGTTGATATAACCATGCGCAATATCGCAATAGCCGGCGAGATTATTGACGGCGCCGTTGAAACCGGGGCAGACCGGATTTCAAATCTGCAGTTCACGATTGACGACCCCGATGAGTTAAAATCGCAGGCGCGCGACTTGGCCGTGAATGATGCACGCAAAAAAGCCGAGCGCCTGGCAAAACAACTTGGCAAAAGAGTCGGAAAAATTGTTGCTTTCAGTGAATCGGGTATATTTCCGCCTATTTTTCTCGGCCGTGAAGCGGCGTTCGGCAAGGGTAGTGCCATTGAGGCCGCTCCTCCGCAAATTGAGCCCGGAGAAAACGAAATTGCTGTCTCGGTCAGCATCACTTACGAGCTTAAATAGTTACCTATATATTTATATGGAACTTTTCGCACGAAAAGTTCCATGGGAGTAAAGAAAGTATTTCCATGGAAAACTCCACCGTAGAAACTTCTCCAAAAGATGTTTTCATGCATCTTTTGGCGGTAATTCTTCTTTATATTTCGGCCTCAAGCTTCGGCGCGCTGATTTTTCAATATATTGATATTCTTTTCCCGGATCCGCTAGCCGATTTTCACAGCGGCTCGCGCGACGCGGTTCGCTGGGCCCTGGCCGCGCTGGTTGTGG
Organism: uncultured Candidatus Saccharibacteria bacterium; assembly: GCA_964505815.1. Classification (GTDB taxonomy): domain Bacteria; phylum Patescibacteriota; class Minisyncoccia; order Sungbacterales; family SURF-37; genus CAZDKA01. Next base: position 20,908 of record CAZDKA010000009.1, on the reverse strand, counting down.
TTTTTCCTATTTTTGTCTGGCTCTCCAGAACATTAGAGAAGAACGTTCGGGAACACAAGGAAAAGCGCGAGCTAAAAACCAGGAAATGGCTTCTCTGCTTCACCCTTTTCGCCGCCTCCTCACTTATCATCGGCGACGCAGTAACCCTCTTATACAAATTTTTGAGCGGCGACCTCTCCGCCAGATTTGTTATGAAAGCATTGACCATTTTTTTCATCGCCGCCGTTGTTTTCGGATACTATCTCTGGAATCTGCGAAAAGAAACAATGGCTTCCCGCGACCCCCGGATGCGCTTTTTGGTTTTCGGCATCATAGCTCTGGTTGCCGTATCGGTCACAACAGGATTTTTTGTCGCCGGCACGCCGCTCCGCGAACGACTGCGCAAGTTTGACGGGCAGAGAGTCCATGATCTGCAAAACATTCAATGGCAAATTGTGAATTATTGGCAGAGAAAAGAGAAACTGCCGGAGTCGCTTATGGAGCTCAAAGACGACATTTCTGGTTGGGAGGCACCCCGCGATCCGGAAAGCGGTCTCGCCTATGAATACAGGGTGCGCGATAAGCTGAAGTTTGAACTCTGCGCAGAATTTAAAACCGAGTCCAGCGAGAAAGAAGCAGCGCTAAGGCCGGTCTTTCCTCCAGGCAGAGGCTTGCCTGATAATTGGTCTCATAGCCCGGGCAGGATTTGTTTTGAGCGCCCTATTGACCCGGAGATCTACGGCATCAAAAAAGAAAAGCGGCCGTAGAACGTAAGCTCTATTTTGATCGAATTTTGCAGTAAAATTGCGGTAAAACTGCGCTACCCCCACCGCGGGGTACGTTTTCTAATCAATAGCTTGTAATCGGTTTCGCCAAAATTTCCATCGGAGTTTTAAGGAATATTCCAAAGTGTAACCGCTCGCCGTTGTAATAGGGTAAATATTCATCCAGGGCCCGGTTGATCACATCGACGTCTCGCGGAACGCGATCCAGGCACTCTTCCTGTAACGTCCGGTTGAATCGTTCCAATTTCTTTTGAACCGCACCAAGGAGGTTCGGTCCACCCAAGAGCCGGTCAATGCTTTCGTCATTGCCGCGAACAACGAAAAATCGGCACGGCAAATTGCGGCCGGCAAAGCGGCCGACGAACGGGCCGAGACGTGGTTCAATATGGACGAGTCAACCTGCGTTCGGGTTGGTCGCGCCGCAAGCCGCGTAAAGGCCGGCGTGATCCTCTGCGATCGAGTCATGTACTAAGCAAACGCGGCCCAAGAAGCACAACGGAGCAGGTTCCCCTGCTCCGTTTTTTATTTTTTGTCCGCAAGAATACCCCGCGGCTTTGCCGCGGGGATGAATTGCGGGAACAAGAAATAACCCCGCTCCAATTTTGCCAGGGCAGAAAGTAACGGCATGAAAATAAGAAGAACCGGTAAAACAGTGCGAAGCGCGTGGGGTTCACCCCGTTAGATGCTTCGCTATCTAACGGGGCGGGTAGCCCCGTCCCTTGACGGGCGAAGCGCTTCGCCTCATCAGGCAAGCAAAATTGGGGCTGGGGTAATACAAAATAAAATACCCCAGAGCTTGCTCTGGGGTGACAATAAATCTTCATTTTAAATTTTCTCCAACTCCTCTCTTACCACCCCCCTATCATCCCATGGTATTTTTATACCCCCCGGCCCCATAATCCATTGCTCGGCTCCTTTGCCGGTGATAATGACTGTGTCGCCAGGCCTGGTTGATTGTAATGCTTCGCGAATCGCTTCCCGCCTGTCTAGTGTTTTCCGCAATTTTGGAATTTGGAATTTGTCCCGACTTTGTCGAGGATCCTCGATGGCTTTGCCATCGGGAGAATTTGGAATTTGCGAAAATCCGCGCTCAATATCATCCAAAATGGAGCGCGGATTTTCGTCATAAGGGTCTTCATTAGTAACTATGATTTCGCCGCAAAACTCCGCGGCGATTTTTCCAAGTTCCGGCCGCTTCCATTTATCGCGGCCGCCGCCGGCAGCACCCAAGACACATATCAACTTGGAACTTAGAACTTGGAACTTGGAACTTGCGCTTCGTAATGTTTCATAAACATTACGAAGCGCATTTGGGGTGTGGGCGTAGTCAACAACCACCCGGAATGGCTCGCGCTGAATTATCTCAAGCCGGCCGGGGATGCCGCGAATGTTTTTTAACGCCTCGCTAATTTTCTGAAGCGGAATACCCAAAGAGTGCGCCGTGGTCAACGCGGCAAGAATATTTGAGACATTAAATCTTCCGAAAAGTAGTGAAGAAAAATCAACTCCGTTTACACGGAAACGTATTTCGTTTTGATACGACATATTGCTCACCGGATATTCGCGGCCGGCAATGACTAAATAGTTTTCGCTATAAAAATTTATTTTGGCTTTGGTGTGTCCGGCAAAAAATCCCCATGACGGCTCGTCGCGGTTCAATATCGCAACGCCATTTTTGCCGAGTGAGGCAAAAAGTTTGGCCTTGGCTTTGCGATACTTTTCAAAACTGCCGTGGGCTTCAATGTGTTCTGGTGTTACGTTGGTTAATACCGCGGCATCAAACTTAATGAATTTGTGACGAAATTGTCTAGCGCCTTCTGAGGTTACTTCCAGAATAACGTACTCTCTGCCACTCTTGACTGCCTGCTTCATAAAACGCTGAAGAAAAAAACGGCCGGGCATAGTCATTTTTAACATGTTCGGCTCTTCTTTCTCGTTGGTTTTGAAGCGAAGCGAGGATACCGAAGCGACGTTGACACCCGCTCCGCGCAAAATTTCATGAAGCAGTTCAACTACGCTGGACTTTCCGTCAGTTCCAGTAACGCCAATAACTTTTAATTTGCGCGACGGTAAAAAATAAAAAAGAGCCGCAGTCAAGGCAAGTGAAAAATGGTAGGGCCTCTGAAGCGCCCTGAAAACCGCCCTAGGGATAAGTTTTTTTACAGCCAAAATAAGACGCTCCATGGGCTATGGCCTGTTAATAAGACCAGCCAGATAAATTACAAAAACTCCGAGGCCCATCGTTACGATAAGACCCGCCACTTCGTCAAATACGTACGATTCCGAAAAAATTATGAACGGCACCGCGATCATCAGGAGAGTTGCCCAGAAAAACACGAAAAACTCGCCCCAGTGCTTGCTTTGTTCTCCGAAGCGCCGTTTGCGGATTTCTTTCAAAATAACATAGATACCAACGCTCCCGAGATATGGCTCGGATAAGGCGTCCATCAGGCGCGTAAGCACCAAAAAATAACCGCCGCGCCTGGTAAAGAATAAAAAGGCGGCGGCGAAGATATAAAGATAGGTAAATACCGCAAGGACAAAGTACAGCCAATCAATAATCTGACCGGCCACTGCGGCGCGGACTTTATCCCCGAGTGTCCGTTTATCCGGCTCGGGCAGCGACTGCGATTTCCGCAAAAATTCTGTGATAACGCTCCACCAACCCATATACGCAGAATATAGAATTTAGAAAATAGAATCTAGAAGGATGACTTCGCCCTGCACTTGCTACGGGTTTTTACCGTTTAAATCTGCGGGCAAGATGGTACGCTCTATACCACGTCGGTCGAAAAACGACATCAATTGACTGCGGGTATTCAACAACCTTACCGCCGAATCCAAGCTTAAAGCGCGTCACTCCGGGCCAGCGCTTCTCGTCAATGCCCCAGAAGTCATAGGCACTAAACCCCAGGGATCTTGCCTCACGCATAATCTCCCGGTGCAAAAGGTGCGGGGCCATCACTTCTTTATACTCTCTGGATGAGGCGCCGTGTAAATAGGTTGCCGTACCGGATTCCCGATAGAAGTTTGCCAAGGCCACGGCCAGAATCTTACCTTTATACTCGGCAAAATAAAGTTCGTTCCAGAAAACGTCGGTGCAAATCTCAAAAAGTGTCCGGTAGTGATGGGCGTCGTGAACGTGAAATCCCTCACGCTGGGCCGTTTCCCCAAGCAAAGAAAAAAATGCTTTTATTGAATCCCTGCCGAATTTTTTCTCCACTTTAACGCCGTGCTTTACCGCAAGCCGGATATTGTAGCGGGTCTTGGGGTGCATTTCGGCGAGTAGCGCATCTTCGGTTTTGGAAAGGTCAATGATTAAAGTTCTTTGCGGCTGGAGAGATTGAGATGCGTAAAATTGGAAATTGGGAATTGGGAATTGGAAATTTTCTGCGGGTTCTATTTTCAAAAAAACGCTTTTTTCTTGTTTGGCGACATCGCTGGCGGCAGACAAAAATTTGTTGAACTCGTTCTCCCCGACAAAACTCGGCCGAGGAGCGTATAGGTAATTTACACCGAGCGGCAAGTCGTGCCGAATAATCAGTTTTCCTGAAACTTGCCACGTTTTTCTGCCGAGCCGGCGCTGAAACTCCTCCCATCCCGCGGACTGCAGAAACGGCTTTGCAATATTTTCGGAATAATGTACCATAGTAAGGGGTTCATTGATAAAAATTTGAGCGAGGTGAGCCATGAAATACGAGGATGAGATCCCGGAGGCGCAACAAATCACCCTAAATCAATTCCGGCTTCTGCCTGGTTCACGCCTGCGAAGGCGCTGGGGGAACGACCATTATGACGCGGTAGTTCGCGAAGTATGGTCGGCTAATCCCGAGTACGTACTCGGCGGGCCAGACGCCAAAGACGCAGGCATCATCACCTGGACAGAGAAAGGGCGGACCGAATGCGAAGCCTTCCTCGGCGGCGAACACCAACCAGTAAAGATTCGCCTCCGAAAGAGCATGTGGGCGGTCATCCAACTGTATCTCCCGGGCTACGGCGACAGTAACCCACTGAAAGCAACCCTCTACACTTATGATATTGAGGAGCTGGTTGCCAAGGGCGACCTGATCATTGTGAGGAGGTAGATGACGTGAGACGCTTTGCCGGCACGAAGGAGGTAGGGCTAATGAAGAAAGGTGTCGTAGAGTTAAAACAGAAGCTCATTGATACTTTCAACGATGATTTCCCTATGGCATTCCCGCAGGGTCATCATTCCGAGATCGTTGCGTTGCTTCCGGAGTATCAGTTAGAAGTTAGGTCTATCCTCTCCCATCTAATAAAAGATAAAAGACTCGATCTCTGGCTACGATACGCTGCAGCCTGTTACATGCTTGAGTACTTCGCTCCGCCATTTTTTAATAAGGAAACGTTATTTCGGGCGCTTTGGCTTTTGAGCGCGGTGCGCTCGCGTCGCGTGAAAGCCTTTGAAAAAAAGTTATTGCCAGCCATAAAACGTGTTTCGCGGCAACAAGGATTTCCTGTTAATGTCACGAAAACATTGAGCCCCCTAGAGTCGCTACTGGAAGAGATCGCCCATCTTTCGTTCTGGAATTCGGATGCGATCAAATGGTGGAGTTGGGAAATTCCGAATAAGAAAATTACATGTTCGATCGGTAAAGAAAAGATTTTCTGACCCTCAACTACCCTGAGCCGGAATAACGGCTTGGGGTTTTTTACTCTCTATTTCCTATTTTTTTCAGAGCCTCCTTAATGCGCTTTTCAGCGCTCGTAATCTTTTGCGGTATAGCCGCAAGCGCTTCCCGCGCTTCTCTCTGCGAATAGCCGAGTGATACCAGCGCGTCCAGCGCGTCGGCTTCCTCTTTCAACTCCGGCGCCTCAACCGTGATGCCTCTTCCGGCCATTTTCTCTTTCAGCTCCACCACTATCTTCTCAGCGGTCTTTCTGCCGATGCCGGAGACCTTGGAAAGATACGAGGTGTCTCCGGCAGCAATGGCTCTGCGGAGAGTGTCAATGGGCGCGGCGGAAAGAACGCTCAGGGCTTTTCTCGGGCCAATGCCGGGTGCGGAAATCAACGTTTCAAAAAGATCAAGCTCGGCAAGATGCAAAAATCCGTAAAGATCAAGAGCGTCTTCTTTGACGTGGAGATGCGTCCAGAGTTTTACCGTGGGCGGATTCGAACGGTTGACGTCTCCACCTTTTTCTGGTATTTTCTTGAGCGTTTCGGGCGATGCAAATACTCGGTAGCCCACGCCGCCGACATTTATGACCGCAAACCTTTCCCCTTTGAACTCAATTTTCCCTTCGATAAGAGTAATCATCTTCTTCATCTGTTATTATACTCTTTTTAATGCAATAAAAAAACCGGTCTTGAGACCGGCGAGCGATTAACTACTTATCATATTTTCTGGCGGGAATTGAAATATACATACCGTTTTGTCTTTTGTCGTAAAGCAAATCATCGCAATCTTTGTCTCCGCCCAACTCTTTTAGGCGCATTTTTTCTTCTTCGCAATCCTGCAAAGCTTTCTCATCCAGCTTAAAGACGTGAATAACAAGATTATATCCCCAAAGACCTAATTCTATATGCTCATCAGGCAGTTTACCGGTTTCCCCGACAAACCACTTGCCCCCGGGCAGACGAAGAGCAGCTTTCATATTTTTCCAGCCATACCCACCGTTTTGTTTTCGATCGATGTCCCAAACCTTGAGCAGGAGCGTTTCGCTTCCCTCCACTCGTATGGACGTCGTCCATCCTTCAATGGTGCGATCGTCCGGGTGTTGGTAAATTCTTCGGATAATATCAATGTCGTACCGTTCCACAAATTCATTTATTTTGATCCAAGCGTTAAAAGCCGGTCCCGGTTCAAGCAATTGATTCTGTGCCGAAATCGTCAGCGGCTGAAAAACAATAATCGCAACAACACAAAAAAGCACAATACGCTTCATTTGCTCCTCCTTATAAGGTTTTTAAACAGCCTTAGTATTAATACATGAGCTTCAAATTTAAGTCAAGGTTTCTGGGCCCAAACGGCCTGTGCCCAAACGAACCGTCCCGCAAATGTTCATTATTTCAAGCGACCGCTTGAAATAATGAACATTTTATTTTAACCTTAAAAGAATGCCGAAACTTGGGTTAACGGCCCAAAAGATGCTTCTTTTGCTACTCGGGGGTTTTGCGCTCGGTCTTTCTGGTTCTCCCAGAAAGTATGCACGGGTGTTGAAAGCAATTTCTAAAGAATGGAAAGAGCTTGATCGCCGCGAACTGTATCAGGCCATCCGAAGACTTTATCAGTCAAAACTTATCCGGCTCGTAGAGCATAAAGACGGAACAACCGAAGCTGTTTTGAGCCGAAAAGGACAGCAAGTCGCACTACGCTATAAACTTGATGAGATGGTGATACCCGAACAACCAATATGGGATAAACAGTGGAGGGTTATTCTTTTTGATATTCCGGAGAAACAAAAACCCTTGCGTGATGCCCTTCGTATGCGTCTCCAACAGCTCGGACTTATAGAGTTGCAGAAAAGCGTCTTCGTGCATCCCTACGAATGCAGAAATGAGATTGACTTCGTCATCGAACTTTATGACGCTCGACGTTACGTCCGTTTTATAGAGGCCCACCACATTGATAACGAGTTGCACCTCAAGAAAAAATTCCACCTTTTATAAATGTTCATTATTTTAAGCGACCGCTTAAAATAATGAACATTTGAAAACGCGAAAATGCGTCTCAAGCTAAAATCAAACTTCCAACCTACTGGTGATCAGCCAGTTGCTATTGAAAAACTAGCGGCGAATTTGCGTTTAGGCGCAAAACATCAAACGCTTTTAGGCGTTACCGGCTCGGGAAAAACTTTCACCATGGCCAACGTCATTGAACGAGCTCAATTACCGACACTCGTGATTTCGCACAATAAAACTCTTGCCGCGCAGCTTTATCAGGAATTCAAAGAATTTTTTCCTGAAAACGCCGTTCATTATTTTGTTTCCTACTACGACTACTACCAGCCCGAGGCCTATATCCCCCAGAGCGACACTTATATTGAGAAGGACGCGAAAATCAACGAAATAATTGACGCCCTGAGACACGCCGCAACCGCATCGCTTTTGACAAGGAACGACGTAATTATAGTAGCTTCGGTTTCCTGCATTTACGGCATCGGCGATCCCGAAGAATATGAAAAAGTCGCGTTGGAGCTGAAAGTCGGCAAAAAAATCTCGCGCCGGGACCTTTTGCGCTACCTCGTGCTTTTGCAGTACGCCAAAAACGAATTTGATCCCCGCCAGGGGCATTTCCGAATACGCGGGGACGCGGTGGAAATTTACCTGCCCTCGGGCGAGGAAAAAGTCGTGGTTGAACTGAGAAACAACGCCGTTGCCGCCATAAATACTGAAAAAGTCGGCCTAAGGCATGGGGACAAAAAAACCGCCCCGGAGACAATAAAAACAATAAAGATATTTCCGGCCAAGCATTTTGTAACTCCCCGCCAGAAACTTAAGCTCGCCATAAAAAACATCCGCCGGGAACTCAAAGAGCGGCTTGGCGAACTCAAAAAAAACGGCCGTCTGCTTGAAGCCGAACGCTTATCACAGCGAACTAACTTTGACATGGAAATGCTTGAAGAGGTCGGCTACACAAACGGCATTGAGAATTACTCGCGACATCTTTCTTTCCGCGAACCGGGAACGCCGCCTTTTACTCTGATTGATTATTACCGCCACCGCTTCGGCGACAATTTTCTGGTTTTCATTGACGAGTCGCATGCCTCCGTTCCGCAGCTACGAGGCATGTATCATGGCGATTACGCCCGGAAGCAGACGCTGGTTGACTACGGCTTCCGCCTGCCCTCAGCCGTGGATAACCGGCCGCTGAAATTTCCGGAGTTTGACAAAAAAATTGGGCAAAGAATTTACGTTTCAGCTACGCCGGCCTCTTATGAGTTAGAGATTTCAATTAAACACTGCGAGAGACGCGACTCCAATACTCGAATTCACTCGAATGATTCGAATAATTTGAGTGATATTCGCAAATTAGAGTCGCCTTGTATTGTAGAACAGCTCGTGCGGCCAACCGGCGTGCTTGACCCAAAAATAGAAGTGCGGCCGACGAGCGGGCAGATGAAAGATGTTATAGCCGAGGTCAAAAAAAGAATCGCCAAAAAAGAGCGCTCGCTTGTTTTGGCGCTCACCAAGCGCCTGGCTGAAGATATTGCCGAGCATCTACAGGAGGCGGATATTAAAGCCGAATACCTCCACTCCGAAGTGAAAACCCTGGAACGCTCTGATGTTCTCAAGAACTTAAGAATAGGAAAACACGATGTCATCGTAGGCATTAACCTTTTGCGAGAGGGGCTGGATCTGCCCGAGGTTTCATTCATTGCCATATTGGATGCCGACAAAGAAGGATTTTTGAGAAACGATGTAACGCTTCTGCAAATAATGGGGCGCGCCGCTCGGCACGCTGACGGCCAGGTCATTCTTTACGCGGATACGGTTACCGATTCAATGAAGCGGGCAATGGATGAGACACGGCGCAGGAGAAAAACCCAGGAAGAATATAACCGCGCAAACGGCATTACCCCGCAAAAAATTGAAAAAGCAATACGAAAATCGCTTCTTGAGGAAATGGCTCCGCAAAAAGAAGAGGACTTTACGGGTCCGCTTGGCGCGCCGACTCGCGAAATTATCGCCGCGCTTGAGCACGAAATGCGAAAAGCGGCGAAAGCGATGAATTTCGAGTTGGCAGCAAGAATCCGAGATCGGATCAAACAATATCGGAGAAGAAAATGAAATTGTCACAAATAAAAGCGATCGCTTTTATTTGTGACAACTATTTATAGGAGCTATTCGGCATTACCTAATCAAACAGAAAAAATAGAAAACCGGTCGCTGACCGGTTACAATCTGACGACACCTTTTTCGCTGATGAAGAACTCGCTGATTTTCCTGAACACCTCATCTTCTCCTTTGCGCACCACAATTACCTTCTTCTCTTCTTCGCCGGGAGAAGTCATGAGATGTTCTTCTACGTGAGCCAACTCCTGCTCTGCCCGAGCCGCGAGTTCATCAAGAGACATTTTTTCAAGGTTTTCAAACCCTCCCATCTGCTCTATCGCATCAGCAATGGCTTTTCTATTTTCCTCCGCTGTTTTCTTCCACTGCGCCGGATGGCCACTGCGTATGAAAAACGCGATAGAACCGCGTAAGAAAAGAGCTGCGAAAAGCGGAATTAATGTGCACCATCTTGCGACTTCTTGTGGAGTATTGAAAAGCGTGCTCTGGCCGTTAAACTCCGCCTCGGACATCAAGTCACCGAAAACTTCGGCGTCCACCATTTCAAAGTTGTTATCAAGCGTCTCCACGAAAATGGCATTCAGTTGTCGCGCCGTCTCTACCTGTTCTAGAGAGGGGACTTTTTCCATATCGTCCTCCTTTATTCTACAAGAGCTAAGAACATACTACCAAAAACCGCTCTTTGTGTCAACACCGTTGCTGTAAGGCGCAATTTTTATTGACAAAAAATTGGCATATTGCTACAAATGGCTTGCTCTTTCAAACCAACAAATCAAAGGAGGGATGACGTGAAAAAGTTATTTGTTATCGCGGTTATTATGGCGATGGGCGCATCTTCTGTGTTTGCCGCTGGCCAGCCGGTTGAAAAACCCGATCTTCCTGATGGCTACCAAAACTGGCCGTATAAGTTTAGCGGCACATGCCAAGTTGATGCGAATAACACCCTCAAAATCTCAATGTTTGTTACAATCAATACTGCTATGAAAGAATCCGAAAGAATGCGCCTCGGCCTTGAGAAGCTGCAAGCGGTGTTAGAAATTGCTGTCAACGGCACTCCAACCATCATGATCTATAGAACTGGGGATCCCGCAGAAGATAAACCGGCCATCGCGCGAGATTATCTTTACACACAAAACATCTGGGTATCCTTTGGTGTCCCTTATGATTTTCAAGAGGCCGTTTCCCGGCTTTCCCAAGAGAAGTTGAAAAAAGATTTGAATGAAGTTATAGAGATGTGCCCCGATCTCCTAAAGGGGCTCTCCGCATTCAACAATAACCTCCAAGAAAAAATGAGGAAGTAAACATCAATACGGTTACCGCCCCGAATGGGGCGGTTTTTTGCTGCTTTGCGGTTGACAAGGTATTTATAAAAGATATGCTTAATTTGGTTTATGCTTCGTTTCACAAAACACGCTCTGGAAAAATTTGAAATTCTGAAACGGCATGAATTTAAAATTCCAAGAAGCGCCGTGGTCAAAACGGTCAGCGTTCCTCAACTTATTGATAACTCGCGCTGACCGCTGAAAATTGCCCAGCGCGATTTTGACAAAACACACGTGCTTCGGGTAATATATAAAGAAGACAACGGTATAAAAACCATTATTACTTTCTATCCGGGAAGAAAAACGCAATATGAAAAAAAATAATAAAAAAATAAAAATGAGCTACGAGCCGGAGGCGGACGTGCTAAGGATAGAAATGGATAAAAAGCCGATAGATTACGCAGTAGAGATGGGAAACGCTATCGTACACTTCAGTCCGGAGGGCATACCTGTATATTTTGAAATTCTTGAGGCGACCGGCTTTCTGAAAAAGGCCTCCTTGCTTCTCAACTCGAGACACAAAAAACTGTTGGCGCCTGCTGGCAGGTAACCAAGATATGCCCATAACCCGTTCAGCAAAAAAGGCCCTACGTCAGTCATTCAGAAGGCACGCAAGAAACATCAAGCGCAAAGAGGAATTTCGCCGCGTTACAAAAGAAATAAAAAAACTTGCAGCGGCTGGAAAAACAAAGGAGGCCGAGTCCCTCTTGCCCAAGGCCTATAAAGCGCTTGATAAGGCGGCCAAAACCGGAGCAATAAAGAAAAACGCGGCTTCCCGCAGAAAGTCGCGCCTGGCGAAACTGATTCGCAAACCAAAAGGGACTTAACCCGTTGTTAACTGTTAACAACTTACTGACGATCGTCCATGAAATGTTAACAATCATTATTGCCCTAAAAACAGCAAAAATAGCGCTGAATTCTTATCAATTTTTTACAAAAAGATTCAGGAACGCAATCGGCGCCGGGAGTTTCCCGGTTTTTATGTCTGTATCGGCCCGGAAGAGCAGGCGCTGAAGCGAAGCGAGCGTCCCTAAGGGCTCTCTACGGGCAATTTCAGCTTGTTTATAAAGAGGATACGGCTTGAGCCCAAGTTTATTCCCGGCTTCGGCAAGATTTCCATTTTTATCCAAAATATCGCGGAGAACAAGCAGGGAGCGAAGCGTTCGCGAGAGCGCGCCGAGAAGGTAAAGCTCGTCCTCGCCCGAGCGGAAAAGTTTAAAAGATGCGACGAGAGCCCTTCGCTTGTCCGAAAAAAACGAATCGGTAAAATCCCAAATTTTTGTTTCGGCCCTTTTCTTGTACACCTCCGCCTCTCCGCCGACCTCGTATTTGTCTAGCTCTCTGGTGAGTTTCCAGAGATCCCCGCAGGATGACGCGGAGAGCCCTCTACTCACCTCTTTTGGGAGCGTTATATCTCTTCGCTGCAATTCTCTCTCCAACCATGCGCTAAGTCGCGCGCCTTCAAGCAAAGGAAACTCCTGCGTTTTTGCCCCATGCTTCCTTACCAGACGAAGCGCCGGCGAATCGGAAAGCTCTACGTCCCAGAAAACAAAAGTTTCGTCCTTGCTTTCCACCCATTGTTTAAGAAATGGAGCAAGCTCAGAAGCGGCATTTTTCTTGGCGCTGAAAAGCCGCTCAATGACAAAAAGCCGCTTGGCCCCGAAAAACGAAAGCGAGCGGGCCTCGTTAAAAAGCAGGACGGGTTCGTTCTCCTCGGCATCAAAGCGAAAAATGGAGGGCTGGGTACTGCCGGTTTTTTTCTTAAACTCTTCAACGATGTTCCTGACCAGCGCGCGGCTACGATAAGTGTCCGGCCCGTAGACGAGATAGATCATGCGAATTTTGCCCGTGAGGGCAAGTTATTTTATAACGCAGCCCGAACGTCTGCAAAATTCAGCACCCTGTTAAATAGCGCTTCGCGCTAATTTTGCGGAGCAAAATTATTTAACAGGGTAAATGTTTTGTAACTATTTTTGCGTCGACCGCGTCTCGCAAAAATAGACAAAGCCCTTTATACGTATTCTTGACGGAGGATTGTCTTAATTTTGTCTATAATTTCGCTGGGCGTGAAATAGGCCTTGACCATGTAATCTTTCGCGCCGAGATCTTTGGCGCGCCTGATGTCCGCTTCCCGTCCGATGTTGGAAAGCACCACCACAGGAATGCGCTTAAGCTCGGGGTCCGCATTCATCTTGGTAAGAACCTCGAAACCGTCAACAACCGGCAGAAGCAAATCAAGAAGCACCAAATGAGGCCGCGGGTCGCTTTTCATCTTTACCAGACCGTCCTGGCCGTTTTCGGCTTCAACAACAATTAAACCCTCGCGTTTCATCTTTTCTCCGAGGAGTGTTCGTAAAAACTTATCATCATCAACAATAAGTATGACTGATTTATCTTGAGGAACGTTTTTGGCCATAACAATTATTTTCGCTCCGTAAACCCCGTTAGAAGTAGTGCGCGTGCCTGTTGCAGAGCCGAAACTAATTTATATTCATCATCTGACAGAGTCAAGATACCTTCGCAAGAAAAAATTTCCGCGCACGCGACTTCTAACTGGGTAAAATATAACATATTCTTGGCTGGCCGCAACGATGAACAGCTACTCGGCTTCGGCCCAGTTCTTGCCTTTCTTCACGTCAACTTTCAGGCGCACCTTCCCTTTCCATACACTTTCCATCGCCTGGCGGATAATTTTTATTGCTTTTTCGGTTACTTCATCTTTTGCTTCGCAAAGCAGCTCATCATGAATTTGAAGAAGTACCCGCGCCTTCTCTACAAGTTCGCTTTTTACGATGCGGCTGACTTCAATCATTGCTTTTTTCATGATGTCTCCGGTTGCCGTCCCCTGAACGGACATGTTCACCGCCATCCGCTCGGATTCGGAACGAATCATCGGATGCTGAGAAACAATCCCCGGAAGATAGCGTTTTCTGCCAAAGGCCGTTTTAACATATCCATTTTCGCGGGCGAACTCCTTGGTTTTTTCAATAAACTCGGCAATGCCCCGGAAATCTCGGAAGTATTCGTCAATGAATATCTCGGCCTCCTCCACGGAAATCCCCGCCGATTCCGCAAAACCGCGCGGGCCCATGCCGTAAAGCACTCCGAAATTCAGGGCCTTGGCTTTTCTCCTGAGCTCCGGAGTTACTTTATCAAGCGGAATATTGTTCACCTCGGCGGCAGTCATGGAATGGATGTCAATCCCCTGCCGAAAGGCCTCAAGCATTTTTTGGTCATCGGCAAGATCGGCCGCAATCCGGAGCTCGATTTGGGAATAGTCAAAAGAAATCAGCGTCCAGCCGCGCTCCGCGACAAAGGCCTTACGGATATTGCGGCCGAATTCGGTCTTGACGGGAATATTTTGCAGATTCGGATGTTCGGAGGCGAGGCGTCCGGTCTCGGTCCCGACCTGGTTGAACGTGGTGTGAAGCCGGCCGTCTTTTGCGAGATACGCCTGTAGGGGTTCAACATAGGTGTTCTGCAATTTTGAAAGTTCGCGGTGGCGCAGAATCTTTTCCACCACAGGATGAGCGCCCGCCAGCTTGGAAAGCTCGGAGAACTTGGTGGAAAGCGCGCCGCCGCCGGTTTTTTTGATGCCTTTGGTGCCTATGCCGATTTTGCCGAAAAGAACTTCGGCGACCTGCCGTGGTGAGGCGATATTGAATTCCGTCCCGGCGTCTTTGTAAATTGCGCGGGTGAGTTCGGCAAGTTCGCGCCCGACTGTTTTTGAAAATTTGCCGAGCCACTGAGTATCGAGATGAATGCCGCGCTCTTCCATCTCGGCGAGAACCGGCGTTAAAGGAAGTTCAATTGTTTCAAAAACCTCCGAGAGTCCTTCGTCACTTAAGTGCTGCACGATTTTTTTACCGAGACCGAACATTGCTTTTATTTGCTCATCCGCCGACTTCGGAAGGTTTTGTCCGAGTTCTTTTTCAAAAAGTTCGCCGAGCGTATATTCGCCCCTGCCCGGATCTAAAAGATAAGCCGCTATCATCAAATCAACGATTCCGTTAACATAAACTTTTTTTTGCAGAAGCGCTTTATATAGCTGCTTGGCGTCAAAAATGTATTTTTTGCTCTCAGTTCCCAGGAACTGACGCCCGGCCTCGCTTGAGAGGTCGGCGGCGCTTAGTGAAAATATTTCCCCGTCGGCAAACGATGCGAAAAGGCGCCCCGCTGAGACGTCAAAAAACAGGGCGGTTTCCTGCGGTATCTTTTTTGCAAGAACTTTTTTAAAGTCGGAGACGGCGGCAAGCCCCCCGGCTCCGGCAAACAACTCCTGCTGACCTGTCTTCTCGTTTTTTTTCTTCCCGGCTTCTGTTTCTTCAAGGCGCTTCAATAAACTGAAAAAGCCGAGCTCGCGAAATAGTTTCTCCACCGCCTGATTTTTCACGAATCCCTTTGCCGAAAGTTTAGCAGGGTCAAACGAAATCGGCGCGTCTTTTTTAATGGTGCCGAGCAGACGCGAAAAAAACGCGTCCTCTTTGCCTTTGCGGAGTTTTTCTTTCACCGCTTCTGAAAAGGGCAGAGTTCCTTTTTCAAGCGAGCGATAGAGCTCTTCCAGGTGTTTGTGCTTCGCAAGAAGTTCGGAAGCGGTTTTTTCGCCAATGCCTTTAACGCCGGGGATATTGTCCGACGGATCGCCTCGTAACCCTTTATAGTCAATAAGCGATTCCGGCCCGATGCCAAAACGCTCGCGAACCGCTTTCTCGTCGTAGAGCACCGTGTCTGAAACACCTTTGCGCATTGTCCAAACTTTAGTTTTATCGTTGACGAGCTGAAGAGTATCCATATCACCGGTGACAATCACGATTTCCGTGTCAGGACTTTTTTTGGCGACTTTCGCGGCGACTGTGCCGATGACATCATCGGCCTCAAATCCGTCCTTCTCCAAAACAGGAATGCCGAAAACCGAAAGAACGTCTTTGGTCCGCGGAATCTGAGCGTAGAGTTCGTCCGGCGCTTTTACCCGCGTTGCTTTGTACTCTTTGTAAGCCGCGTGGCGGAATGTTGGTTTTGGAGTATCAAACGCTCCGACAATGTAGCCGGGTTTTAGTTCTCGGATAATTCTAAGAAGGATAGCGGTAAAGCCATATACGGCGTTCGTCGGCTCGCCCTCGGGAGAGGATAGCGGCGGCAAGGCGTGAAAAGCGCGATGTATAATCGCATTAGCATCAATCAGCACTAAACGCTTTTTTTTTATGTTTTTCTTGCCTTTACCTGTCATAGAAATAACTCTGTCTTACAAGAAAGCCAATAGCCACTAGGGTCTAGCCACTGGGGTAACGCGCCCCTAAACCCTATACCCTATTGGCTAGTGGCTCACCCATGAATGACGATGTGCCGGTGATTCCCGCCTTTGTGTTTCAATTCTATCCAAAGCGTTTGCTTGGGCAGTAGACGTTTTATTTTTTCGGGCCACTCAATCGCCACAAGATTTTTCGGGTTCCTGAAAACATTTTTTAATCCGAGCGAAAAAATTTCTTTCCTCTTTTCAACGCGATAGGCGTCAATATGAATAAGGTTTCCCCACGGAAGATTTTCCCGCGCTATCCGGTATTTTTTCATGATGACAAATGTCGGGCTTTGGATTTTTTCTTTGATACCGAGCAGCTTGCCTATGCCTTGAATAAGAGTGGTTTTGCCGCTACCAAGCTCTCCGGAAAGACCAACGACGCTTGCCCGAATTCGGTACGGCCTGTTTAATAAATTCTTTACAATAACTCCTGCCAATTTTTGCGTTTCTTTGCCGCTTTTTGTCAAAACTTTTTTTATCATCACCTCAAGCGTAACAGAGAAACCGCACAAGAGAAAACAACGAGCTTTGTCCAAGATTTATATCTGCTTTCTGATTGTTAACAATTTATAGACTATCGTCTACATATTGTTAACAATCAAAAACGCACCAAACAGCCAAGTGTTCTTGGGAAGAAATAAAAAAAGCCCCTTCGCTTGCGTATAGTATTATCACGCAAACGAAGGGGGCAGGGGACCCGCAGACGTCGACTACTAGCGGGGCACAGGTACCGGCTGGCCATTCCGGTAATAGAGCACCCTGGCGCCGTTGGGCCAGGAACACTCCATCAGGCCGGTGGGCACGTAGCGAGCGATTCCGGGATTGTACGGATCGTCATAGACGTTACCGTACTGCGGGGCGCAGTTCGACGGCCAGATCATGCGCGGCGCCGCGTAAGCCGGGTACGGAAGAATAACTGTGTCCGCCGGGTACGGGTATGGGTAGGGCTGCGGATATTTGTTCGCGTTGGCCGCGTTCCACACGCCGAGGAGAAACGCGCCCGCCGCGAGCCCGATAGCCGTGTTCGCGCGGCCCTCTGCGCCTGCAAAGGCCGGCAGAGGAGCGAGAACAAAGAACGCGAGAGCGATCACGAGCGTCAGAGCGATTAGCTTCTTCATGACTTGGCCCTCCTTTGGGCTTTTTTAGGCCTTTTGACCCTGGTTTGGAACTAAAGAAAAGAACTTTTTTTCGTGCCTTAAGTATAGCAAATAATGCCTTGGCTGTCAATAGTTCAAAAGTGGCTTATTTATAGCCAATTTGCGGCGTAACCGACATTTACCCCAGCACCAATTTTGCGCGATCTCCCGAGGCGAGGCGCTTCGGAGACGGGGCGATCTGCTGCGCAGATACGCCTCGCGTCTGGTCCCATTACGGGATGCGCTATTCGCGCACGCGCCTCGCAAAAGACATCTAACTTTTTTCTTATTCTGACACCTCCAATGCCAAGATGACAAAATTGGTGCGGGGTTATTTGTTCGTAGCTCCGACGTTCCGTCGGAGACGAACAAATAAAAAAGGGGCTTTTGGCCCCAAAAGAACTTACTAAACGACTTTTGACACTGCCACTTTGTTCTCCGCGAAGTTCACGAAGTAGTGTTCGTACGCTACCCCTTCGCGAATGTCGGCAATGGCCAGAGCCGCGCGCTGTGAATCCTCGGCCTGCGCCGCTAAGAGCTTCGCGGACCACTCTTCGGCAGCATGCATGAACTTGTACCAGCCGCAGTCGGCGTGGCTAAAAGCAATGACTCGCTTTGTGCCGTGATGCTTCAAAAGGAACTTTAGCCAATGGCGTGCAACCCACGAGTACTTCGGAAAAAAGTGCGAAACAAGAAAGTGAATTGCGCCGGGCACGACCACGAGGTCATAGCTCGCGACTTTCAGATGTTCGCGGAGAAACGCGTGCGTCGCGTCCACGAAGCGCCAGTCGCTGCAGTGGATGACCAGCGTTTCTTTGCCAGCCGGGTCAATCTTCAATTCTCGCGTCCAAAGCACCTCGCTCATTCTTCCTCCTTTTGACCGGTGAGTTTTACGGTAACTTCCATGCGCTCGGTCATATCATCCACCACGCCTTGCTCAATCTCGCTGATGTCCAGATGGTCGCCCTGCACGAGCTCCTCGGCAACCTTGGCGACAAGATCTTTGAGCGGAAGGGTGTTTTTTATCTGCGCAACCACGGCCTCAACCACCAGCTCCTCTACGCGGTTCTGGTCAACTACGTCTGAGAAGTCGCGGTCGCGAACGGCCTCAAGCATGTCGTCCTTTGCCGTCTGGCTGATCTCGGCCCTGAGTGTCTCCACCACTTCTTTAACGAGCTCTACTCTGTCAATCTTGTCAATCACCTCGCGGGCAATAACCCCGAGTGCATCGCCTGTAGTGAGCGCGCGCACCCTGCGAGTCAGCGCCTCCACATCATCTGTGAGACGGCTAACCTGGTTTTCCAGTCCGCCGACTTTGGCGACCTGGGGCTCAAGGCGTTGAACTGCTTCCAGCGCTTCCTTTCCTCTTCCAAACATCCATTCCTCCTTGCCTTCTGTCTATTAAATTTAAAGAAAAAGGGGCGAGGTGTTGACCCCGCCCCGTGCTCAATCAGTTGGAGTTAGCTCTTCTTTCCGGCGGGCGCGGCCGCAGCTTCGCCGTCAGCCTTTACGCCGGCCCTGTCAAGAAGCCCGCTGAGATCAAACCCCAGAGCTTTGGCCTTCTCGAGAAGACCGAAGACCATCTGCGGGGCGACTCCGGCATAACGCTCAAGCGCGGCGCCACCGTTAGAGCCGTTGCCGCCGCTGTCGACGACCACGATCTTGTCGGCATTGCCGAGCGGAGAAGCTGCGGCCTTCATGACATCCGCGAACTCCTTGATGGCATTCGGCACAAGGGTCTGGGCCGCCTCCAGAATCTGGAGGAACTGACCGGAAGCGTTCAACTCCTTATAGGCCTCGGCCTTTTTGAGTATGCCATCGGCCTCGGCAAGAAGCTTGGCTTTGATACCAGCGGCCTCAGCAAGCATCTTGGCTTGGATGGCAGCGGCTGCGCCTTCGCCTTCTAGCTGCTGCTTCGCCTTGTTCGCTTCGGCTTCAATCGTGATAGCTCTCGCTTTACCCTCGGCCGTGGCAATAGCAGCAGCCCTTTCGGCCTCAGCCGGCCTCACCGTCGTCGCAAGAAGTTCCTTCTCCTTACGCTCGGCCTCAGCCGTCGCCACTTCGGTCGCCTTGCGCGTTTTCGCAAGCTCAACTTCCTGCTCGCGCTCCACAACGGCTTTACGCGCCTCGGCAGTGGCCAGGGGGTGGGCCTGCTCGGCTTTCGCCTGAGCGGCCTTGGTCTCGGCGTCGTAATCGGCCTTTCTGACGTTGGTCTTCTTCTGCGCCTCGGCTTCCTGAGCAAGGTTGTCCTGATGCGCAACCTCGCCCTCTCGGTGCGCGGTGGTCGATTGCATGGTTGCTTCCCGATCGGCCTTGGCAGCGCCGATTTTAGCTCTGCTCTTTACTTCCGCCACAACCTGCATACCCATAGCGTCAAGATAGCCATCCGGATCCGACAACTCCTTAGGAGTCAGGATGTCAATTTTCAGCCCTAGTTTCGCGAGTTCCTGCTGCGAGCTCTCGATCATGTTTCGCCCGAAAGCTTCGCGATCGGAGTTCACCTCTTCAATGGTGAGTTTGCCAAGCATGTCACGAAGATGGCCTTCAAGGGTATCGTAGGCAATCTTCTTAATCTCTTCTTGGGATTTACCGAGGAGCCGCTCAACGGCATTGTGCAGAAGAGCGTCTTCAGAGCCGACTTTAATGTTGGCCACGGCTTTAACAGTAAGCTTGGCGCCTTTCGCAGTAACCGCATCCGTAACCACCAGGTCGGGAATGTTGATCTCCCGAAGATCTAGGTCGGCTTTTTGCTGGAAAAATGGCCAGACGAGAACCGCGCCGCCCTTAATCAGTTTGTATCCGCCTTTACCGTAGATAACGAGCGCCTTGTTCGGAGGAACGGTGACGTAATAATTCTTGACCACTCTCACCACGACCATAAGGACCACAAGCAAAAGTCCCGCAGCGGCAACCGGAATGAACAAGCTTCCGAGCATACTGGTTAATGCCTCCATCTATCTCCTCCTTTTCTCCTTGTTTTTGACTTACTGCCGGACAGGTTTGACAACAGCTGTTTCGCCGAGAAACTCGACAACCTCAACCGCAGACCCCTCTTTGATCTCGTTGCCATCCAGGGTCCGTGCGACATAGGAGTACTGGTTGCCCCTGGCTGTAAGCGTAACCTCGCCAGGACTACCATCTCTGATCGCGATGCTGACCACGCCGCGCGACTTCAGTACTTCGGCGGTTGTCACGTGGCTTGAAGCTTGCTGGCTGTAAAGAAAGTAAAGCAACCAATACATTAGTCCACCTAGAACTAGACCTCCCCCCAACCCCATGAGCGAACTCTGCATCATGGAATAGCTGTAGTAACGCGCGAATGCCCCAACAAACCCGAAGGCTGCAAGAAACGCAGCGATCACTTTCACGTTGAGCCAGCCTGGCCAATCGTGATCGCTGATATCGCCACCTGAGCTCACATCTCCGTGATCGAAACCGTCACCATGATCGAAGATCAGTGAGAGCACCAACAAGCCGAAGCCGATTGTGCCCAGAACCAAAAATACCGGCATATTTTGCCTCCTTTTTGATAATGTTAAGGTTCACTGCAAGGGCCCCTGGCTATTTGCCAGGAAGTCCTCTCGGAAATTCTCTTTTGAAATGCAACTTCAGATAATGGAGTTGTATGAAAAAGA
>CAZDKA010000008.1:0-24470 GCA_964505815.1 uncultured Candidatus Saccharibacteria bacterium | reverse complement strand
AGTGGGGCAACGAACGCAACCCCTATTGCATGTTACAAGT
Organism: uncultured Candidatus Saccharibacteria bacterium; assembly: GCA_964505815.1. Taxonomy (GTDB): domain Bacteria; phylum Patescibacteriota; class Minisyncoccia; order Sungbacterales; family SURF-37; genus CAZDKA01. Next base: position 24,430 of record CAZDKA010000008.1, on the reverse strand, counting down.
GTCATGCGAAACTGCCTCCGTTCAGGGGGAGGAAGGTGGGGACGACGCGAGATCAGCGTGGCCCTTTGATGCCCTGGGCTACACACGTGCTACAATGGAGCCGACAATGCGTTGCGAAGCCGTAAGGCGGAGCCAATCGCACCAAACGGCTCCCCAGTTCAGATTGAGGTCTGCAACTCGACCTCATGAAGTAGGAATCGCTAGTAATCGCGGATCAGCTATGCCGCGGTGAATACGTTCTCGAACTTTGTACTCACCGCCGATTAATAAGTGCCCGGCAGCTTAATTGACTAGCAGGTTAAAATCCTGCCTCCCGCTAAAAGCGGGGCGTAGCCAAAAAATTAGCAACCTATAAGCCGTAAGGATATAGGTGAAGGGCTTGAGGCAAACGGCAGCCTATAGTATAATCAAAATATTGAACGACTGCAGCGGGCGGTCAGCAGGAAGTTCAATTCTGCATTTGACTATAAGATGTCGAGAAAAGTTAATTAAGTGACCCGGGGAGATCCTAGACTACGAGAGTCTTATATTTGTCTAGGAAGTCAGCAGGAGTCATAGTACCCCGCTTTTGGCGGGAGAAGGACCCTACCAAGATATGTTGTCATCAGATTATATTGTTGGATTAACTGATGGTGAAGGCAGTTTTACTGCCTATATTCGGCCACCAAAGAAAGAACATGGATCCAAAAATTACAGAATTGAATGTCATTACTACATTAAATTACGTGATGACGATCGGTTACTTTTGGAGCATGTTCAGAAATTTTTTCGGATAGGAAGAGTTTCGTTCCAGCGGGAAAACCGGCCGAATCATCACCATATGTTTCGTTTTGAAGTAACCAATTTGAATGATTTGCGAAATGTAATAATTCCTTTCTTTGCAACACATAAACTTCAAAGCAAGAGAATCAAGGATTTTGAGTTATTCAAAAAGATTCTTCGAGCGGTACAAAAAAAAGAGCATCAAACAGTCGATGGCTTGAAGAAAATCCAACATTGGAAATCTAAGATGCACCAATATCTGGGCTCGCTGAATACGGGAAAACCGTACGTTCAGCTTCGATATGGAAAGTCGAAGTCCCGCTAAAAGCGGGGTGGGAACGGGAAATAGACTCAATTATCCCAATCCGTCACGTCAAGAAAGCCGGGAGTAGTCGAAACTCACGCGTAAGCGTGATCTACGCTAAGCTCGGTGATAGGGGCGAAGTCGTAACAAGGCATCGGTAGCGGAAGCTGTCGATGGAACAATTCTTTTTAGGAATCAACACTTCGTGTTGCGCGGAATAACGCGGATTGCAACGCGGATTCACGCGGAAACTATTCGCGCCGCACACCGAAGGCATTCCGGGTCGGTTCTGCTTTTAGCAGAAATAATGTTTGGTCTCGGATAACATTTTCACCGAGACAAGCAGGGATGGAGACATCCCTGCGGATCGGAACAACTGGAAGGGTATTACCAAAAAACCGCCCGACTGGCGGTTTTTTGGTAATCCAGTGTGGACAACGCTTCTCGACAAAAAGTGGGCCAGAAGGTAGCATTAGAAAGAATTCCACCGCTGCTTAGCTGTTTTATTTTATTATGGAAGGCACTCGCGCGCCGGAAATATTACGGCGCATAACCGTATACTGCATCTATCTTGCCGCATTTTTGGCGCCGCTTTTTTATTTGCCGATAACCATAGATCCGCTTTTCGCCAAGCAGTCGCTTATCATAATACTTGTCGCCGTAGCTCTCCTTGCCTGGCTTATTCGGGTTCTGGTCCAAAAAGAAATCCGCTACGGCATAAATTTGCTAAACATTGCCTACGCGCTGCTTTTCGCACTCCTGTTTCTCTCCTCGGTCTTCTCGGTGCATGGCGCCCAGAGTTTCTTCGCGCCCGACCAGACCGGCGAGCGGTTTTTCAGTTTTGCCGCTTTCTTGATTCTTGCTTTTTTAATCGCAGGCAGTTTTTCGCGCGAAGAAGTTGAAAAGATGGTTATAGTGCTTTTCGCCTCGGCAACTCTATTTTCCGCGCTTATTTTCCTGCAAATTACTCCGCTGGTAACGCTTCCCGGCCCACTCGGCGTGAACCCGGCCGGAACTCTGAACGGGGCGTCTCTTTTACTTGGCGGATTTTTGTTCATGGCCTTGAGTTTTTTCGTATTCCGGCCTCAGGAAATAAAATACAGCCGTTTTTTTCTCATACTTGTAAGGGCCTTCCTGATTCTGGCCGCAGTTAATCTTTTATTAATCAATTTTAAAATCGGCTGGGTAGGCATCAGTGCGACCGCAGCGCTTCTTGCCGCGCTTATGCTGAGCCGCTTTTCGTTTCAGGCCGCATCAAGCATTGCGCTTTTCGCAATCCTTGGCGTATCGCTGATGCTGGCCATATTACCCTTGAGTGCGGAACAATTCATCCCGGGACTCCGAACCGAACTGGAAGTGGCGCCCTCTCTTCTTTCCACCCTGGCAATTGATTTCAAGGTCCTCAAAACTCTTCCGGTTTTAGGCAGCGGGCCGGGAACATTTGTATATGACTATAACCTCTTTCGGCCGCCGGCCTTCAACCAAACGATATTTTGGAACAGTCCGTTCAATAGAGGATTCTCCTCTATATCCACCGCAGTCGCCACCTTGGGAACGCTGGGTGTCGCTGCCCTCCTCTTCTTCATCGCTGCAGTTTTCATACTTCTCTGGCGCACCACGCGAAATTTCTCTGAAGACGACCCGCTCCTGTTCGGCTTTACCGCTTTCATTGTTTTTGGCTTAATTCTCTGGTTTATATATCCTTCCACTTTCGCTATGAACTTTATGATTTTCCTTTCCTTGGGAAGTTTGGTTGCGCTCGAGAGGCCCGTCTCCGAGAGCGGAGAATCCTTCTGGAAAAAATCCAGCGAACGAATTTTCAAGATAGAAAACCAGATGCAGGCCTTTGTGTCGTCGCTTGCGATCACTGCGGTTTTTATCTTCGTCATACTGTCCGGATATATCGTCATCCAAAAATACGTTGCCGAGGCCTACTTTACCAGTGGAATTGTCGTTCTCAACAAATATGGCAATACCGACACGGCCCTCGTTCGTTTTGCACGTTCACTCGCGTTTGATCCGCAAAACGACCGCTATCTGGCGAGTCAATCGCGGGTGTATCTATCCCGCACTCAGCAATCCATCGCTCGCATCAACGCCGGGGATACAACTGCCCAGTCTGATTTCCAGATCAACCTTAACTCAGCTCTTGACTCCGCGCGCAGGGCCACGCTAGCCAATCCGCGCGATCCGTTAAACTGGCTGGCTCTCGGCACAATTTATGAAACGGTTCTGCCGTTCATTGACGGGGCAGACCGCTTTGCCGTAACTTTTTACGCTGAGGCGGCACTACGCGACCCCATAAGCCCCGTTCCGCCGACATTCACCGGCCGGACCGCGCTTTCAGTCGCCGACATCTTGAGCCTCAGGGCCCAGCAAGGCGTAATACCGCCCAAAGACGCCAACCCGGCTGTTGCCGCAGCGCTTAATCTCGCCAAAGAAAGTTTGGAGAAGGCCGTATCGCTCAAATCCGACTACGCCACAGCCCAGTTTCTCCTGGCACAGACTTTTTCACGCCAAGGCAACATTGATGAAGCAATACGCCGCAGCGCTAACGCGGCCATAGTTGCCCCCCAAGATATCGGCATCGCTTTCTTTCTTGGTTTTCTGCTTTATCAGAAAAACCAGCTGGTGGATGCCGAAGTACAATTTTCGCGGGCCGTGGAATTGAATCCGAATTATTCCAATGCCCGGTACTTCCTCGGACTTATCTATGATCGGACGAACAGAGAAGGTGAGGCCCTGAAACAGTTCAAAAATATTGCCGAGCTAAACCCGGACAATGACGAAGTGAAAAAGATCATCGCTAACCTTGAGGCCGGCCGGCCGGCGCTTGCCGCCATCACCCCGCCACCGGAAAAACGTAAAGAACCGCCGGTCAAAGAAACCGAGCGCCAGAAAACACGAATGCGCCGGTAGTCAGAACCCATCTCAAATGAGATGGGTTCTAAACCCTCGTGATGAATTTAAACGGCATATTCAATCGGAATATTACTTCAATGCACGCCGCGGCTCTCATTCTTGGAGCCGCTGGCTTTTTGTCGAGAGTGCTGGGCCTTTTCCGCGACCGCCTGCTTGCCTCGCGTTTTGGCGCGGGTGACCTGCTGGATGCTTACTACGCGGCCTTTCAGATTCCGGATACACTCTTCACCCTTTTTCTTATTGGGGCGGCTTCGGCCGCGATATTGCCGGTTTTCATTGAATACCGCGAGAGGGGAGAAGATACCGTGTCGCTCATTCAGACCATGCTCACGGTTTTTGGAGTTATCGCATCCGGCATTGTCATGCTGTTGATTCTCACAGCGCCATGGATAATGCCGTTAATAGTTCCCGGCTTTTCTCCGGAAAAAACCGAGCTTGCCGTCGCGCTCACCCGCATAATGATGATAAGCCCCCTGTTCCTTGGAATTGCCGGGATAATTTCCTCGGTAATTCAGGCCAACCGCCGTTTCCTGATCTATGCGCTTCCACCGATTTTATATAACGCCGCAATTATCTTCGGCATCCTGGTGTTTGTCCCGTTTCTCGGCAATCAAGGCCTTGCTTGGGGAGTGGTTCTCGGAGCGTTCCTCCAGGTGGCGGTACAAGCGCCTATTTTTTTTCGCCTTGGTTTCTCGCCTAAATTCGTCTTCACAATGAACAACAGCGGGGTCAGAAAGATTTTTGCAATTTCTCTGCCCAGGGTGGCCGCAATTTCTTTCAACCACATCACTCAGATCGTTCTAATCGCTATCGCATCATACCTCGCCGCCGGCTCAGTTTCGGTTTTTAAATTCGCCACCAATCTCATCTATTTTCCGGTCGGCATTTTCGGCGTCTCATATGCCCTTGCCATTTTCCCCAAGCTTTCGGAAAGCGCTGCCAAAAAACAAGGGCCTGAATTTTTTTCCGACCTTTTTTTCGGCATCAGAAACATTATTTTCTGGTCTCTGCCGATCGCTTTTCTTTTTGTTGTATTGCGGGCGCATATCGTGCGAGTGGTCCTGGGTACGGGGTCTTTTGATTGGAACGACACGCGGCTTGTGGCCGCATCCATCGCCCTTCTATCGTTCATGATTCTTTTTGAAGGATTAAATACGCTTCTTTTACGAGCCTTCTACGCCCTTGAGAAAACCTGGGAGCCCCTACGAGCAAATCTCTTCGCTTCAACAATCACTGTTGTCTCGGCACTCGGCATCCTTTGGTTTTTTAACAGATCACCCGAAGCGCTTCGGACTTTCTCCGGAATTCTCCGCGTAGGCGACCTTACTCAAACAGAGATTTTGGCTCTGGCCACGGCCTTTTCAATCGGTTCAGCGCTGAATTTCTTTTTTCTATTCGCGAAGCTCAGGAGCGCGGCCGCCGCAACTTTTGGCATGAGCGTGAAAGAAAGCGCCTTGCCGTTTTTAAAGATTTTTGCGAGCTCCATCCTTGCCGGCCTTGCCTCGTACGGCGCCCTTCTGCCGTTCCCCGCTCTCGTTCCTACTAATACTTTTCTTGGCATTGCGAGCCAAGGAGTCGTTGCCGGAGTCGCTGGATTGGCCGTATATTTTATTGCCCTTTACTTCCTGAAGAGCGAGGAGCTCGGCTCGCTTCTTGCCAGCTTTCACAAACGCCTCTATTCGCTGAAAAAACAACAGGCGGTATTTGAAGTTGAAAAACTGGACCACCACGAAACCGCAAAATAACTGCCTGAGTCAACACTTTATAACGATCGTTATAAAGTGTTGACATAATAGTGTGATAACATAATATTGGTTTTATGAGAACTTCAGTAACACGTTTCGTATTAGAAAAGCTGCAGGAATCAGGAGAAGCCGCCATCGATGCTTTTTTCCCGCGACACTATTCATATACCAGGGTATCACGGAATCTTTTTGGTATTGCCGCCTATCCGAAAGTTTCGCCACGCACTCTCGCCACCATCCTTTCACGCCTAAAACGACAAGGCCTGATTGTACGGCATCAAAAAGACAGCACCTCTATTTGGTCATTAACGAAAAGAGGCCGCGTGTGGTTGAAGAATAAAAAACGGCCAATTCCTGCCATGCTTCCTCCGGACGGTATCGCTCGGATCGTAGCTTTTGATATCCCCGAACGAGAACGAAAAAAACGTGACACAATCCGTGCCGAACTCGTTACGTATAATTTTAAACAACTACAGAAGAGCGTGTGGATCGGATACAATCCGCTCCCCGAAGATTTTACCGAGCTTCTTAATGGATTGCATCTGCGGGATGAAGTGCATATTTTCAGTGTACTCGAAAAAGGCACGATCGAAGAAACGTAACTGCCACTGTATTAAATATCAACATTATTCTACGATCGTAGAAGAATGTTGATGTAGTTTTGTTTACGACATGAACAGTGAACACATAAGAAATTTCGTTGTGATAAGCCACGTGGATCACGGCAAATCAACCTTGGCTGATCGGTTTTTGGAATTGACCGGAACGGTTGAGAAACGAAAAATGCGCGAGCAATTCCTTGACCAGATGGAGCTTGAAAGAGAAAAGGGGATTACCATCAAAATGCAACCAGTGCGCATGGTCTATAAAACGCCGATAGACGCGGATCAAAACGCTGATACACGCGGATTACTCTATGAAGAATTGACGTACAAGATCCGTGGGGCTGCCTTTAGTATTTACAACAAACTTGGTCCTGCGTTTAAGGAGAGCATTTACCAGAAGGCCTTAATAGAAGAACTACAAAAAGCAGGTTTACCATTTGAAAAGGAAAAAACTATCGATATCACATATGAAGGTAAAAAGGTTGGCACATATAGGCCAGATTTTATAGTCAATGGGAAGATTATTATTGAGATTAAAGCTCTTCCATTTATTGGCAAGTTAGAGAAAAAACAAACATGGCACTATCTCAAAGGATCTCCTTATAGACTGGCGTTGCTTATTAATTTTGGAAGCTCCGAGTTGCAGATAGAGCGTATAGTTTATGATTATATCCGCGATAATCCGCGTATAGATCCGCGTGAATCTGCGCAGGTTGAGTACATACTCAACCTAATTGATACTCCTGGGCATGCGGATTTTACCTATGAGGTATCGCGTGCCCTCGCCGCGGCGGAAGGCGCGGTTCTTCTTGTTGACGGCACCCAAGGTATACAAGCGCAGACTGTCGCCAACCTGATGCTCGCCAAAAAAGAAAATCTTTTAATTATTCCGGCCATTAATAAAATTGATTTGCCCTTCTGCCGTATTGAAGAAACAAAGGAAGAGCTAAAACAGCTAACCGGCTGCAATGACGACGACATATATTTAATTTCCGGTAAAACCGGAGAAGGTGTTCGTGAACTTCTTTCCGGCATCATCAAGAAAATTCCTCCGCCTGTCAGCACAAAGGGTGCACTACTTCGGGCGCTGATTTTTGATTCCCAATTTGATGTCTACAAGGGCGTAATTGCCCATGTCAGAGTATTTGATGGCGAAGTGCGGGCAGGCGAAAAACTAAAACTATCCCAAACCGGGGTCGAATTTGAAGCGTTGGAGACCGGCATATTTCAACCACAGCTCCTAAAAACGGAGTGCCTGGAGGCGGGCGGGATCGGTTACGTAGCATCGGGTATTAAAGAACCGCGCGAGATCATGGTGGGCGATACAATAACGCGAAATATCGATATATCGAAATACCGAGTTGAGCCGCTTCCGGGCTACGCCGAACCCAAAGCGGTTGTTTTCGCAAGCGTGTATCAGGAGAATGCCGACGAATATGAACGCTTCCGTGACGCGCTTAAAAAACTGAAGCTCAATGACGCTTCTCTGTTTTTTGAACCGGAAACATCAGCTTCGCTTGGCCGGGGATTTCGCATGGGTTTCTTAGGCATGCTCCACCTTGAGATTACGGGGGAACGACTACGGCGCGAATACGGCCTGCCGCTCATTTTTTCGACACCGTCGGTAAGCTACAAAATCAGGCTTCAAAATGGCGTTGAGATGAAGCTGTATTCAGCGGCGCGTTTTCCGGAGAATCAAAAACTGGCTGAGATAGCCGAGCCGTGGGTCGGGCTTACCGTAATCACCAGCGACAAGTATATCGGTTCAACTATGAAACTTTTGGAAGGCATCCGCGGAAAATATGTATTGCAGGAACACCTCGGCTTCGGAAGAATAGAAGTAAAATACGAAGCGCCCCTTTCAGAAATCATCGTTGATTTTTACGACCGCTTAAAAGCGGTCACCGAGGGCTATGGTTCAATGAGTTATGAGCTTATTGATTTCCGGCCGGGAAATCTGGTAAAGCTTGATATTCTCATTGCCGGAGAACGTCACGAGGCCTTCTCAAGTATTGTCCCCCGCGACAGAGCATACGAAGAGGGAAGACGCATGACTTCAAAGTTAAAGGAGTCTCTGCCGCGCCAGCTTTTTCCGGTGGCAATCCAAGCGGCAATAGGCAGCGACATTATTGCCCGGGAGACACTGCCGGCGATAAAAAAAGACGTAACCGGATATCTTTACGGCGGGGACCGCACGCGCAAAATGAAACTTTGGAAAAAACAGCAGCGCGGCAAAAAGCGACTGAAAGAAATGGGCCGGGTAGAAATACCACAGGAGGTATTCTTAAAAATGCTCAGGAAATGAATAACCCCGCAATTTATTAGCGCTTCGCCTCAGGACTTCTCTCAAAATTATGGACAAAGCGGGTTTGCTGACCAACGAGAAGGAGCAATGGCCATTTACACAAAATTTTGCGATCGCAAAATTTTGTGTAAATTGTAGATTTAGAAATATTTACTGTTTGCAGGCAAGTAATGAAAAAGCCCCATAGCATTACGGGGCAAGCTTTTTCATAAATATAGATTGCGAGGCGCCGCGAAACGCCCTTATCGTCGGAGTTTTCCGGCCTCTACTACACGTCGTACCGCATGGATATATGCCGCAATGCGCATGCTAACTTTATGCTTTTCATATTCGGCGATAACTTTGGCAAATGCTCTCTTCATCCTTTTTTCGAGACGCTTATTTACCTCATCCTCATCCCAATAGTCCTGTTCTCGCCCTTGAATCCATTCGAAATATGAAACAGTCACTCCGCCGGCATTGGCCAGAATATCCGGTATCACAAAGATGCCATTTTCGCAGAGAATTTCATCAGCATCGGGGGTGGTGGGACCATTTGCCGCCTCAGCCACAATACGGGCTTTCACCGAATGAGCATTTTTCCCGGTGATTACCCCTTCCAGCGCAGCCGGAACAAGGACCGTACAAGGCAGGCATAGAAGTTCTTCGTTAGAAATCTTTTCTGCATCAGGAAAACCAATAACCGATCCCGTATCTTGCTTAAATTTTTCCAGTTTGAACGGATCCAGACCTGATGAATTCCAAATACCGCCTTTGCTGTCTGATACGCCGGTTATTTTAAAACCGGCTTGTGAAAAAAGTTTCGCCGTAACCGAGCCGGCATTACCAAACCCTTGGATTACTGCGCTCTTTTGGTAATGATCAATTTCTGATGCATTTCCAACCCTGCGCAAATACTCAATTGCTTCCAACGCGGTAATTACCGTTCCTCTTCCCGTTGCTTCGGCGCGACCAAGAGAGCCGCCAAGAACTACGGGTTTTCCCGTGACTACCGCGGGTACGGTATAGCCGGCGCTACGGCTGTATTCATCCATAATCCATGCCATCACTTGCGGATTGGTATAGACATCTGGCGCGGGTATATCACGGTCAGGACCGATAAGAGGGGAAATCTTCTCAACATATTTGCGGGTAAGCACCTGCAGCACATCTCGTGACATTTTTTCTGGAAAATACGATTCCAGAAATTTAATTCGTTCGGGAGTCACAATGTTTGAATCACGACTAAACGTTACGCCCCCTTTGCCTCCACCGTAGGGCAGTTCCATAACGGCGCATTTCCAAGTCATCCACATTGAGAGCGCGACCACTTCATCTTCGGTAACATTTGAGTGGTAACGGATTCCTCCCTTAGCAGGACCCAACCATGTGCAGTGCTGCGACCTCCAGCCGAGAAAGAGCGCCTTAGATCCCTCATCAATACTGATCACCATACGCACTTTGAGCAACCGCTCCGGTTCGCGGAGTTTAAGATAAATATCATCGGGAATATCCATATACGATCGGACTTTATCGAACTGGCTTTGTGCAATGCGCTTAGGATTAAGGTTTTCGCTCATTCGCTCCTCCTTCGGGCTTTTTTGTCCACGCTTTATTTGTTTTTAAAAGTACTCCACCGAGCTAAGCTCGGCCCATTTATCCGTATAACAAAAAGCTGCCCTTTTGTCGAGGGGGCAGGTGCGATATTATTTGAAGTGAGGCCGTTTTTGGGAAGGCGCTCAGCCGTAGTAAATAACCGGCAGGAGCGTGAAAGCAATCATTCCCAAGATGGCGACAATGCTAACCCCAATCCAAACTATGCGAATGTATCTACGGTAGGTCTTGTTCATGCGAATTTTATCAGCTCGCCCCATTAGATAGCGTAGCATCTAATGTGGCGCAGCCGAGATGTTAGAAAATTCAGCACCCTGTTAAATAGCGCTTCGCGCTAATTTTGCGGAGCAAAATTATTTAACAGGGTAAAGGTTTGGTAGCTGCGATTTCTTCGCCTGCGGCTCGAAATCGCAGGCCAAGCCCTTTATAAAGCATACCATGGCGTTTTTCAAGCGCATAACAACATTTATTAAAAGCCATAAAGGGCCGCGCCGTATATTTGGCTCGGGAATTGTGCTGCTCTTAGCCATGGCCGCGAGCATTGTCGTCGGTTACCGGGCATTGGAGGTGACGCTGAGAGAACGTTCTATCAATAATGAAGTTCGGCTCCTCCGGGAACAAATTGCGAAATTGCGCGAAGAAAACGCCCGCATACAGGAAAGCATCGGACGCGCTCATTCAAAAGAAGAGGTGGAGAAAACAGCCAAAGCCGAATTAAATTTGCAAAAACCCGGCGAGAAAGTGGCGGTAGTTGTTTTCTCGGCCACTCTGACGCCTTCTGCCGAGCCGAAGCCAAAGACGTTTTGGGAACGCCTGAGTTCAATTATTTTATTCTGGCGTAAATGAGCGCGAAAGAAATTGGGCGGTAATCTTTTCGGCCTCCTTGCGGTTTCGTACCCAGTGAATTTTGCGGTTTTTACGAAACCAGGTCATCTGGCGCCTGGCGTAATTTCTTATCGCTTTTTCAAGAAGTGTTGTCATCTCTTTTTTGCCGATTCGCCCTTGCAAATACTCGGCGAGCATTTTGTACTCGAGCCCGAGTTGATAAAAACGCTTCCAGCTAAGGCCTTGGCGTCTCGCGACTTTCGCTTCCGCAGTCATGCCTTGGCGCATTCTTTGATAAAGCCGGTCATGTATTCGGCGCTTTAAAACTCTCTCGGGCAATGCGACGCCGAGCCATAACGCATTAAATCTGGGGCGTTGCCGAAGCGGGGGCACGCGTCCGAGCGCTTTTGCAATTTCAATCGCGCGAATTAGACGGCGGGGATTATGCCGGTCAATTACTTTTGCCCGCAGGGGATCAAGTTTTTTTAACATCCGGAAAAGCTCTATCGGGCGCTTTTCTGTAAGATGCCGCCTCAATGCCTGATTCGGCGAAACTTCCGGCAATGAAAAATCGTTAATAACCGCATCAACGTAAAATCCGGTGCCGCCGGCAAGAATAGGAATTTTTTCCCTCTGCGCTATATCTGCTATAGCTTTTTCGGCACATTTTTTGAAATCAGCCGCAGTGTATATTTTTCGCGGCGGCACAAAGTCAATGCAGTGATGGGGGACGCCTTTATATACAAAAATTTTCCTTTTTTTGCTAATACAACTAACAAGCGGTCGCTTATTAGTTGTATTAATTGTAATTTGCCATTTACCCGGAACTTTGCCGGTGCCGATATCAAGGCCTCCATAAATTTGCCGCGAGTCCGCCGAGATGATTTCGCCGCCAAAACGCTTTGCGATTGTTACCGCAAGCTCCGATTTTCCAGAAGCGGTTGGGCCAACAATGACAATGATTTTTGCTTTTTTCATGTATATGATATTCTTGGAATGTAGCACCAATTACAAATGTTGACAAAAGCATTATTTGGGAGTAAAATTAAGTATATGTTTAAAAATCCTTTTGAAAATCCTATGCAAAAACGAGAAGGACAAACCGGAGGCGATGAACAAACGCTCCGCGAAAAAGTAACCGAGGCCAGGAAAGAACAATCACGAATGACGCCAGAAGAGCGCGAAGCCGAGCGTCTTGACTACATGGAGGAACTCAAGCACGGGAAAAAGATAACCTTAACACCCGAAGAACAAAAGGCGCGGAAAGAACGTGAAGAAAGAGCCAACCGGCTAAAAGAAAGTCGCGAATAATCAAAAGAAAGACCCTGCATACTGCAGGGTCTTTCTTTTATTTTAGCTTACTCAACCACCACTTTGCCGGTGGCTTTCAAAACGTCTCGGAGCGGCCAGTAGGATTGGAATTCAAACGGCGCATCAGCAATAAATTCAACGCTTGTAGACCCGCCTGAGCTTACTGAAGCAGTGCTGAACTTTGGGCTACGAAAAACTAGGCCGTAAGAGACATTCTCCTTTCGCACTACAAAGGTGATTTTTACCTTTGCGCCTTTCGGAGCACGTACTATTCCTGACGGATAAAAACCTGTATCATCCGCCTCAAGTTTAAATTCGTAGAGTGCTGCTGGCGCAACTGTTGTCGGAGGAGGCGCAATTGTCGTTGGCGGAGGCGTTATGCTTGTTGGCGGGGGAGTGATGCTGGTCGGTGGCGGAGTTATTGTAGTAGGCGGAGGAGCAATAGCGGCCTCGCATTTACCCTGATACTTTACCGAGACCCCGGCATTTTTTGCATAGCATGAATTAGAGTAAGTTTTTCTGTCACTACCGCAAACCGGTTCGTAGATCTCAGTGCAAACAGTTCCAGCAGGGGCTGAAGGAGGGACTGTTGCCTCAGGACAGACCAGAGCGTGTTTCCAGCGGCCCTCAACGCACCTCGGCCCGTCGTATTTGCATCCGGCTGGCGGCGATGGAAGCACTGGTGCCGGCCCGCAGTCAATGGGTTGAGGCGCCGGCTTAGTAATAAGATGCCATCCTCCGTTCTTGCATACCCAGTTTCCCGGGGCACCCGGCATTGGCCCGCAATCTCTTATCTGGTCAACTTTATCGCGGTTGACGCATGTGCTGAGTTCTTTCCGGTAAAACTCAAGTTTTCTATCGTAATCTTCTTTTGCTATCTTCCCGTCTTTTAAGAGTCCTTCCAGTTCGCTAATGTTCCGTTTAATGTCGTCGCAAAAGAGGCGTCCGGTTGGGGATGGCGTGGGGGACGGCTTATGCACTGATGCATCCTCCTTTGCAAAAAGATGCGCAAGGTCGCGAAGCCAATCTTTTACATGGCCGATATGGATCTTTGTTCCCTTAAAATCGTTTTTGGCAAAGGCGTCACGGGCAAACCCAAGATGTTTCTTCGCTTCGGCAAGCAAGCGGTAAGCTTCGGGGGCGCTGGCCTCTGTCCATCCTCGCCTATTGAGATCATTGGCAAAACGCTCAATCTTGTTCTCCAGTTCCGCCATATCCTCCCGAAGGTCCTTGTCGTCTTCAATTTTTTCCTCTTCCATAAGACGGAGCCCGTTTCTGGCGAGTGCCTCGGCGGATGTCGCCTGACCGAACGCCTCGCCATAACCTTTGGCTTCAAAGGCCTTTTTGGCGCGGGCTAACTTGTCTTTCGCTTCTGCAATGTGTTTTTTTACGGCTTCGCCTGTTCGCTCGGGATGCTCGGAGATTTTCTTCTCCAGTTCAGCTATTTTTTCTTCGGCCCCGCGGATTTGCTCCTCGGCTTTATGTGCCTGATTCTCCGAAGCCGCAACCGATTTTGCCAAACCAGTTTCGACATTACCAAGACCGCTTTCGTGCTCTTTGGTCGCCCTTAATTTGATTTCAGTAATGATTTTTAAGCGCGCTATATCGTCTCCGGGAATTGCCTTTAGCTTTTCAACAATCGCTTCCGGAGCGGCTTCTTTCAAACTTTCTTCAAGAACGCTTTGCGCATCCTCGACAAAATCCTCCCGGGCCTTGCGCAGTTCCTCTTTCAGTTTCGGCTCGCTCTTTTTTTCTTCGTACCTGTCAAAAAATTCAGCTTTCCGAATTTTTTCAAGCTCGTCTTTAACCTCCCGCTCATCAAGGGCCTGCTTTAATCTGCGAACAAGCTTGTCCGGATTCTCAATGCGGTCGGCCGTGCGGAGAAACCCTTCGCCAAGAGCGTCTTTGACTTTATCAAATTCTGGTTTTGATTTATCTTCGGCCTTCTCTTTTAATTCTTCAAAAAGCTCTGAATGCTTCACGCTGCGGTCGGCTAATTTATCAAGGAGTTTGTCTACGTTCGGATTCTGACTTGTCTCGCGCAATCCCTCCAAGCGCGCTTTTAAGCTCTCTGCGGTGTTGCGATAATTCTCAATGGCGCGCTCCAACGCCCTTTGGTCCCCGGGAAGGTGTTCAACGACTTCTCTGGCTTCAATAATTTTTTCATCGGCAATCCTGAGTTCCAGCTCGGTTTTTCTGACAGCATTAAAAGTAAAGAATAGCTGAACGGTTCTGGCAGCGCTCTTGAAGAAATAAAAAGGGCTTGTCGGAAGAAGCGTGGGGGTGGTGACTTCAAGATCATTGGCTGTTACTCCTGATATCTGTGCAAGCTCGGTGTGATGAGCCGCAACGGGGCCTGACCACAGTACGAAGAGAAAAATAAAAATAGAAGCAATAATATGTCTATTCATATCGTTTTTATTAGGATTTATTTAAACGCCTTAATATTATAATACCATCTCCCTTTATAAAAGAAAACAGGGCGCAGCAAGCTGCGCCCTCTTCAAGAAAATGGCTTAATTCCTCATCTTTTTGAGAATGGCTCTCACGGGCATTTCGTTTTTGCGAAGGAACTGCCCCACCTCCATTGCATATCCGGCTCTGTGGACAACCCGCAAGAACTTTACGATATTGTCAAAGGCCGAGCGCATCTTCTCCGCATCCCCACGCCTACGGGCTTCATTGTAATCTTTCCATGATGCCGCGGCCGCGCCGAAAAGTTTTGCAATGAGCTCTTCCTTCTGGCCCATGGCTGCCTCCCTTTCATGTATCGGATACGGAGCTTACACCAAAGAATCACTGCATCCCCGCATTATAAATAATCTGCAAAAATTTTTCAAGAGGGCGCACACCCATATCTCCTTTGCCGCGTTCGCGAACACTCACGGTGCCGGAGCCGGCCTCGCGCTCGCCTATCACCAGGAGGTAAGGAATTTTTTGCATCTCGGCCTCGCGAATTTTCTTGCCGATGGTTTCATTGCGCTCATCCAGCCATGCTCGTACATCGGCTTTGCGAAGCTTGGACATTACTTCCAAGCAGTACTTCTTCACTTTATCGCTAATAGGCAACACCGCCACCTGAACAGGGGAAAGCCAAAAAGGCAGGGCTCCGGCATAGTGCTCAAGCAAGATGCCTATAAAACGCTCAAACGAACCGAAAATTGCGCGGTGGATCATCGCGGGCCTCTCCTGCATTCCTCGCTCGTCCGTATATTCCAGCCCGAACCGCTCCGGCATTTGAAAATCAAGCTGGGCGGTTGCGATGGTCCACGTCCTTTCGAGAGAATCACGAATATCAAAGTGAATCTTGGGGCCGTAAAAAGCACCTTCACTCTTAAGAATTCCATAAGGAAGGCCGACTTCTTTTAAGGCCTCGGCCAGAATTTTTTCCGCTTCACTCCATTTCTTTTTGTCGCCCATGGCTTTTTTGGGCCGCGTGGCAAGGCCATATGAAACAGGAAGGCCAAGCCGTTTGTAAAAGCCTTCGGTCATTTTGAGAATATCAACGAGCTCGGATTTTATTTGGTCATGTCTGCAGAAAATATGCGCATCATCCATAGTAATTTGGCGTACCCGGAGAAGACCCCCCAGAACTCCTGATAGTTCGTTTCTGTGAAGCCGGCCAATTTCAGCAAACCGAAGAGGCAGATCGCGATAGCTCCTTTTGGTGTGCGCGTATACGAGGGTGCTCTCTGGGCAATTCATTGGTTTTAAAGCATAAACCTCTTTGTCAATTTTGAAATGGAAGATATTGTCTTTGAAGAATTCCCAATGTCCGGATTTCTCAAAAAGTTTTTTCTTTACGAGTATGGGCGTGGAAATTTCAGCATAACCGTGTTCATCCTGGAGTTTCCGTATGAATTTTTCGAGTTCCTTTACGATTATCATCCCCCGCGGATGCCAAAACGGCGCACCGGGCGAGACATCATGGAATGAAAACAAATCTAGCCGCTGGCCGAGCGTTCGGTGATCATTTTCCGGCAGTTCTTTTGCCTCTTGACTTTTTTTCATAGATGGAGTATCATTAAAATGTGGAGCATCATTAAAAATAGGAGGATTAGAATGGCTAAAGCATTTGTGCTGAAGACGTGTAGCGATCCGACGGACAGAATCAACCTTCTCTTTCCTCAAATAGCAATTTTCCAAGCGGAGACAAAGGAAGATGTGATAAATTTTCTGGGTGGTTCAAAAGTTTCTACCGACGGAAGTTCTTTCACTATTCCCAGAACAAAACTCAAGGAGCTTGCTGAAAAAGGGCTTATAGACGTATGGCTTTTCGAACAATGGCTTGATCGAGAAGTTGGACAAATATTCACGCTTCATGAGCTTCCACTAATTTCAGTTACGATTTAGCCATTACTTCTTGTTTGAACGCCGAGCGAGTAATCCTCCTCGGCTTTTTATTTTCAGTATCATTCCAGCCTAACGCGATATGCCAACCTTACACCACCTCCACCGCTTCCTCGCAAAGAATCTTCGGGCCGTCATCGCGAGCCGAGTCAGAAATTCGGCCCTTGACCCTGATTACTTTATCTTCCTGCCAAACGGCTCCGGTCCGCTCAAGCACTCTCGGAAAAACCAGGACTTCTGTTTTTCCGGTTAAATCCTCAAGAGTGACAAAAAGCATTGGCGAGCCCGCCTTGGTGATTATTTTTTTTATTTTCTGGATTAGGCCGCCAATTTCAACCAAAGAATTCCTGGCGCGTTCCGGAAGATCTTTGACCGGGATGACTTTATTTTGGAATTTTTCGCGGTAATCTTCAAGTGGGTGCTCTGAAACATAAAGCCCGAGAAGTTCGCGCTCCCAGCCGAGTCTATCCTTTTTGGAAGCCGGCTCTGCCGGATTCAATCTGATGCCCGCGCCAATCTTTGCTCCCAAAGAAGCAAACAAGCTTTCCTGCCCTTTTTGAGTTTGCCGCTGGTGCTCCTGGCTATAGGCAAGAATTGAATCCAGGTTTTCAAAGAGCTGTCCGCGCTCGCCGAGCTCATCCATGGCCCCACAGCGTATCAGCGATTCAAGCGATTTTTTATTTAAGTCGCGGTGCTGAACCTTTTCTATAAAATCCGTTATTGAGGAAAATCTTCCGCTATGCACTCTGGCATCAATGATTGCCCTAACAATGTTCGTGCCTACATTTTTTACTGAAGCGAGTCCGAAGCGAATTTCGTCTTTGCCGACCACGGTAAAGGTCTCGTTGCTCTCGGAAATGCTCGGCGGCAAAACCTTGATACCCATTGTCCGGCATTCATCAATTAATGTGGCGACTCGCTCTATTGCAAATCCTTCGGCGGTCATGATGGCGGCCATAAACTCGGCCGGGTAGTGCGCTTTCAAATAGGCGGTCTGATAAGCGATCAGAGCATAAGCCGTAGCATGGCTTTTGTTAAACCCGTAGCGGGCAAATGGCGGAAAAAGCTCCCAGACTGCTTCAGCAGTTTGCCGGGCAACGTTGTTTTTTATCATACCGGCTACTAATTTTTCTCCCTGGGCATCAAGTAACGCCTTGTCCTTTTTACCAATGGCTTTACGAAGCGTATCGGCCTCGGGCAGAGTGTAGCCGGCAAGATCCCGCGCAATCTGCATCATCTGCTCCTGATAAACGCCTATGCCGTAGGTGTTTTTAAGAATTGGCTCCAGTTTCTGATGCAGGTAATTTATTTTTTCTTTTCCGTGCTTACGGGCAATAAATTGCGGAATCAGTTCCATGGGTCCGGGACGATAGAGTGCCACCATGGCAATCAAATCCTCAAGCTCGGTCGGCTTTAACTCTTTCAGATAGCGCTTCATGCCTGACGATTCAAACTGAAAAAGGCCGGTAGTTTTCCCTTCCCGGAAAAGCGTATAGGTTTCTTTGTCGTCAAGCAGCAATGACTCAACGTCAATGTCCACGCCGCAGTTTTCCTTAATGAGTTTAACCGCGTTTTCAATAATAGTAAGGTTTCTTAGGCCCAAAAAGTCCATTTTCAAAAGTCCGATATCTTCAATGGCATGCATCTCGTACTGCGTAACTAATACTTTGGAATTGTCATCACCCGCTCGCGCTTCTTGAGCTCTCGCCGCGAATTGAAGCGGCACGTAATTGGTGAGTTCGTCCGGCGCTACAACCACGCCGGCGGCGTGGGTTGAGGCGTGTCGCGCCACTCCTTCAAGTTTTTTTGCAGAGTCAATCAGACGCTTTGCATCTGGATTTGTCCGGTAGAATTCTTGAAACTCGGCAACTGAATTCAGTGTGTCGTCCAGTGTCATATGAAAAGGAATCATTTTTGCCACCTGGTCGCAAAGGTTATAGGCAAGCCCTATGGAGCGGCCTGTATCGCGTATTGCGGCCCTGGCGGCCATGGTCCCGAAAGTTATGATTTGGGCCACGCGCTCCCGGCCATATTTTTGCTGAACATATTCAATAACCCGGTCTCGGCCGGTGTCGGCAAAATCCATGTCAATATCAGGCATTCCGACTCTGTCCGGATTCAGGAAGCGTTCAAAAAGGAGGTTGTATTTAAGCGGGTCAACATTGGTGATATTCAAAAGATACGAAACAAGCGACCCTGCGGCCGACCCCCGGCCCGGGCCGACGGCAATACCGTTCACTTTCGCCCAATTCACAAAATCCTGGACTATCAAGAAATACGAAGTAAAACCGGTGGCCTTGATTACGGAGAGTTCGTAGCGCAGACGCTCTAAAATCTTGAGGAATTCTGAATTATGAATTATGAATGATGAATCCGGTTCACCGCCGCCGTTCAGCATTTGGAATTCAGCATTTGGAATTCGCAATCCGTATCTACGCTCAACTCCATGAAGACAAAGTTCTTCCAGCAGTACTTCTGCCGTCTTTCCGTTAGGCACCGGAAAGCGCGGGAGCAGAACGTTGCCGAGAGGAATTTCAAGAGAGGCGGCCTCGGCTATGGCCTGGGTATTAAGAATGGCATCGGGCATATCGCGGAAGAAATCAGCCATTACTGCAGGAGTTTTCATTGAGAAATTATCCGCGCGCATGGTCAGCCGATTTTCGTCCTCAAACCTAGCGCCGGTCTGCACTGAAACCAGAATATCCTGGGCTTCGGCGTCATCCTCTTTTATATAGTGTATGTCGTTCGTACCAACTATCTTTGCGCCAGTCTTTGTAGAGAGTTCCGCGAGGGCCGTGTTCACAACTTTTTGTTCGGGAATATTCGGATGCGCTCCAAGCTCCAGATAAAAATTATCGCGGCCGAAAACTTCCTGATATTCGGCAATAAGGTTTTTTGCCGAATCAATCTTTTTTGACTGGATGGCTCGCGGAATCTCACCGGAAAGACAACCGGAGAGCGCAATCAGGCCTTTTGAGTATGTCTTTAATAACTCCTTATCAACCCGCGGCTTGTAATAAAAGCCGTCCAAATGAGCTGCGGTAACGAGGCGGATGAGGTTTTTGTAGCCCTGGTAATCTTTGGCAAGAACCGTAAGATGGAACCGTTTATCGTCAATGCCCGGGCGTTTATTCTTCATGCCATCACAGGCAATATACATCTCACAGCCGACAATGGGCTTTATGCCGACTTTTTTGGCTTTTTTGTAGAATTCAATGGCGCCATAGAGAACGCCGTGGTCGGTGAGCGCCAGTGTGTCCATTTCCAGGCGGGTAGCCTCGCCGATTAACTCATCAATCTTGGCCAGGCCGTCAAGCAAGCTGTAATGGGAATGCACGTGAAGATGGGTGAATTTCATATGGAGTAGTCGCGAATATTATATTTGTGATTACTCTCACACTATAGCAGAGAAAATGAATTACCGCACCGCAGAGCGGTGCGGTATCTTATTTCGAGATACCCCAGCACCAATTTTGCGAAACACTCCATCGCGAACCGCTTCGGAGACGGGGCGATCTGCTGCGCAGATACGCCTCGCGTCTGGCCCCATCGCGGGATGCGGCTACCCGCCCCGTTAGATAGCGAAGCATCTAACGGGGTGAACCGCACGCGGTTCGCTCAAGACTACCACTCAGAGTTTCTATCTCCAACAAATAAAAAACATGGCAAAATTGGTGCGGGGTTCATTATTTGCAGCTACTCGCGCTACGCCGCCGCTTGCGCTCGTAGGCAAATAATAACAAACCCTCAAGGGATGTTGAGGGTTGATCCGGCAAGACCTTGGGCGGCCAGCACGCGGTCAATCACTTCAAGCGCTTTTGCTGCCGGCGTGGCAAGTCCTTGCGTCTCGGAGTTCATTATTCTGGCATAGACGACTCCAATCGCCTCGCCTGATCCGTTAACAAGCGGGCTCCCGGAATTCCCGGGGTGAATAGAGGAATGCACCTGGATGAAGTCAAACCCGGGATCTAGATTGCTGATCTCGGCTGATGAGGAAGTGTACGTCAAGAAATACGGATGACCGATGAGCAGGAGCGGCATTCCGATAAATATATTTGACCGCGCGAGCTTCAAAGTTTTAACCGGCTGTTTGGTGGTGATTTTTAAAACAGCAATGTCGTACTCGGGGCGATCGTCAAAACCAAGCATTTGCGCTGTAAAAATACTGCCGTCTGCAAGCTGAACAAGAATATTTTTTGAGTCCTCCACCACGTGATAGCTGGTCACGATCACTCCGTCTTCGCGGACAAAAAAACCTGTACCCATGGACCAAGCCGCGGCCCTATTTCCTTCCTCCACGAAAAATACATAGGGGAGATTACGGAAGGTCGCAGAACCAACATCTGTCAATCGCGGATTGATCTGCCGTGATTTTATTTTTTTATCTTGTTTCTTAGTGTCTTCTGGCGTATCTCTGCGTTCATTTAAGATAACAACAATTGCGTCTTTCGAGGCCGGGTAAAGCCGGGCAACATCAATGCGCGGCAACTCGGCTCCTTGGCCGGCCTTGGCCGAGACGAGAAACGAAATTATGAGTATACTGATAAGGAATAGAGGACGTTTGGACATTTGGGCCTCCTTTATGGAAATGTCAACGAGCAGCTAATAGTTTGAATATAACAATAGTAACCGCGCATGACAAACCCCGCACTAAAAAATCGGCGAACTTCGTTCCATTCTTACATCATTGGTATTGACGAAGTGGGGCGAGCCGCCTCAAAAAGGCGAGCCTCGCCCAACTCATATGTTATGGGCATAGATGAGGTTGGGCGGGGGGCGCTTGCCGGGCCGCTGGTGCTTGCCGGAATTATGGCTCGCCGGCCGTTTCGCTATCAAAAAAGGGTTCTCGGCCCTCTTAAGGATTCAAAAAAATTGACTGCTAAGAAGAGAGAGGCGTGGTCACGGCACCTCTTGGAACGAACCGGGGTTCATTCGGCGGTAACAAGAGTGTGGCCAAAAGTCATTGACCGCGTAAACATTTCCCGCGCCGCTTCAATTGGGGCGAGACGCCTATTCAAAAAATTAGCTCCTAAACGAGCCGGGGTGTTTGTCTACTTAGACGGCGGATTGGAATTCCCGGAAAAGATTCCGCATCGCACAATTATTAAAGGGGATGAGAAGATAAAAGTAATCGCCGCGGCGTCTATTGTCGCCAAGGTCGCGCGGGACCGAATTATGACGCGGCTTCACAAAAAAGACCCGCGATACGATTTTCATATTCATAAAGGATATGGCACAAAGTTCCATAGGGAACGCATGAAACAGTTTGGTTATTCGGATTTTCATCGAAAGTCATTTACGTTAAAAGGAGGATAGTAATCCAAATGACAAAATCCAGATTCCAAAACAAGCACAAAGCACAAAATCCAAAACACTTTTAAAACATTTGAATTTAGAATTTCGGATTTGTTTTGAAATTTGAGCTTTAGATTTTTTACTATGTATACATTGGGGGTTGATGTCGGCGCTTCAAAGGTTTCGGCCGCTCTAGTAGGAAACGGCAAAATTCTCCGCCTGAAAAAAATCGAGTACCGCTCAAAAACACCGGCGGCGATCCGAGACACAATTTTGAATTGCGCAGCAGCGGTAATCGGAAAAGCAAAAATCGCCGGAGTCGGCATCGGGGTTCCGTGTGCGCTCGGCGCTCGCCGAGAAACGCTTGTCTGCGCGAATATCCCGGGGTTTCGTCCGGAAAAAATTGCCGCAGAATTTTCCAAGAAATACCGCGTGCCGGTGATTATCGAAAATGACGTAAAAGCTGCGGCCCTGGCTGAACTTGTCTCCGGCGCTGGCAAAAAATCAAAAAATTTCGTGTTTGTTGCGCTCGGCACCGGTATTGGCGGGGCAATCGTCATTGACGGAAAACTATACAAAGGAGCGCTTGGCTGGGCAGGGGAGTTTGGACATACAATAGTGAATATCAAATATCAAAAATCAAAAATAAAAATTTTGGAGGATTGGGAGGGAATAAGCACGAAACGATTCCTGAAAAGCAAAAAGGGGCCGAAAGATATTAAAGATTTTGCGAAAAACATCGGCATCGGACTTTTGAATATTGCCTATGCTTTTGCGCCGGAAGTCATCGTAGTCGGCGGCGGACTCTCTTCACTGTGGACAAGCAGATTTGAAAAGACCGTTCGTTCAGCAATGTTTCGGACGAGTGTCTCACGGAAAATGCCTTTGCCGAAAATAATGCGTTCCCGCCTCGGAGAACGCGCCGGAGTGACTGGCGCCGCACTGAGCGCGGCAAAATAGTCACGCTAAGCGTGACGCGGCGTTACAGTATCTTCTAATCAAGAGATGAGCCCGAAATGGAGGTTATGAAATTCTATTGCAGTCTCACTATTGCTAAAACTTACGCGATCGCGTAAGTTTTTACAAATACAAAACTGTAGTCATTTCTTTTAACCAGCATAATGACTTACACTTCTTCGTTATGAGCCTCAATTGAGGCTCATTGCGCGTCAGAAACCATACCTCATTTGGGGCTCATCTTGCATTGGACAAGACTGTTACTGGACATCGGCTCAAAAAGTAAGCTATAATATACTTCTGCTCATTGACATAATGGCCGCTCCCGACGGGAGCGAGCCTCGTCCAAAAATTGGGCGGGAGGAGCTCCGATGCCGAAAATCCGAATCCGGATGGTCTGGTGGGATTACGGTCGCGTTCCTTTTGACTACCTGGGTGATGAATTGATGGAAGGACTTTCACAGATGTCATCTCCGCCTATCAGCCCGGTTGAGGTCTATCGCAGGCTTCAAGAGAAGGGGGTCGTAAAGCAGTACGACCTCGGCGCAATACGGACGGATGAGTTCTTAAGCGAGATTCAGAAACTAATCGGTTTTCGCGATATACCGGCCTTCATCAAGCTCTGGAACAGAACTCTTCAGCCAAACCGCCTTGTCTGGAAAGCAGTAGAGGCACTGCGGCGGAACTCTTATCTGCAGGGCGTAATCTCCAACACCAACGAACTGCAGGCCGACTATATCGAAAAGGTGCTCGCTTGCGGAAACATCATGGTGTTTCGTCCGCGGATTTATTCCTACCGCGAGGGCATTCTCAAGCCCGATCCGCTTATCTATCAGCTCGCTCTGCGTCGCGCAAATGAAGAATATCCGGGAGAAGAAGAAATCCTGCCGAAAGAGTGCGTCTTCATTGATGACCGGATTGAGAACGTGGAAGCGGCTCGCGTCTTGGGATGGTACGCAATTCATCATTCGTCGTTCGTCGCCGGCACGCTCTGGCGCCTGACCGAGCTTGGCGTCAAAATCTAAAGCACTCCCTCGCTTCGCAATGAAGCTTTGAGAGCAGACGCAGTTTGCAAGGACTGCGTTTTTTATTTGTTTATCCGCGAATATGAATCAATCCCGTTCGACCCTTCAACAAAATTCAGGGTCGCCCCGAGTAACTCGAGGGGCGACAAGCTCAGAGTCCGTCCTAAGTCTAGTCGAAGGACGAATAGTCTAAATTTGTGGGGGATGTGGGTGATATTGCCGATTATCACAGAAGTTAGCGATCGCAATTTTTTGTGTAAACGCGAAATAGCAAAAACGGAAGCCTTGCGAAATTAGTACGGGATTGTTACAATATTTTTGCATTTGGGCACGTAGCTCAGTGGAAGAGCGTTCATCCCCCACTAACTATTACTACGGGCACGTAGTTCAGTGGTAGAACGCGTAACTGATAATTACGAGGCCGATGGTTC
>CAZDKA010000007.1:4787-24790 GCA_964505815.1 uncultured Candidatus Saccharibacteria bacterium | reverse complement strand
ATTTATAAAACACCTTGTTGCCGAAACGGAGGTCAATGTATTCAAGCTGGCTCCTCCCGCCCTTGATTTCGTTCGCAAGAAGAGTGCGCAGAACCGGAATCCAGACAGACGGCGCCTTATCCCTCAAAACAATCACCGACCACCCTTCTTTGAGAGTTAAACGTACGTCATCCTTGACCTCTTTGGAGAATTCGGCGGAGAGCAGCGGGAGCTGAAGTGAAGACTTCAAAGCATCATTCGCTTCTTCAAAAAAAATCACTTCGTCCTTGTTGAAAAGCATGGAGCCGAGCGTGCCGCCGCTATCCTGATAAAGAATCGGGAAAAGCCCGCCTTCAAAAGAAGAGACGTCTTCAAAGGCAAAGCCGCCGCGGTCAATGTAGAAACACGGGCCTACGGTTTTGGTCGCGCCTTTTCCGCCTGAGGGACGCTCAGGTCGCGTTTCTTTGACTTCTTCAACTTCGGTTTTAGCGCAGCCAATTCCCCAGATGGAGCGCTCAATAATATTGGCCTCCAAAACCGCGGAGAGAGTTTTTCGCACATCCACTTCGGCTATTTTTGGAAATTTTTCTTTGAGAAACTGCTCAAGGGCCCGGGAGGAAACAATCAAAAGATTGTCTTTGGGAATAAAAAAAAGCGCGCTGCCGGAAACCCGGGCAAAAAGTGCCTGGCGAACCTCGTCCTCGGCAAGGGCCTGAACGCCGATAACGCGCACTTCCCCGAGACGGAACTTTTCAAGGCGGAGTACATAAATAAGGCCAACAACAAGTGCAGCCAAAAAAAATGCCGCAAGCAATGTTGCCGATGGTCTTTTGAAAAAGCGCCTCCGCTGCCACGCTTTGGGCTCGCTCTTGCCCATATACAGAATCCGGCTTTTCTGGAACGGGTCTTGCATTTTTTTTATGAATATGCTACTAATGACGGCATCGCGAGCAACTTAAAAACATACGAATCGGGAGGTGCGGATGCTTGCTTACCATCTTTCCATTGCTCTTTCACCCATTGTTCTTTCGCTCCATCCCCTTCTCTTCGCGCTTCTGGTGATTGGCGCGCTATTCGCGTGGATCGGTCTCGGCTATCTGGGACTCCGCATGTGGGTCCTCGTGATCGACGCGGAATACACGGGTACATCGCTATGCTATCTCACCTTGGCGCTAGGTCCGGTATCACTCACCGCGATTATTGGCGTGATTGCCGTCGCATTTGTTTATGTTCTGGTGGTGGAGTTGTTTTGGAATAATATGGTACTCCAGGCTCTCAAGCGCTTCCACACCCACGTCAAGAATTTGCGCTAACCCCCCTTGCCCCTGAAATGGGGCCTTTTCTTATTTATAAACTCGCTCAATCAACGGATTGATACGCGTCAGAACCTCGTATGGCGAGGTGCCTAGCCGTCGGGCCATTTCCTCGGCGGTAATTTCTTCTTTGCCCTGCCGGCCTATTAACACTGCCGTATCCCCTGTCTTTACTCCGGGAATGCCGGTCACATCGCAAACAATCATATCCATGGAAACCCGGCCGAGCACTTTTGCGCGTTGTCCTCTTATAAGCACCGAGCCGACCGACGATAATCCGCGGTCAAAGCCGTGCCAATAGCCGACCGGCAAAACTGCAGTGGCGGATTTTCTGGCGACTCGTTCGGTAAGGTCATAACCGACAAAAGCGCCCGCCGGAATTTTTTTCACTTCAGCAACTTTCGCTTTCCAGGAAAGAACAGGGCGCAGATTCACCCTGGGGAGCCCGAACTGTCCCGAGGATACATTGACTCTCGCCTCATCCGATGGCCAGTGGCCCCAAAGGGCGATGCCGACTCTCACCATATCAAGGTGCGTCTCCGGAAAAAGGAGTGCCGCACCCGATGCGGCCGCATGCCGCAAAAGATGGCGAAAGCCGGCTCTCTCAAATTTACGTCCAGCTTTACGGAGCGCCTCTAGCTGCAAAAAGGTTGCTGTGGGATAAGCTCGATCTTTGGCCGCCGCGAAATGAGTGTAAATTCCATGCGGCAAGATTCTTAACCGCTTCAGGCGCATGACGAGACGAGGCACATCATCCTGTAAAAATCCCTGACGATGCATGCCGGTATCAATTTTAATATGCACTTGGGGCCGTGATTTCAGGCGCGAGAGCTCCTCCAGCGCTTCAAAGGTAGAAATAGTCAGAATGATATTTTGTCTGGAGGCCTCTTTAAAAAGGACGGGGAGGGTGGAACCAAGAACAAGAATAGTATTTTTGACGCCCTCTTTTCTTAAACGAAGTCCTTCCACGAAAGAATCAACGCCGAACCAAATTGACGGCATTATTTTTTTGAGGGACTTTGCCGTTCCAACCAGGCCGTGGCCGTAGGCGTTGGATTTCACCACGGCAAGAAGCTTGCGGCGGGCCCCGATGATTCTCCTGAGTTGCGAAACATTCCCGCGAAGAGCGCGGGTATCTATTTCAATCCAGGTTCTGACAATTGGTTTGTAATTTCTCATTTTTCGTGCTACATATGTTTTAACATACTTGGCGCTCTTTTAAAAAGGGGGTGAGTAAATGGAACTAGGCATTAAGGTCGTCTGCATCTTTACACTGGTAGCGTTATCCTTTTTTCCTGTTGCTTCGCTTGAAGCCAAAAGCCATCAAAGCCCTTTACTGGACTGCATAGAAAATATTAGGAATGCAGCGGTTGATTTTACGCAAACCCACCTCCCTGGAACGCCGGCATCGAGTATCCATCTGAAGGCAGTGAATGACATTGGATATCAATTGATGTTTGAGAAACGTGAGTGCATGGCAAATATGACTATTGTTATTCATGAAGATGGAATGAGAAGTCGCGCAGGCATTTTCCACGTTCATTTCTCAAGACATGGAAAAGCAATTATCCGTTATCAAGTTTCATGGGATAACCTGGAAGACATTAATGGATGGAAGACGCCTTGGTGCGATTTTATTCGGAGCGTCTATCCGAACGAACTTGAAGAACAGGGGTGTGAATGATGGCTGAGAAGAAAAAGCGCTTCTACCCATGGGAAGAATTTCTCCCCGATATGTACCAGAGAATTATTCCGCAACTCTTACCGCGCGCAAAAGAATTTATTGGCGTTCTTGGGCTTCCGCGCGGGGGCCTGAACATGGCCGTGATAATCTCGCATCAATTAGAGATTCCACTGGTGCTCTGGGGACAACCCGACCCTACTATTCCGATGGATGATGCCGCTTTGGCCGAAAAAAGAGGGGCTCCTTACCAAAACAACATGACGATGTATGTATCTTCTTGGCCGCTTGATACCCGTATCCTGATAGTGGACGAAATTGCTGATACCGGGCGCAGGCTTGCCCCGTACAAAAATCATTTCATTGTCACCCTCTTTTACCATCGGCAAAGCATAGTCATTCCAAATATATGGCTTCATGAAAAGAGAGACGATGAATGGATCGTATTTCCATCTGAAAAAGAATAGGAACGAAATCCCGCACGAGGCGGGATTTTTCTTTTTGGCCCTAAGGAATTCTCCCAAGTACGGTGCCGATACGAATTATGAAAGCGGCGAACGAGTTGGTGACAGTTGTTCGATAGACGGTGTTCAAGTGGTATGTATCGCCGAAGTACACAAGCAGTGAAGAAGTTACCAGCAGGGCAAACCAGATTATTGTCGCAACAGAGCCCAAGCGCATATATACTTTTCTGCCTCTTCTCCGCCGGATTTCATTGACCACTATGTAGATACCGAGCGCTCCGAGATAGGGTTCGGAAAATGCGGCAAGAAGCCAGCTCGCTACTGACGGCAGAGATTGCTGGAAGAAGAAGACGACTATATTTGTAAGAAGATAGGCGTAGGTGGCGACTACCAGGACATGGTGAAGAGTGTCAACAAAGTTATCGTAAAGGACCCGGCGAACGGCACGCATCAATGAAACGAAGATGCTCTCCCCGTTCTCTTTTCGCTGTGTTCCCTCAAAATGCTTTTTGAGGAAAAGTATGTCGATCCACCAAGCCATACCTCGTGCTACAACCCGCTTCACTTGTCTCCCAAAGGGTTATAGGACGGGGAGTGGCTTCCAATGGACCATCTTCTTTGTCAAGCTCTTAAAAATCCTTTCTTTCCGTTGCTTTCAGACAGAAGCGCTTCTCTCTTTTCCACCTTCTTTTCACACCCTATTAAGGCCTTTTAAACAAGAAACCCCTCTATTTGAGTAGAGAGGGGTTTCTTAGCGCTATCTTCTGCAAATTTCTTTCGAGTATTATCCGGATTTTTGACTTCCCTGTTTGTTGAAAAGCCGCTATTTCTTGAGGGTTTCACCCCTCTCTTCTCATTATACCCAAAAATACAGAATGTGGTAAAGCCGCGAAGACAGTATTTTCTAATCAAGAGATGAGCCCGAAATGGAGGTTATGAAATTCTATTGAATTTTCACTATTGCTAAAACTTACGCGATCGCGTAAGTTTTAGCAAATACCAATTTGGGACTCATCTTACAGAGGCAGAAACTCATATACCTAAAACTGAATATGGAATCGTTGATGTTGATTTACTGAAAACCGTGCACTGATATTTTAAACAAAGCCCGCCACTACTTGGTGGGCTTTTTCTTTTCCGGGAGTCCTATAAAATTTATCTCCTTATTTCCTTAATGCCGAATGTATATGGCTGGAGGATTTTGGGCACTCTCACCGAGCCATCGGCTTGTTGATAATTCTCTAAAATGGCGATCAAGGTGCGCCCGATGGCAAAAGCGGTGGCATCATTCATGTGGACGAGTTCCAGATGCCCGTCTTTGCGACGCACTTTAGTGTTGAGACGACGCGTTTGGTAGTCAGTCATCAAATCCGAAGTATGCGTTTCGCGGTATTTTCCTTGCCCAGGCATCCAACACTCAATATCGATCTGCCGGGCGTCCGGGCGCCCCATATCACCAGTAGAAATCATCACCACCCGATAAGGGATTTCTAGGGCCTGCACCAACAGCTCCTGTATGGCGACAATAAAATCCTGCTCTTTAACTGAATCTTCCGGCACTGTGAACGACTCCATTTCAAGTTTATCAAATTGGTGGACCCGTAGAACCCCTCTTGTATCCTGTCCGTAGGATCCTGCTTCTCTCCTAAAACTGGTTGAGAACCCAAGATACCTCAACGGTAAATTTTTCTCTTCAAAAGTTTCCCCCATATGCATAGACCCCATGGTATGTTCGGCGCTGCCAACAAGATAAAGATCATCTTTGGACAAATAATACCGTTCGTCTTTATCCTGCTCGCTTAAACGCGCCATCTTGGTCATCACTTCCGGGCGAATCATGACCGGAGGCACTATGGGTATAAAAGGAGTTGCAGGATAGCTTTTTTCTATTGAGTCGGCAATTTTTTTTAACTCCTTTTCCGAAGTAAGAATCTTGAGCGTGAATTGGATCAGCGCAAATTCAAGTAGTGCTGCTTCACGTTTGAAATATCCAAACCGCGTGCCCACAACTTTTCCTGCGCGCTCTGTATCAATGAGGTCTAGGGCCTCACCTATTGCTGCGTGGTCTTTGGGTTCAAAATCGAATTCGGGAATCTTGCCCCACTTCCGAATAACTTTATTTTCGCTCGCATCTTTCCCAATCGGCACATCGTCCAGCGGCAAATTGGGAAGAGAATACATTAAGTCGCGAAATTCCTCCTCAAGGGCTTTTAATTCAAACTCGGCCTCACCGAGTTTTTCTTTAAGCCCTTTTACACCCTCAATAAGTTTCTCCCGTTTTTCTCCCTTGAGAGAGGCGACCTCATCCGATGCGCTATTGTGCTCCTGGCGGAGTGCGTCTACTTCTTTGATTTTTTCGCGCCTACGCTCATCAACATCAAGCAGGCGCTTCAGGTCAACGGAAACGCCTTTGGCTTTTAGGCCTTTTTCAACTTCTTGCATGTTTTGTCTGATAAATTTGATGTCCAGCATTTCGTGCTTCGCACACTATGATGCTAATCTACGAATAACATGCGAATCTACGAATATGCGAATACGGATTCGCAATTCGCCAAATTGGCATAAAATTTGCAGATTGGCATCATATTTATGTATTTAACTTTTCTTTAATTACCGGCAGGAGTTCCCGCAGGGCGATTTTCCGATGAAGCACGACTTCAGCTTCTTCTTCCGGTGTGAGTTCGCCCAGTGTTTTCTTTAATTCCGGCAGCCAGAAAATTGACCTGAAAGGATAACCCGAAACAAATTGACCGGGTACGTCGGCGACATATCCTTCGTGGGCTCCTTCGCGCACGAAAACTTCGTCCTCGTTCGGCATGACAAATGCGAGGCACACTCGGAACCTTGCCCGTCTTTTCTCCCACGGCACTCCCTTCATTTTCTCCATCATCATCTCAATCAGCTCCTCATCGCTTGCTTCATAGCCGGGCCAGCGCCGCGACTTCACCCCGGGCTCTCCATTCAAGGCCTCCACCTCTATCCCGCCGTCGTCAGCCATGGTCGGGAGTCCGGAAAAATAGGCGTAGTGTATCGCTTTTTTTACGGCGTTCTCTTCAAGGGTCTGGCCATCCTCCTCAACCGGCACGGTTATTTTTACATCGCGCAAGGTCAGCAACTCAAAACCTTCTCCTTTCAGCAGGGTTTTGTATTCCTCAATCTTGCCCGGATTGGTTGTGGCGATTAACAGCTTTTTCATGTTCTGTCGAAAGACGAACGACTAAAGACAAAAGCTTTCGTCTTTCGTCTTTTAGCTTTTGGCCAAGACACTACTTGGGGCGCATGGTCGGAAAAAGAATTACCTCTTTGACATTGTGCGCATTCGTGAAAAGCATGGCCAAGCGGTCCACACCCACGCCGAGCCCGGCAGCTGGGGGCATGCCGTATTCCATGGCTTCAACAAAATCTCTATCCATCGGGTGCGCTTCCTCCTCGCCCCCCACTCTCGCTTTTTCCTGCTCCATGAAGCGCTTCTCCTGTTCCATCGGATTATTCAACTCGGCGAAGCCGTTGGTAATCTCCATTCCGGCAACTATGAGCTGAAATCTTCTGACTTCTTCAGGGTGTTCCTTGCGGGATTTAGCGAGGGGCGAGATGTCAACAGGATGGTTTACTACAAAAGTCGGCTCAATAAGACGGGGCCGGCAGATTTTTTTGTAAATCTCATCCGCGATTTTACCCTTGGGCTCGGATCTTTCCGCAGTAAGGCCGAGTTGACGTGCAATCAATGCCAAATCGTCGCGGGGTATGGCGTCGTAGTCGGCAACTAATGCATAGCGCTTGAGAAGTTCTTTGAAGGAAACTCGTCTGAACGGCGGTAGAGAAGATATTTTCTTCCCCTCATACTCAAATTCCTTCTTATTGAAAAATTGCGAGACGGAAGCCGTAAAAAACTCTTCAACAAACTTCATCATCGCCTCCTCGTCCCACCAGGCCGCGTAGCATTCAAGCATCGTGAATTCCGGATTATGCTCGGCGTCAATCCCTTCGTTGCGGAAATCCCGGCCGAGTTCGTAAATTTTCTCAAATCCGCCGACAAGTAATCTCTTCAGGTAAAGTTCCGGAGCGACTCTCAAGTAAAAGTCGGCGCCGAGAGCGTTGTGGCGAGTCTTGAAGGGACGCGCTAACGCCCCGCCGGGAATCGGATGCAGCATCGGAGTTTCAAATTCAACGAATCCTGATTTTTCGAGAAACCTTCTGGTAAACGACACGAGGCGCGATCTAAGCAAAAAGCGCTCTCGGGTCTCGCTCGACATCAAAAGATCCAGGTATCTACGGCGGAACCGCTCCTCAATATCCTGAAGACCGTGCCACTTTTCCGGAAGCGGGCGGAGTGTTTTTGCCGCAAGCGACCACGCTTTTGCTTCCAGCGTTTCCTCGCCGCGTTTCGTTTTAAAAAGCGTGCCGGATACCTGAAGAAAATCGCCAATATCAACAGTATCAAGGAAAAGCTGATAGGGCTCGGCTCCAAGCGTATCTTTTTTGAAGTAAATCTGGATTCCCCCCTCCCCATCGTGAAGGTTGGCAAAGGCGGAGCCGCCGTGCTCCCGCAATGCCATCACGCGGCCGACAATTGTTGCCGGTTTTTTTGGTTTCTCTAATTTCGAAAAATGCTTCCGAAGATCGGCAATTTGGTGTGTGCGCTTCACCGACGCGGGATACGCGTCAAAACCAGCCCTCTGATAGAGGGTCAGTTTCTTGATGCGCTCATCGCGAATGTCACCGAGTGGCATGCTATGTATGCAGCTTTTTTATCTCTTTTATAAAAAATTTCTTTACGGAATTCCACTCTGTGGGAATAAGCATAGAAGGCATTTTTTCATGTTCCGCATCTTTAAAATACACCAAACCTTTTTCTATGTGAATCATGTTGTAATGAATATCGGAAAACTTTTTTCTGAAATAACGGAGCAGGTCTTTCAACGAGTAACCGCTTTTGAGAATAAAATAGATGTCAATAAAGTCCTTTTTGGAGCCGCGGCTTGAGGCCGCGTCCAACTTCATACCGGCAATGTCGGGAAGACCGGCGACATCCATATCGTCAATACGGTGAGGGCGACGGAGGAGCCGATAGGGATAATAAAAAAAAGAAACGCGTGTGTGATTGAATAAGCCGATAACGGTCCCTTCTTCTTTTTTCTCAAGTTCAAATCTTTCGGCGCGGGAAAGCTTTTTTGCGAGGAGTCCTTCGTTGAAACGATGGGGGCTGAAAAAATCCAAATCGCGGGAGCGGCGATGGCGCATCAAAAGCGCGGCTCCCGTGCCTCCGGCAAGGTAAAAACCCTTGAGAAGCCCCCGCCCTTTTAACGTCGCCAAATCCTTGAGTGTTTGTGTCCCCGCAATTTCTTTTGAGAACGCGTAGGCCATGATGACAAAATTAATTCCCAGTATGCGCGGGAGCGCGGCGAAATTCTTCTTCGGGAGGCAAGCACGCGGAGAATGTCTGCGGTATCGAAGCGTTTCCTAAGCCAGCGCACCCCCGCCTCATCGCCGTGCTCTAAAATTCTTTCAATAATAAAATCCGGATGTTTCCGTAAGTCCGCCCCTTCAAGGTCAACATCCCAAAAGTATTTTTTAATTATTTTACTCGAACCCACCTTATTCAGTATACCATATTCTTGGACACAACGCGAGGCGTCCATTTTTGATTGGAGAACTTACTGCTTTGGCGGCAAATTCGCGAAAATTAAAAAGCCCTGGAGGGGCTAATACGTGATGCTAACCTTATTTTGTCATGTTGAACCAAGGTCGCTGTGAGTACTTTTCCACAATGATATGATAGCGGTCTTCCCGTGGGGGTGGGCCGCCGCCATATAACACAATTCCCTTATTGCCGTAATCATCAAGGTTATTCTTTTCGAGCCATTGATCGATTAATAATTTTTCCTCTTCACCGATCTTTTCCCTTCTCGTCTCGTCACCCTTCCTTAATACCGTTCTTCGCGTAACCTCATTTCTACTTCTGTCTTGCAGTATCACTACTACTGCAATAAGTCGGCCCGTTTCGTCCCTGATGTGCTCGTGCTTCCACCATCCTTTTTCTTCGGCCCACCATTTTCCATCTTTTTCTACAAGAGCCCAGAACTCAGCGTAAGTATACCCGTAGCGCGAACGAGTTTTTTCGTCGACAACACCGTAATGTTTCTTTACGACTTCTCCGAAAATTGCAGTTTCGCTCATCACGTAGTGGCCGTCGGAATTAGTATAATCCCTCTCTACGCCACACATCACTTCACGGTTGTCATCGTCATCGCAGAAACTTTTAATGTTATTGTATTTGGCATCATCAAAGCGCCAGTTCTTTTCTGAAAAGATGGGGTGGGAACTGCCATCTATCTCTGAAGAATAGGTGTTGGGAATAGATACATAATACGCAAGTAAAAGAACCAAAATCATCAGAGATTGGCATTTCTTTACCATTACTCTCCCCCTCGGTTTTTATTGTAACTTACATTATATGCTGCTTTAACTCACTTGTCAATATCACGTCTTGTCCGATACAAGATAAGCCCCAAATGAGGTACGGTTTCTAACGTGCAATGAGCCCTAATTGAGGCTCGTGGTAAAGGAATGTAAATCGTTATGTTGGCCCAAAGAAGTGACTGTAGTTTTGTATTTGTAAAAACTTAATTGCTAAAACTTACGCGATCGCGTAAGTTTTAGCAATAATGAAACTTCAATAGAATTGAAAAACATCAATCTCGGACTTATCTCTTGATTAGAAAATACTTATCAGCTTATTCTCAATATCCTATAACTCGTTACACCCGCAGGCGTTTTCACTTCCACCGTCTCCCCGGCTTTTTTCCCCAAAAACGCTCTGCCCAAAGGCGATTCGTTTGAAATCTTGCCCCGCATGGGATCGGCCTCTTCCGATCCGACTATGGTGAATGTCTCCCGTCCGAGGGATGAATCAACATCAATTGTGGACCCAACCTGCACGGTGTAGGAATCGGTTGGCTTTCGGATGACAACGATGTTACGAAGCTTCTCTTCAAGCTCGGAGATTTGGGATTCGTTCAAGGACTGGGCCTCTTTGGCTTCCTGATACTCGGCATTCTCTGAAAGATCACCCAGAGCTTTGGCCGCCTCGAGCCGTGTTGCAATTTCTCTCCGCTTTGAGGTTTTTAGCGTTTCAACTTCTTTCTTTAATTTTGTGAGCCCTTCCGGGCTGATGTATTCTGCCATGTTTGTCGAAAATTATGAGCTTGTAGCGAAATAATTTTCGCTACAAACATGAGCATCCCGTACAAATTTTGCCATACTTGTTGAGCAGAAAATGGTATTGGAATCACACATGGTAGACAGTCGCAAAGCGCGTGTGTCGAATAGGCACACCCCACTGTGGGCGAAGCGCTTTGCTATGGCGTGTTTAGCAAAATTTGTACGGGATGACATACCAAATACAATGTTCCCCATTATATCCAGCGCCATTTTCTTGTCAATTACTCCTGTGTATTACTTAAAACTGCGGCATTGCGTATCGAAAGCCACGCCCAGAAAACTTCTTTGCTGATCGGCACGGCGTCAGTCGCCCCACCCGTTCCTTCCTCCACTATGACCGTTATAACCACTTCTGGATTTTCGTACGGCGCAAAGCCGGTGAACCAACCGTGATTTTTTCCAGTAATTCCCGTCTGGGCAGTGCCGGTCTTGCCGGCAACGGCAACGGGAAGCGCCGAAAGCGGATTTGCCGATCCCTCAATTACCGCAAGCCGCATCCCTTCTTGAACCACTTTGAGTGATTCATGGTCGGCTATCTTTTCGCGGACAACTTCCGGCTTAATCGTTTTGACGACAACTCCCGACTCGTCAAGAATCGCTTTGGTGACAAATGGCTTATAGAGAGTCCCGCCGTTGGCAATGGCCGCGGTCGCAAAATTAACCTGAAGCGGAGTAGCCCCGGTGTCGCCCTGGCCTATGGATGTGATGTAGGTATCGCCAATGCGCCAAAAAGGATCTTTGGGATGGATCTTTTTCTTCTCCGCAGGCCCGGGCACCAAGCCGCCGGCTTCTCCGGCAAGATCAATGCCCAATACGGATCCAAAACCAAAAGCCCTAAAAAACTTTCCAATGCGCTCAATGCCGAGACCCCTAACGCTCTCGTGCCCTCCGCCGATTGTGTAGAAATAAACATTGGCCGAGAGGGCGAGCGCCCTCCTCATATCTACGAAGCCAAGAGCGGCCCAGTCGCGAAAAACGCTCTGCTTTGTGGGGTCATAAGGATTGGGAACCGAAATAAACCCGACGTCATAAATAGTTTTTTTGGGGTCAATAACTTTTTCCTCAAGAGCCGCCGCGGCAAGAACCGGCTTTATTGTGGAACCGGGCGGATATACTCCGGAGATGGCGCGGTTGAAAAACGGCTTGGTTTTATCATCCAAAATCATGCGAATGGCTTTGCGGTCTTTGCCGTCGGCAAGAAGGGAGCCATCAAAACTCGGGAAACTTACCAGCGCTAAAATTCGTCCGTCTCTCGGATCGGAAATTATTGCCGCGCCGGCTTTCTTGCCAAGCGCAGGAATACTGCGGGCCAAAATTTCATATACGGCGCTCTGCAGCCCGGCGTCAATGTTCAAAACCACGGACCGCCCCGGTAAAGTTTTCTCTATAAAACGTTCTCTTTGCGGCTTTCCTTCCGCGTCAATTTCAATAACTTTCCGGCCCTCTCGCCCGCGAAGATTTTCCTCATAGGCAAGTTCAATGCCGCTCTTGCCTATTCTCGCCCCGGCTTTCTTGTAAAAATCGGAGTTCTTCTGGTCGTCGAATGTCGGGCGGCCAATAAAGCCGACTATGTGG
Organism: uncultured Candidatus Saccharibacteria bacterium; assembly: GCA_964505815.1. Lineage (GTDB taxonomy): Bacteria > Patescibacteriota > Minisyncoccia > Sungbacterales > SURF-37 > CAZDKA01. The sequence continues at coordinate 12,557 of CAZDKA010000007.1, read as the reverse complement.
CTCGCCGCAGAGTTTAGTGGGTACACTCGGCTTGTTGACTCTTCAATAGCCATGCCGGGAAAATCGTCCGGACTTGTAGCCACGCGCAGGAGAAGATGGCGCGGTATATTTTCGGCAAGCACTATTTCTTCCGGCCAGGCATCCTTAGAAAAAATATCTTCAGGAAATATCAATTCTCCGCTGTTCTGTTCCTGATGCATGGCCCAGATTTCATAAACGCTGCGGCCAACGAGTTGGGCCCCGTTTTGAAGGGCCGCTTGAAAATCATTGCCGGAAAGATTGGAATTTTTCAAAACCAAGGAGAATGAAGCGGCGTTGGAAGCCATAATGTTCATATTGCGGTCGTAAATCAGGCCGCGGGGGGGGGCGGAAAAAAGAGTGTAGGAGATATTTTTTTTGGAGGCGGTGAAAAACTCCTCGCCGCGGAGTATTTGCAGCTGAAAAAGGCGCGAAACTACGATAAATAGGGCAACAAAAATCGTAAGGCCCCAAAACCAGAATACTCTTGTTTCAATGGGCCGTTCAATCCGGCCCTCGTGGAGCGTCCGGTCGTGACCCGGCAGGTTGAAAGAATCCATAAAAATCTCTTCCGGGTCAATCTCAACGCTCTTGCGCTTTTTTTTAAAGAATCCCTCCATGCCCCGTTAGAAGTCAGCCACCACTAACTCGACAAAAGAGTGTAGCAACACTCTTTTGCGGCCAATAATGGTTGCATCTATGTTTATGGTCATAAATCTAACTGTTATTGCTGACTTCTAACGGGGCATGCTAGATGCGCATCAAGCGGTCTCTTGTCAGACGGTTATCCACTGCAAATATTATGACGGCAATAAGAGCTATAAAAACCAGGCTAACCAAAAAATCGCTGTAGGTTATAACTTCGGCCGCCATCGCGTTCGCGTCAAAAAGTAATGAGGCGGAAAGCTCAAGCAAATGAAACGAAAAGACCGCGGCGGCGGATGCAGCAACGTCGCCAACTATTTCATCTTTACCGAAAATACGGCGAATCCAAAAAAATAAAGCCGCGGCAATTGGAAAAAGGAGCATTGGCCAAACCGCGGGGCTCGCCCCGGTCCAGGAAAAAAGCATGCCTGCTGCTATCCCAAACCAAAGACCCTGATTTTCTTTCAAATACAAGAGCGCTGGAAGCAAAAACCAAAAAGAGAGCGGAAAGAATACGCCGAAAAGCTGTGGAACTGCGGTGCGCTCCAAAACGAGAACAATAAAAAATGCGGCCGTGGTTATAGTAAAACGCATGTCAAGGGTTACCCGGAGAAGTAATAACGAAAAGCGGAGTATGGCGGAAAGAATTGAAAAGATGAACGGCGCGCGCGTTTTTAAAAATACGGCCCTCAATGGAACTTGCTTCGCGAATCTCGCCAAAAAGAAGCCCTGAAGACAGGTCGCCGGCTTTTGGCGAGACGATGAAGAGATCGCCGCGCTTTATTTCCGCGCTCTCCGGCAAGAGATCAATTTCAAGCTCTCCCCCGCCTTCGCCCTTGGCCCGCGCTCTTAAACCCGAAGCAAGAAATAAAACATCGGTTATGTGCGAACGTGAGGAGGCAAGAATAACATCCGAGCGTTCAGGACCGGAGCGCAAAACACGGCCGACGTAAATTTTTTCTTCGGTCATTACCGTATCGCCGGGGTTTATTCCGGATTCTCGTCCGCGGTTCAACATAAGCACTTCTCTGCCGATTTCGCGGAAAAATCCAGCCGGCGAGACAGGAACGACTTTCCGGCCGTATTCGCCTCCGAGAACAAGGGCTTTTATCAGCGCTTTATTTTCTTTCTTAAGCGTCTCATTTTCAGCGCTCACTGCGGCCAGTTTCAGGTTTCCGTCCTCGGCCAAAAGTGTTTGTCCGCCGAGGATACTGGCGGCGTTTTGAGAAAGCCGGGACGCGGCCGAGATGGCTGGTCCGTAAACCCATCTGGAAAATAAATCCGCGGCCCATCCGAGGCCGCCGATGACGCCAAAAAGAATGAGCAACAGAGCGCCCAAGATAAAGACGAGCGTATGAAAATATCTTCTATTTCTATGATTCATCCCGTTAGAGATAGGACGCGGACGCAATAAAACATCCAGCGCTCCATATTAGCATTGCTAATAAAATTTTAACTCTTTCATAAAAATAATTTTATCCGCGTCCGCGATCTCTAACGGGATTCATGACACCTTTGGGGCGCGCTGGTATTCCTCGGTCATCAAGACATTACGCAGAGTATCAATATCCTCAAGAATTATGCCGGTACCCCTGACCACCGAGGTCATCGGGTCATCGGCGACTTTAACTTTCACCTTTGCCTCGGACTGAATCAGTTGGTCAAACCCTCTTAGTAGCGCCCCGCCTCCAACCAGCACCATGCCGTTGGCCATAATATCGGCGACGAGCTCTGGAGGAGTTACTTCCACGGTTTCTTTGATGGCGCTGACAATGGACATAACCGAGTGGCGCATGGCTCTCCTGATTTCCGAGTCGTCAACCACGATTTCTTTGGGAAGGCCGGTTGCCAAATCTCGGCCGCGCATAATGGTTTCCATCGGCTCTCTTAGGTCATGCGCAGAACCAATGGCGATTTTTATGTCCTCGGCAGTCCGCTCGCCCAAAAGCAGCTTATATTCGTCGCGGGCAAAACGGATGATATCGTTATTTAAGCGATCACCGGCAATTCTAAGATTTTTGGAAGTAACAATGCCGCCGAGAGAAATTACAGCAATGTCGGTTGTCCCGCCGCCGATATCAACTATCATTGACCCGACCGCTTCCTGAACTGGCATGCGAATGCCTATGGCCGCGGCCATGGGCTCTTCAACCAGATACACCTCTCTTGCGCCGGCGTTCCTTGCCGCGTCCTCAACGGCTTTGCGCTCAACTTCCGTAACTTCGGAGGGAATCCCTATCACGACTCTCGGCCGAGGGAAAAGAGAAAAAGTTTCCTTGTGCGCTCGCTGTATAAAATAGTGGATCATCTCCTCGGTCACTTCAAAATCGGAAATCACGCCTTCCTGAAGGGGCCTGACCGCGGAAATATAGGCCGGAGTTCTGCCGACCATTTTTTTGGCTTCAGCCCCGACCGCCACAACTTGGCCGGTCTTTTGATTGACCGCCACAACCGACGGCTCGTTGATGATAATGCCAAGGCCGCGAACATACACAAGGGTGTTCGCCGTTCCGAGGTCTATCCCGATGTCTTTAGAAATTAGTCCGAAAAGTTTATTGAGCATATACGAAACTACGAAGGCATTCTGCTACAGAATGCCGATTTTTGCAAGGGTTTTTGGTGTAAGGTTGTATACACCGCATCTCAGATAACTGGTTTAAATAGGAACTACTTGGCTTTAAACTTTTCAATATCAGAAGGCAGAAGTAGTCTAGAAAAATTAGCATACTTTTGAATACCAAAAGAGGGCGCATGAGAAAAGCCGACATACTCTAACTTTTTCTTTTTATATCTCATATATTTTATAGCTGGAACAAGATCGGTGTCGGAGCTGACTAAAATTGCGGTATCGTATAAATTATCAACTGCTCCAATTATTAGATCCGCAGCAATTTTTACATCTGTACCCTTCTCTCTTGTCCTTCCACTGTCGTACATGATCCTTCCGCGCTTTACAATAAAACCATCCTTTTCGATTTCTGACAAAAATTTTTGCTGTCCTTTTACAAGGACCTGGCTTTTTTGACTATTGTCTACGTTTCTGAATATTCCCGTATAGTAGCGCTTTGAAATACAATTCCTGCCGTTTACCAGAAAATCAACAAATGCCTTAAAATCGAACTTAATACCTTTATGGAAAGATATTTCTTTGTCTTTTAAATAGTGATAAAAATTGCTACCGTCTATATAAACGGCCACCTTTTCTTTCCCGAACATATGCTGATTATAGCCTGAATATCGTTAAAAAAACTACCCTTGCCGAGGCAGGGGTAGTGATCATAGTAATTATAATTATACTCTGCATCAATTTCCTGTCAATGGGGTTATTCACAACCAGTTTATTTGGTCTCACCCAGGACCACAAAGGCCCTTCTCTACAATGCCGATTTTTGCAAGGGTTTGAGGAATCGCCCTCTCTTCGACTATAAGCTGACTTTATTGGTACCCTCCATCCACCACAAGCGTTGTACCCGTGATAAAACTTGCGTCTTCTGAGCACAAAAACAAAACGGCTCCGGCTATATCTTCGGGGCGACCCCACCGTTTCAAAGCGATCTTTTCGGTTTCGTTTTTGATGAAATCTCTTGGCAAGCCCTTATTTATGTCCGTATCAACCCATCCCGGAGCTACAGAATTGACCCTGATGCCTGGCGCAAGAAATTGAGAAAAATTTTTCGTGAGACTAATCACTCCGGCCTTGGAGGTATCGTAATCCGCCGACTCCGGGCTCAGCGAATCAACTCCATTCGTTGAAGAAATATTAAGTATCGATGCCCCCGGCCTACCTTTCATCTGAGGCACGGCATATTTAATACACAGAAAAGTCCCGATTAAATTGACGCGAAGCGTGCGCTCCCATTGCTCAACCGTTTTTTCTAAAATGGGAATATCAAAAACAATACCAGCGTTATTAATAAGAACATCAATGCCCCCAAACTGCTTAACAGTCTCATCTATCATTCTTCGGACATCGCTTTCATCAGCCACATCTGCTTGAATTGCAATCGCACTAGCACCTAAGCCCTTTATTTCAGCCACTACTTCTTCGGCGGCGCTTTTGTTTTTTACATAATTCACGACAATATTCGCGCCTTCCCGTGCGAATGCGATTGCTGTTGCCCTTCCTATCCCGCGGCTTGAGCCGGTGATTAAAACCGTTTTTCCTTTAAACTTCATACCAACTAAGGTGATGCCCTATTTTTAGTCAAAATTCTGATCGCCTCCGTGAGTTTCACTAACGTAGTATCATTCACATTCCTCTGTTTGACTTCAACGCTCTTTTCTTTCAGTGTTTTTTCGGAAACCACAACTCGCAAAGGAATACCTATTAAATCAGCATCTGCGAACTTTTCGCCGGCACTAATTTCGGCGCGGTCATCGTACAACACATCCACTCCCTTGGCAAGCAGTTCGTCATAAAGCCGTTCGGCGGTTTCGATTACCGCATTTTTGATTTTTGATTTTTGATTTTTGATTTCTATAAGATGCACCCTAAACGGCGCAATGCTCTCGGGCCAGAGGATTCCTTTGTCATCGTGATGCATCTCAATAACAGTCGCCATGGTCCTCGCCAACCCGATTCCGTAACACCCCATATAGTAAGGTCGCGGTTGGCCATTTTGATCCCGGAAATGCGCGCTGTGCATCCGGGAAGAATAGTGAAACCCTAGTTGGAATATGTTTCCTACCTCAACTCCTTTCCTTGCGATAAGCGGTTTTTTATCAAGCGACAAATATCCTTCTTCTGCCAGAGCGATATCTCCTTCGATGTCGAGTGTATAATCGCGATCAATGTTTACATGAATAAGATCTCGATGTTTCTTATTTGCGCCGGTGTACGCATTCTTCATCGTTCTCAATGAGGTATCGCCAATAACCTTTACTTTCTTCGAAATCCCAACTGGTGAAATGAAACCCGGCTCTGAACCAAGATCCCGAACTTCATCTTCTCCGGCGCTTCGCAACTGATATACCTTTGCAAGATGCGCAAGTTTCACTTCATTCACCTTCAGATCACCGCGAGTAACAGCGAGAATCGGATTACCGCGCTCATCCATCATTAAAACACTTTTCAGCTGCTGCCACAGCGGAAGCTGATGGAGCCGCACTCCATCCTCCATTGTATTTCCCCGTACCGCATCAACTTCTGCCATTTTTTTCGCTGCCTCACCAATGTTTTTTTCTTCCCGATAAAACGTCGCAACATCCTCGTGTGCAGCATATTCCCCGCCTTCCGTGGTAAGAAATTTGGTCTCGCCGACCTCACTTTCAACCACAAACTCGTGACTATACTCTCCCCCAATATACCCGTTGTCTGATTCTACTATGATGGTTTTGAGCCCTAATAGTTCAAAAATCTTCGTATATGTTGCCTTTATTTTCTCGTACTCCTTCTTGAAATCTTCCTCGGTTGCATGAAAAGAGTAGGCATCTTTCATCACAAATTCTCTCAACCGAAGCAGCCCTCCCCTGGCGCGGAGTTCGTCACGGAACTTTGTTGAAAATTGATATAAGTTGAATGGTAAATCTTTGTAACTTACTTGGAATTTCCGAATAAGATCCACTAACATCTCTTCAGCAGTTCCACCGAGCACAAATTCATTTTCATTTCGATCCTTTACTCGCATCAATTCAAACCCGACCGAATCGGTGCGATTCGTTTCTTTCCACAATTCAATAGGATGAAGAATGGGAGTGATCACTTCTTGTGCTCCCGCCCCATCCATTTCCTTTTTGATGACCGCTTGAATCTTTTGATGAACCTTCCACCCCAGCGGCAAAAAATAATACCTGCCCGCCTTGCTCTCACGGATAAAACCCCCTCGGTGAAGCAGCTTATGCGATATCAAAAAGGCGTCTTTCGGGTCCTCCCGAAGCGTTTTTCCGAAAAGTTTACTCTGGCGCATGTGTTTACACGATATACCCAAACAGAATAAGGATCAAATATATGTATGTATTTATATGTAAATTTTATCTTATCATTCACCTAACGGTCGTTAGATAAGTGATAAGATAACTTCTAAACGTCATTCTCCAGGCCCACCACGCGGACATAAGAATCCAACTTCCTGTGTTTTAATTCTTCCCGCAATTTATCAGGCAGCGCTCTTACTCCCGTCCAAACGCTCTTTTGAAGAGGAGAATAGTCACAGAACAGTAAACGCGCCCTCAACCAAGCTCTCTCGCTACGCATCTTTTCGGGTACATCAAAAAGTACAAGGCGAATTTTACCGTCTTCGGGCGGAAGCCGAAGTCCGCTAAACTCGTGTTTGGATTTAAAATGGCGTCGCCCCGCGGAAGTGATACGCCAAATTGTTTTCTTCCTCGGTCCCCGGTGAACGACGAGACCCCGTTGTTTTAATCGAGAGAGCGCCACCGACACACTCGCTGGTGACCGGCGAGAAAAATCATGCGGACACTCGGCCGCCAACCGTTCAACTTCACGTAAAGCTTGCCTTAAGCTCTGGCCATATGGCGTAAAAAGCGCATGAACAACCAACGGAATGCCGCAGACAATAAGATGCTCAAGTATTTCCTGGCTTAGTGATCGTTTCTGCATACATTATATATTTTTATTATCTTTATTATCACTTAACTAACGACCGTCTGTAAATGATAAGATAAATTTTATAGCTCAGCCGCTATCCTCTTTGCGTGCTCTGCGAGCGTTGCCGTATATCCAGCTTCGTTATCATACCAGGAAAATATTTTAACCAAGTCCGTCTACCACCTTGGTAAGCGACACATCAACAATCGCGCCGTGGGGGTCGTCGAGGTCTTTCCACGGAAGGCGCGCCGGCTCTTTTTCGGCAAACACACGGACTTTTTTCCCGTCAACTTTTAACTTGCTATCTGGCGCCGAAACCGGCCGTTTATATCGGCCGTAAACCGAATCGTATTTCAAAAGGTAAGCCAGTGTTTTGGTATCGGTAAGGTCGTTGACCGCGACAATAATCAACGACCCTGCGCCAAGAGCGCAGGGTATGACAACCGAACGCTCTTGCAAGGTAATCCTGCGGCAAGACCGCAGGGAATTAAGCAAGTTAAATTCCGGCATACCGAATGCCCGCCTGAAAAATGATCGACCGATACGGCCAAACCCGTTGA
>CAZDKA010000007.1:0-4687 GCA_964505815.1 uncultured Candidatus Saccharibacteria bacterium | reverse complement strand
GGCATACCGAATGCCCGCCTGAAAAATGATCGACCGATACGGCCAAACCCGTTGATTGCTATTCGAGCTTGACGCATAATCTAGCCAGCATTATAATACAACCTGCATTATAACACAGCTCTTTGAAGAGGAGGAAATAATGACCTTTTTGGTAGCATGGGTGCTTTCTGCTGTTGTGTATGTGCTATTCACTAATCACATCAGCACCAATCCCGAAATGTACGCGTACCCAATGTACTATGTATGGGGATTCCTCGTTGTAACACTTTTTGCAGGGTTGGTTGATCTTGCCGTCAATAATTAGAAACGCCATCATCTTTTTCGTATTCAGAATATTGGGCCTTGGTGGCTAAACGCCTTTTCTGGCATTGGTATGCTTACTGCTGGCGTGTATCTAAAATACCATGCACTTCCCACCGTAGAAAAATGGCTACGAGGAAAAGGAATGTACTGCTAAACCGCATCATGCGGTTTTTTCTTTATCGCTTCAGAGATACGGTTTACTGCCATGACATACGCCGCTTTGCGCCACGACAAATTCATCTCCTCTTTTGTTTTTTTCACCTCGTCAAAGGCCTTAACCATCACCTCCTCAATTTTTTTCAGCACTGTTGCTTCATCCCACTGCTCGCGCTTTTTTGACTGAACCCACTCAAAATACGAGCCGGCTACTCCCCCAGCATTAGCCAGAATATCCGGAATCACTTCAATCCCGCGCCGCGCAAGAATCTTGTCAGCCTCTTCCGTGGTCGGGCCGTTAGCCATCTCAAGGATAACCTTCGCGCGAATGTTTCCCGCGTTCTCTTTTGTTATCTGATTTTCAAGAGCCGCCGGAACCAACACGTCAACCTCAAGTTCCAAAAGTTCTTTGTTGGAAAGTGTCTGGCATTTGCCAGCTGAGGCCTCTTCAAGCGAGCATTTTGTATTATTGATTGTGCCTCGCTCCTGTTGAGTTTTTATTAGTTCTTCTACATCTAAGCCGTCTGGATTATAGATTGCGCTCTTCGAATCGGAGAGGGCTACTACTTTCATGCCGTTTTTATACGCGATTCGCGCAAAATTTGCGCCGACATTGCCGAAACCCTGCACCGCTACCGAAACTCCTCTCTCCTGTTGATACAAGTAAAAAGCGGTCGCTTGCCAGTTGTATTTTCTTAAAAACTCTCTAAGTATGATATAGCCGCCAAAGCCGGTGGCGATGTCGCGGCCATGCGAGCCGCCTTTTTCAACGGATTTTCCGGTAAAAGCCGCTGGCTCCCATTTTCCGGCAATTTTTGAATATTCGTCGGTCATCCAATCCATAACTTCGGGTGAGGTGCCGACATCAGGCGCTGGAATGTCTTTGTTCGGGCCGATCGCGTCAAAAATTTTCTTGACATATTCGCGGGAGAGCGCTTCAACTTCTTCCGGAGTCAGAGAGCGCGGATCAACCTTGACCGCGCCCTTCGCTCCGCCGTATGGAAGCCCGAGCAGGGCGTTTTTAATCGTCATTAAAAGCGCTAAAGCCATTACTTCATCCTTTGACGACTCGGGATGAAAACGGATCCCGCCTTTGTAGGGGCCGAGGGCATTTGACCACTGAACGCGCCACGCCTGGAAAGTTTTCGAGGACATGCCGGCAACGGAAGTTGAAACGTTAAATTCCAAAATGTTATCCGGTTTTTTCAGTCGCGACAAAATATCGTCCGGAGTCTGGACGATCTTGGCGGCCTCATCAACGAGTTTGAGGGTGTTTTCGAAGAAGGTTGACATCTTATCTTGCGTATGCAACCATTGTTCTAGAATACTTTACATCTAGAACCTTCTACATGGGGGAGGTGACATGAAGGATCACAAAAGAGGAGAGACAACTGGAATTATTTGGTTCCGATGGTGGCACAAACTAATTCACAAAGCTACTGTCGTAGACGCTTACACGGCTGATTTTCAAGGCTACACCGTTGATTATAAGTGTCCGTGTGGAAAAGCATGGACAGAGGGAAGATAGGGAGAAAATTGGCAGAAACGAAAAAATAAATAAACCCATCTTTTTACGAGGTCAACCCTCGTAATTTATTTTTCCGCAGCAGGGCTTTGCTTATCCCTCTTCAATAAATACGCATACGCCGCGAGCGCGGCTTTTACCGCATCACCGGCAGAAATATTGTTTTGTTTGTATGGATCGTCGGTAATATCTCCTGCGGCAAAAATTCCCGCCCGAGAGGTGGAAGCGTGTTTTGAATCAATAACGACCTGTCCCCATTTGTCGAGCTCGACAAGGCCTTTGACCATTTCGGAGTTTGGCACCGAGCCAATTTCAACAAAAACGCCATCCACGGCGAGGGTTTTCTCCTCGTTGGTCACGCGATCCTTATATTTTAGGCCGGAAACAAAAACGTCGCCGATAACCTCAAGAGTTTGTGCGTTCAAAATAATTTGTTTCAGTTTAGGGTTTTTTTTGATTTCTTCAAAAGTTACCGGGTCGCCTTTCACTTTGTCGCCGTATTCAACAAGATAGACTTCGGCAGCATAGGGAAACAAATCCTGCACCGCTTCCAAGCCGGCGTTTCCCCCACCGATAACCGCAACTTTTTTGTCTGAGAAAAGCGGCGCATCGCACGTTGAACAATAAGCCACCCCTTTCCCGCTCAACTCTTTCTCGCCGGGGACATTGAGGGTTCTCCGCCTTGCGCCTGCGGCAAGAATAATGGTTTTTCCTTCATAGGTGTTTCCTTGATCAGTTTTTACTTCAAAATCACACACCCTAGTGCCGTTAACACACTTTGTGCTCTGTATCTCAGCCACGCGTTCCGGCATTTTAACATCTACAATATCTGGATAGGCCCGGATGTGTGCTTCTAGCTTTTGCGCCAAATCAAAGCCGGAAATGTGCGGCTCGCCGATCCAATTCTGAATGTCGTCCGAAACAATTGACTGTCCGCCGAAAGATTCGGTGATAACCAGAGTTTTTAATTTTTTGCGCGCGGTATAGATCGCCGCGGCAACCGCCGCCGGCCCACCGCCAACGATTATGACGTCATATAGCATAAGTTTTGGTGGGCGACCCCGCACTAAATTTTGCGAGGCAGTATTAAAGCAATCCGCTTCGCCCAAAACAGAATGGGCCTATTCGGCCCGCGCGGATTGCACCTACTAATTAATATTTTCTAAATAACAGCTCATTGACTCTTTTAACTGGCAAAATTAGTGCGGGGTGCTCTTGATTGTAACCAAATTTGCTTCACGAAACGCTCGCAAATTTGGACAATCAAGGCACGAATTCCGGCCCTTTGTTTCTGTAAGCACGGATAAATCTTTCTATACGCTCATCTGAATATTCTGTCACCGAAAACTTATCAAGCCGGCTCCAGGCCGCAAGCGCAATATCGGAATCACTTGCAGAGCGCGGAGCAACTATGATTTTTCTTCCCCATTTTTCATAAAACCCCTCCAACTTTTTACGAATATCTTCGGAAATTCCGGGGCGATATGAAATCCAGATGCCGCCGTGTTCAAGGTTATGTATCAATGTCTCATCAGGAAGCTCTTCGCTATACACTCCCCACTCGGCTGGCACCGGATAGTGATTCCCTGAGGTGGGTGGGTTGGAATTATAGTTTGGCTGATGGGTTCCCGCCGTGATATGCGTTTTGCCCGCTTCAGGATAAAAGACACCCGGAAGATTTTTCTGACGGTTTTGCAAAAAGCTTAGAAACCAAAAAATAAGGCCGCCGCTCACTACCAATATAACGCCAACAATAATAATGCGCTTCATGATTTTTCGTTTTGTGGCTTTCGCAATGCGTTCCAGCTTACCATTCATAACAAAAGTATAACATACTCAAATTAATTTTTTAAACTCTTCCACCATCGGCACCTCGGTCGGATCATTCCCGTATGCTTCGGCAGTGTAATAAGCGGCCCAATCGGCAATAACAAGCGAAGAAAAGATTTTCAGAAATGCGTCTCGCCCTTCTAACTCAATGGTTTCAACCGTCAATCCGCGTTCGCAATATAGTTTTGCGGCAATTTCCATTCGTTTCAAAATTTTCGGATAATCGCCGCTATCGCGTAAAATTATGACGTAAAAATTCCTTGAAAGTCCGGCTGTCGGCTCTTTTATGTCAAAACCGGTCATCTCATTATGATTCGCCTCGGGAAAAACATTATAAAAAGCGGGAATTTTGGCTGTTTCATTGAATTTTATTTTCCAGTTATATGCAATAGGACGATTTTGCAACGAGGAATAGATGACCGGCACATACCCACGCAGCCTTCCGGCAAGAGCTTTTCCTCTTTCTTCATAGTCGACCGGCAGCAGCGATCGCACAAGCTCCCCTATCTCCTGCGACGCCTGTTCTTCGCCTAAAAATTTCAGAAGGGCTTTGATGCTGTAGCCGGTTGCCATCCGCGGCTGAATGCCGGTATCCGGCATCTTTATATAGGGAATGGTTTCTTCTTTAGCCAGCTCCAGTAACTTCCCTCCTGTCGAGATTGCAGCTCGCGGCAGGCCCTTCCTTCCTGCTTCTTCGAAAGCAGCGATGGCTTCCTCGGTGTTGCCGGAATAGGAACTGGCAATAACCAATGTCTCCTTCCGGGCTTTTTCTGAAAGGACCGGCAAGCCGTAATCCCTGTGGCTCACGATATCAAGCTCGGGCTTCCATATTTTAACAAGCCCTGCGCTGAGGTTGGAACCGCCCATGCCGGC
>CAZDKA010000006.1:0-25383 GCA_964505815.1 uncultured Candidatus Saccharibacteria bacterium | reverse complement strand
CCATTTCATACACTCTTATCTTACAAGAGTGTCCTAATACATTTGGGAATCGGGCCAGCCCACTCGGCATTGACAAAATAATTTTTTGGTTGTAAAGTCATTGGAAGGTTCTTTCACAGCGAAAGGGAGGGCGGCATGTTTCGTTGGCTCCGGAACCTTCTGGGACGCGATGCAGTAGATAAGAAAAAAGAAGAACCTCAGCCGGATGCCGTGATACCGATAGACGTAGATACAATCGCCGGTTACCTGAAAAACGGCGCGTCTCACGGCAAGATTAAAGAGATCATGCTTACGCGCTGGTCGCTCTCTCAGGAGAAAGGGTACGGCCCGCACGATTTCTACTATGACGCGTCGGAAGCGTTTCTCCTTGTTCTCAACGGTGAGTCCCTGGCCTGCATCGCTTTTAATGTTTACAAGGAGAGTTCAACGGTATTCATCAATCAGGTCCAGAGCATACGCCATAAAGGCCGCGCGCTCTCGTTTCTTAAGTGGGAGCGCTTCCTCATTGATTTTGTCACCGGCTGGGCGCGTGAAAGCGGTTTTCGCGAAGCGCTTATCCAGCCTGCCGCAAAGAATCGCTACTGGAACGGGAATGATGAAGACCAAAATGCGCGCCTTCACATTCGTTACGACGTTACGGCTCGGCGCCTCGGGTTCAGTTACGACCCGGCTCGCGAGTGTTTCGCGAAAACACTTTAACGCCCCGAGTTCTCAGGGGTTCTCCCCATCTTGACATCCGAGGCGCTTTTTGCTACTGATTTAAGCGCTGGTGCAAAATAAAATCTCTACGAGGGAGGTTACTATATGAGGCCTTGGGGTATAGTTGCGCTAGTTGCAATCGTCGCCCTTTTCTTGGTTATTTCAAGTACTTCTGCCGACACTGTTCATTTGGCAGTCAAGGATTATGATTTGAAAGAAAGTGATAGTATCACGTCCGTAATACACCGACTCACAACAGAAGCATTGATTGAAGCGCAGACGCATCCTTGCGTGGTTGAAGCCAAAAGTTTTGATCGAGTTGTGTGGACAGAGGTAGTAGTTACACTCATAATTGGTAAGGACGGAAACACAATGCGATTAGCACTTCTTGGTAAAAATTGTTAACCGTTTTTGGCGGGGCTTCGGCCCCTTTTCTTTTTGGTATTTTATGCTAATCTTTTGAGGATGAGTCAGCAGGTACTCTATCGCAAATATCGTCCGAAGAGTTTTGAGGAGGTGGTTGGGCAGGAGCACGTGGTGCGCCCGATTCAGAACGCGGTTCGCTTGGGGAAACTCGCCCACGCTTATTTGTTTTCCGGCCCAAGAGGAGTGGGAAAAACCACTATTGCTCGTTTGATTGCGAAGGCCGCAAATTGCACCGGCAAGAACAAGCCCTGCAACACATGCGAGCCATGCGTTGCCTTCAACGACGGCCGCTCCCTTGACCTGATTGAAATTGACGCGGCCTCAAATCGGGGCATTGACGAAATCCGCGAGCTTCGCGAGGCGGTGCGCTTTTCTCCGGCGGGCGGCAATAAAAAAACCTACATCATTGACGAGGTGCACATGCTCACCAAAGAGGCCTTTAATGCTCTTCTGAAAACACTGGAAGAGCCGCCGGAGCATGCGATATTCGTGCTTGCGACCACCGAACTTGATAAAGTGCCGCAGACAATCATATCAAGGGCCCAGCATTATGATTTCCGGAGGCCGCAGATGCCCGAGATTGTAAAGCGCCTTAAAATGATTGCTGAAGAGGAAGGCGCGGATATTGAAAACAAAGCGGCGCACACCGTCGCGTTTGTGGCTGAAGGTTCAATACGAGACGCAGAAAGCACTCTCGGCAAAATACTTGCGCTGTATGACAAAAAAATAACCGAGGAAGGAGTTAATGAAATTTTGGGAGTTCCGCGAAGGGCTCTTTTGCGGAATATGCTTTTGAGCATTGCCGAGAAGGATAATAAGCAAGCCCTACAGCTTGTAAGAGAGCTTACCAACGGCGGTTATGATTATGTCTACGCGGTTAAAATGTTAATTCAGTATTTCCGTAATATGCTCCTTTTGCGGACAGAGCCGGCGCTTCTCCCCGCGCTTAGCGAGGAGATGCCGGAAGAGGATTTGGTGTTTTTGCAAGAGCAGGGAAGGCACTTTCCGGATACTCGTCTGAAGCACGCTCTCGCCACTCTGATTGACGCTTTGATGAATTTCAAAAAGTCACCCATTCCGCAGCTGCCGCTTGAATTAGCGCTTTTGGAAATCATTCAAAAAGAATGATTAACATTCTCACATTCTCAAGAATGTGAGAATGATAGTTGCGGTCTTTGCAAGCTAAACAAGGTCGGCTGGTCGCATCGGTGGAAAAGACCGGAATTTGAACTTTTTAAAATATTTGAGAGTGAAAAGAGGCAAATTTTATAAACATTGCGGGATCGTCTAATGGTAGGACACTGCCCTTTGAAGGCAGGTATCTTGGTTCGAATCCAAGTCCCGCAGTTAGCAAAATAAGCTTTCAAAATAAGGTAATTTTGGAAGATGGGCATAGGACGCTCGAACCTGACAAGAAGAAATAAATGGATCAAGAAACAATTGACGAGCTTGTAAAGAAGATTTGGGACTATCATCACTTGAATCAGAAACTTGAAAAAGCAGACCTGATTTTGGTACTGGGAAATTATGATACACGAACCGCCGAACGTGCAGCAAATATTTTCCTGAAGGGCTGGGCGCCACTTATCATATTTGCGGGAAATAAAGGTAATTTTACTGGAGATTGGGACCGGTCCGAAGCAGAAGTATTTTCAGAGATCGCAGTTGCAATGGGTGTTCCAAGAGAAAAAATTCTTCTTGAAGATAAATCAACGAATACTGGAGAAAACATAAACTTTTCGAAGAAGCTCCTTCAAGAAAAAAGTATTCCCATTGAAAAGGTTATTGTGGTTTGTAATCCAATCATGGAGCGACGAGCATATGCCACGTTCAAAAAAGTATGGCCAGAGAAAGGGGTTGTGGTAACTTCTCCACTGATTTCTTTTGAAGAATGGCCAGATAGAATAAGGACAAAAGAAGAACTGACTCATGTGCTTGTTGGTTGGCTTCAGCGGATCAAAATATGGGCGGAGCGGGGATATCAAATTCCCCAAGAAATTCCTGTTGATGTTTGGAGCGCTTACAAAAAATTAGTTGCTGTAGGTTATAATAAGTATTTAGTAAAATAGCTAATCGACTTCACTAAACATCAAAAAGTATTACTGCTATACATGTGATAAAATCAAGAGGCAAAGCTGAACGCAAAAGACGATTTTCCTTGCAGGAGAAGGGTTCTAACTTCGTCCAGCACCACCAGCCACTTTGAGATAGGTTCGGAGTCCAAGGAGCATCAAATTATGAATGAATCTGAAACAATTAATGACGAGGCCCTAGTTTTACAACGCTACGAAGAGCTCGCTGGCTTGGTTAGAGACGGACAAATGGTAAACAAAGATAAAGAACATCGAGCCAGAGAGTATGTTAGAGAGCGAAAAAAGTACATAGAACAAGTTTTAAAAGATAATCAGATTCGAGACAATGCTACGTACGGCAAATTTATTATCCAAACAAATGAGGTTCAATATTACTTAGTAAAGCTTATTTTCTTAAGGTCTTTTGATCCAAGTAAAACTTTTGAAAAATACTTGGAGCGTCTTCAGCTCGGTCAATTAATTAGCTATTTGAATATCTGTGCTCAAACGGAGCTGGATATAGATTTAGTTAGTAAACTTACTAACTACAAAGACAAGAGAGACACTTTGGCACACAAAATGTTCACATCTAATAAACTGACTGTGAAAGAGTGTGAGCAGGCGATAAATCAGGGAGATGCCATTATTAAATATCTAACCGAAGCATTAAAAAATACACAAAAAGTTATGATAAAAGGAACTGATAAAATTTCTGATTTCCCAAATCAATTTAATAAACTGGTGCAACTTGTGGGGTCATTGGAAAAAAGGATAAGAAAATTAGAACAAGAGACAAAAAAATAAAAAAAGGGAAAGTCGTCCAAATCCTGATTCCGAGGAGCATCAAAATGGTAGAATAAAAGTAATCAAAAAAGCCTTGTGGGGCTTGATGGATAAAATTACGAGACCGAGGAGGCCAGAGGATTTTTAAGTTGATTCAGCGCCGAAGACGGTTAAAGTAAAATATGCATAATACATCTCAATCATTTGTATTGACGTTCCATGGTCTTGGGATCGCGCCCGGCCTTCTTCAAATTATAGAGAAGCTTCGCTACACGAATCCAACCCCCATTCAGCATCAAGCCATACCGATAGCGATTGAGGGGAAGGATGTAGTAGGCATTGCGCAGACCGGAACCGGGAAGACTTTGGCTTTCGGTATTCCGATGATACAGCGCCTTGCCCAAACAAAAGGCAGGGGACTCGTACTTCTGCCGACCCGGGAATTAGCGCTTCAAGTTGATGAGGAGCTTAATAAAGTCGGGCGTTCTCTTGGCCTTAAAACAGCAGTGCTTATAGGCGGACTTTCTATTAAGCCGCAAATCAACGCCATTAACAGAAATCCCCATATCATTATTGCGACACCTGGCCGCTTGATTGATCATCTGGAACAAAAAACCGTTAAGCTGGACAAGGTGAATATTCTTGTTTTGGATGAAGCTGACCGCATGCTTGATATGGGATTTGAGCCGCAAATCAGGCGGATTCTTCGGGATACGCCGAAAGACAGGCAGACCATGCTTTTCTCGGCAACTATTCCTTCAGAAATCATGTCCATTGCGCGAGCCAACATGAAGCTGCCGATTAGAATTGAGGTAGCGCCTTCAGGAACCATAGTTGAGCTGGTCTCGCAGGAAATTTTCATTGTCAGGAGAGAGGCGAAGTTGCGTCTTCTTGAAAAAATACTCGGCGAATACAAAGGAGCGATCCTTATTTTTACGCGCACGAAACACGGGGCAAAAAAGGTGACCAGGGCGATTCACATGATGGGCCATAATGTTGCCGAAATTCACGGCAATCGCTCGTTAGGTCAGCGAAGAGACGCTCTGGATGGTTTTAAATTAGGCAAGTACCGCGTGCTTGTCGCAACCGACATCGCCGCTCGCGGAATTGATTTTCACGGAATTGAGCTCGTGGTAAATTATGACTTGCCGTCGCAATCCGAGGATTATGTTCATCGCATTGGCCGCACCGCGCGAGCCGGCGCCCGGGGGCACGCGATATCATTCGCGCTCCCCGAAGAACATCAGGATATCCGCGCTATTGAACGCCTTATCAGAAAAACTATTCCTGTTTCTATTCCGCCGGGCGCCTCTCCCATGGATGTTTTGGCGCCTGCCGTTGGTCCCTACGCAGTTCGTCCTCGCGGACGCGGAGGGATCGGCCCCCGCAGGTCGTTCAGATATCATAGAAGAGCGCGCCGCTAACCCCAGTAGTAGAACCTTCGGTCCACTACGGGACAGGCATTGTCCACGATGACCAGCCGCAAACTGGAACTTAATCTGTTATACCTTCTTTATCCTTATCCTTTCCGGTCTTCCCCTGGTTCTCTCATATCTCTAATTCGCGCGAATAGGAGAATAGCGGGAAAGCGTTGACAAAGCGCTGATTTCATAATAATATTGACCAGTTGCTGAACTTTTAAAAGATCAAAAAAGGAGGGGCGTGTGGAGACCTATCTCTACGTGGCCAGTGTATTTCTGGGGGTCTTCCTGTTTGTATGGTGGATGCGTTATTTCCACTACGTGAGTAAGGCAGAGCACAACTTGGCCCGGCTTCGCGCCGAGGATAAGTGGGGCGGGGAAGTTTCTTATCCGCTTTACGAGTACGGCTGGCTGATTTACAACTTGAACCGTGGAGGGGATTTCAACCACGCGGACGAGACAGATACGCGCATAGACCCTCGGCGTATCGGCTCTACCAAGGCCGAGTTGGAAGAAATCCGCCGCAAGGTCTGGAAGTACGACGCCGAAGTCATCTTGAAGGCCCTGCGGAGCGGGCAACTGGTGGATGAGCCGGGAATCATTCTTAACTCCCTTGATGTGGCGGGTTTAACTCTTGCCGACATCGGCACGAGCGAGGAGGAGCTCTCAGCTCTTTCACGAAAGCAGTATGTTGAGGCCGCCAAGGAACACCTGGAGAATTTCCGCGAGTTCGGCGCTCCTATGTCGTATTTCGCGGTGCTCTCCATCCTTGCCCAGACTGACATCACGTGGGAAGAAATCGGCACCACGGCCGGCGAGATGTTTGAGGAGATGGCGAGAATCGGCAGAAAAAAGACGCAGTTGAGCGAGTAGCGCGGCACCCTGTGCCGCTTTTTTAATTTGCAATGCCTAATTATAATTGACAGATTCTTTTAGGGTTGCTATACTCTTAGTGTATTTATTACACTAAATATTGGATATGAGAATTGGCGTTTTTGGGGGCGCATTTGACCCTCCGCACAAAGCCCATGTAGAAGTTGCCGAGTGCGCGAAAAAGGCGTTAAAACTGGATCGTTTAATACTGATTCCTACGAAAGTGCCGCCGCACAAGGCCGTCCCGCGCGTTTCCCCTCGCCTTAGGCTCGCGATGGCGCGTATTGCCGCCGGCAAAAGAAAGGGATGGACGATCTCTGACATGGAACTCCGCCGCCCTGGTAAGTCCTATACCCGCGACACTATCAAAGAATTGAGGCGGCGTTATCCCAAAGACGAGATTTTCTGGATTATCGGTTCGGACTCGCTTTTGGCCATGCCGCGGAGTTGGAAGGAAGGGTACGCCATTCTTGATCTTTGCAAATTCGTCGTTGCCTCTCGGAAAGGATATCCGCTCAGAGGTATCCCCAAAAAAATTCTTGGGAAAGTTATTGTTCTTCAGTGGACAGCTACCGATATCTCGAGCACGAAACTCCGCGAGCTTTTACGAAAGAAAAAATATCCACGGCGTTTCGTTGATCCTAAAATTACGGCATTCATTAAACGTCATAATTTATATACATAATGTCTATGAAAAAAATAAAATTTGAGAAGTTATTTGAGCACCCCACCGCAACCGTTGATGTTGTCGTTTTCAGCGTTGAAAACGGAGAACTCGGAGTGCTTCTGATACGGCGGAAATATTCGCCGTTCAAAAACATGTGGGCTCTGCCCGGCGGATTTATCAGGAAAAATGAAGAGCTTGCAAAAGCCGCTCGCCGAGAACTGGGTGAGGAAACTGGGATTTCCGGAGTATATCTTGAGCAGCTCTATACGTTTGACGCCCCCGGCCGCGATCCGCGGGGGCGGGTTATTACTATTGCCTACTTTGCGCTTGTCCAGAAGAGAGCCATGAAACTCAAAGCATCATTTGACGCAAAAGAAGCAAAACTCTTCCCGATGAGAAAGCTGCCGAAGCTTGCGTTTGATCACAAGGTGATCATTGATTATGCGCTTATTCGTCTCCGGAATAAAATTCAGTATACCAATGCGGCTTGGAGCATGCTGCCGGAGGCCTTCACTCTGGGAGAGCTGCAGCGGCTCTATGAAATTATTCTCGGTAAACGTCTCGATAAACGGAATTTTCGTAAAAAAATACTCTCTCTCGGAATCCTGGAAACACTGCGGAGAATCAAAAAAGGATTGCGGCAGAGGCCGGCGCGGCTCTTTACCTTCAAGACCCGTAAGTACATTGAGTTAAGAAGATTTTTTTGAGCATTTGTCCACGAGGGCGAGCGAAGGCGAGACAGGAGTGGTTTACAAATGCTCAACCCCGTAATAATTTTGCGATTATTTTTTGGAAGTACAGAATTAGTATATGCGCAGGTATAGTTGAGTAAGGCGCGCGGGCCGAATAGGCCCATTCCGTATTGGGCGAAGCGCCTTACCACGGAATGAGTGCAAAATTAGTGGCGAGACGCGAGAGCTTCCCGCCCTGCGGGAGCTCCCGTCTGCGGGGTTAGAGTAAGCCATAAAATTTATGCGAACACTCAAAGCAACTTCCACAGTCTATTCCTACTATTTCCCTGAAGTAAGGCGAGTAATTGACCGGATTGTCAGGCGCTATCCTCATGAGGTTTTTCTCCGTTCGGTGAAGCCCGGGCTTGATGATTTCCACGTGCCGATTATTAAGAAATACGCCCGTATCTTTGGCCGCAATCTTGGCGGGATTGATGGATTTCGCCATAGTTATGTTGTGTCGGGGGCAAGTGAGGCGATTTTTCACATACTCGCTAAACTCAAAACCGCAGAACCAAAAACTCCGCTCTACATTCTTCACGGCGAATATCAGGGATATCGGGAATACGCCAAAACGCTGGGAGTAAGAATCAAGGAAGTGACCGAGGCGGAAGCGGCCGGAAGCTACTTACCCGCAGGCGTTTTCTTTATTTCCAATCCTTCAGCGCGAGACGGCATGATTCTTCCCGGTGTTTTTGTGGAGTCGCTTTTAAAACGTCATCGCGTCGTTCTCGATGCCACCTATGTCGGGCTGACGCGGCCATTCGTTATGAATCTCCGGCGTAAAAATATCATCGCCGTTCTTGTCTCGTTAAGTAAACCCTTCGGTCTCTACTATTATCGGATAGGTTTTGTTTTCTCGCGGCTTCCCATTGCTTCGCTTGAAGCAAATAAGTGGTTCAAAAACATCTTTTCGCTAATAATTACAGATAAACTGCTTTCAACGTTCAGGCCGGGGGCACTCTGGCGGAAATACGCACCGCTACAGAAAAAGGTCGTTATGCACCTGAAAGAAAAATCCGGCATCACTATTGAAGCATCGGACGTTCTCATTCTCGGGAAAATAAGTGAGCCATCGGCACGGGCCCTTTCTCCTGCGGCTCTTTGGGCTCTTTCTCCTTATAAAAGGGGGAGAGTATACCGCCTCTGCCTGACGCCTTATTTCTTGGCCTATGAAAAAAATAAAACTTTTTAAAACAAAAAAAGAATACGAGGACTTTATCTGGAGCGAGATTTTTACTGAAAAACTTATTGCCGAGCACCCCTTTTACCGAAATCTCATCCAATTCGTGCTGGACGCCCGTTCGCCGATTTTCTACTACCAAAGCGGTGCGTCGGAGCACTCTAATTTTTCCACCTACTACAACTTCCAGCTCATCCGCGAAACATATACGAGCGAAACGCTTCGCAGCATGTATTTTCTCCACGACTTCGTGCATGCACTCTTCTACTATCCATATGATATGTCCTCGGTGACTCAAGAGGAATTCAACGACGTTATTATCCTTGGGGAGTACGCGGCATCAAACGAGACCGAAATACTGATCCACTACCGAATTCCCGGGATCCGTCAAAAGGTTTTTCAGGACATAAAAATTTTCTTTGATGCTTTAAAAGAGCGCGCCATTCCCATGCCGCCGGTGCAGTCCTTATTACAAGTGCGAAAATCTATTATTGAGACGGATATCCTTGACCCATTCTTTTTCGTAAAACCGGAAGATCGGCCGATTCGGGAAACATTTAAGACGTACCGCGGCAACAAAGCATGGTGTAAGGAGCGATACGAGGCCTCATTGAAAATTAAAAATCCGACCGAATACTTTTATGAATTTCTGACCCCGATAAATTATGAGCGGGTCATTTCCAGCTATCACACAACAGCCGACCAAAAAGAATACGAACGGCTTATTCTTATGAACATGCGGCTTGCTTTTTCGGTTCTGGGACTCGACAATCCGCCGGAATCGTTTGCGGAGTGCTTTCTTAAAGCGCATCTTTTGGAAGGTAAAGTGATGTTTCAGATAACATGAAGGGCCCAAATTACAACTTCGGATTTATCAGGGTTGCCGCGGCCACCCCGCCGCTTCGGGTCGGCGACATTGATCATAATCTTGAAAAGATTTTAGCGTTTGCGCGGCAGGCCGATAACGAACATACCTCTATCATTGTTTTCCCCGAGATGTCTGTGACGGCATACACCATGGGCGACCTATACTTTGACCGGACACTCCTAGATAAAGCTCGTGATGGTCTTGAAAAAATTCGTACGCGTTCACGAAATATCAGCGCCGTAGTGATTGTCGGCCTTCCTCTTGAGGTTGGGGGCAAACTTTTTAACACTGCGGCGATAGTTTTCAAAGGAAAAATCTACGGTATCGTCCCGAAAACCTATATTCCGGGCTATAAGGAATTTTATGAGGAACGGCACTTTGCCTCCGGCCGAGATCTTCTTTCCAAAGAGATCATACTCGCCGGAGAGCGAATAGCTATTGGCACCGATTTGCTTTTCAGAATTTCCGATGCTCCCGAAGCAATGCTAGGCGTGGAGATTTGCGAGGATCTCTGGGTGCCGCTCCCGCCAAGTTCATTCCAAGTTCTTGCCGGAGCAAACATTATTGCCAATCTTTCGGCTTCAAACGATTGGGTGGCAAAAGCTGATTACCGCAGAACCCTTATTTCTCAGCAGTCAGCCAGGGGTATTTCGGCGTATGTGTACTCGTCCGCAGGGGTGCACGAATCAACCGCCGATCTGGTATTTGGCGGACACTGTGTGGTTGCCGAGAACGGTTCAATTCTTGAAGAGTCCAAGCGGTTTGAACGAAGCGGGGAGCTTATCATCGCTGATATTGATATCGAACATCTTCTGGCCGACCGCGAGCGAATGACAAGTTTTGGCGAATCAATCCACGAGTCACTAAAGCGAGCATTTCGTATTATTGATATTCCGTACTCGCTGAAACAGGCTCGCAGCACTCTACGGAGAATCGATCCTCATCCATTCGTTCCTAAAAATCCGGAGGAGCGGGATCTCCGGGCCAAGGAAATATTTTCTATTCAGGTTTCTGGCCTTGCCAAGCGCATGGAATACGCCGGCATTAAAGATGTGGTAATCGGGATCTCCGGCGGCCTCGATTCAACTTTGGCCCTGCTTGTTTCAGCAAAGACCACGGCTCTTCTCGGTTATTCCTTGAAGAACATCCACGCCTATACCATGCCGGGTTTTGGTACTTCACGGAGGACGAAATCAAACGCTGTGCTGCTTGCCGAAGCAATGGGGGTAAGCATTGAGACCATTGACATTGCCCGGGGAACCAGCGCGCACTTCAAAGACATCAAGCAAAATCCAAAGAAGCAAGATGTTACCTTCCAGAATGCTCAAGCGCGCTACCGGACCATGACCTTGATGAACAAAGCCAACCAACTGAAGGCCCTTATGGTTGGAACCGGCGATCTTTCGGAGCTCGCCCTTGGCTGGAATACGTTTTCGGGCGACCACATTTCTCACTACAATGTTAATGCCAGCATTCCCAAGACCCTGGTGAAGTACCTGGTCCGGTGGGTTGCCGATACACAGGTTGACGCAAAAACAAGAAAAGTTCTGAAAGATATTTTAGAAACGCCGATCTCTCCGGAGCTCGTCAAAAATCATCGAGAGCTTATTACGCAAAAAACTGAAGAGCTTATCGGCCCGTATGAGCTGCACGATTTCTTTTTGTACCACTTTTTGCGCTGGGGCTCTCGGCCAAGGAAAATTCTCTTCCTGGCCGAACACGCTTTTTCAGGCCTGTATTCAAACCGAGAAATCAAGAAGTGGTTACGGGTATTCCTTGAACGATTCTTTGCCAATCAATGGAAGCGCTCGGTCATGCCCGACGGCCCGAAGGTCGGATCGGTCGCGCTCTCGCCGAGGGGCGACTGGCGGATGCCTTCGGACGCAGAAGTAAAAATGTGGCTCGACGACCTCCGATGAAGATCGAGAAAACTTTTATCGGAAAGCAAATTTTTCCTGCAAACTTTTGAAAAAGTAGTTCTTTTCGAGCTCGGCAAACCGGATGAGGCGTCCCGAGCGTTTAATGACGACTTCATCGCCTTTTTCAAGCGCAATCATTTTTTCTCCGTCAGTGGCTAAAACGACATCGGCGCGCTCATTCATCTTTCTGATGATGAATTGATCCTTTTTTCTGAAATCCTCTATTTTCAAAGAGATAGTGCGGTTTCGCTTAATAACCAAACTTGGCGTTGGAATGTTGTGGTCAAGAAGCTCGGTGATGATAAGGCATTTAATATCGGGCATGACTATGGGGCCGTGAGCGGAGAGGTTATAGGCAGTTGAGCCGGTCGCGGTTGAAACCAGAACGCCGGTTCCGTGAATATGCTGGACTGGATGCCGATCCACAGAAACGCCGATGTCCACCATGCCCAGAAGGTTCTGGATGGCCACATCGCCAAGCGCGTGTTCTGAAAAAATTTTTCTGCCATTTCGGAATACAGATACACTCATTAGCATCCGTGCTACAATGTTGTATTTTCCTTCAATGACGGCCGAGAGGCCTTTTACAAAATTTCGTTGTTCGCGCACGGAGGCAAGAAATCCAACGTGACCGAGGTTAAGGCCGAAGAAAAGGGGGTTCAGATGATGAAATTTCTGGACGGCTTCCTGAACCGTTCCGTCGCCGCCGAGAATAATGAGAAGATCGGGACGGGAAAGACCGTTTTTGCCCCTAAGGGCTTCTACGGGAATAACCCGGGAGTTCCGCCTTTTCCTTTTTATAAGCGCTGACAGTTTTTTCTGCCAAGCATTTCCTCCCGGAACGTCAGGCCGTGAATAGAAGGCGAATTTTTTGAGAGAAACAAAAGCCATAGCACTTTGAGTATATGCCTTTAGTATACGCTTGACAAGGTTTGCCTGGCGCGCTACAATAGACTTGGTGTAAAAAATACACTAAATAGCTCATTGAAAGGAGAATATATGCTGGAAAAAGCCATTTTGCGGACTGTTTTCTTAGCGCTCGGCATCAGCATTTGGTCAATCTACGTTGCCAAATCCCCTATGCTCGAGCGGCTTCGGAGAAGGCTGGATCACAAAAACCCGTGGGTCGGGTATGCGGCAAAGTGCGCGTTCTGCGTGGCTGGCTGGACGGCGCTCGTCGCCAATAGTATATATAGCCCGTGGTTCCTGGACTTTCTTTTTGAGGCCTCATGGCATATTCGTGGAGTGAATGTTCTGGCCCCGGCCAACTTCACGGCGAGCTGGTTCTCGCTTTGGGGCGTGTCCACACTATGCTACCGGATACTATGGCCGTTCCTTGAAAAGCATGCACCAAAAATGAGAATAACCTGGTCTCGGCATTAAGAAGGGGGTGAGGAGCTATGACGGATAGCGCGCGCATCTATGACGTTGTGGTCATCGGCGGAGGTGTTGTCGGAAGTGCGGTGTACTTCCGGGCGGCTGTCTCTTCGAATATCAAGAATGCTCTGCTTCTTGAGAAGTATCATGCAGTAGCTCAGGTGAACTCAAACGTTCTGGCAAACGCCGAGACTCTGCACAGGGGAGACAAAGAGACAAACTTTGATCTTCCGAAGGCGCTAAAGATGAAGAAGCTCTCAGGCCAGCTCCTTGAATACCTCAAAGAGCGAGGCCATGGGGTGTATCTGGAGATTCCAAGCATGGTCATCGGAGTGGGCAAGAGAGAAGTTGAATTGCTCAAAGCCCGCTTTGAGATGCTGAAGTCGCATTATCCCGAGCTTCAGTTGATAGGCTGGAGAGATATTGCGGCAATTGAGCCGAACGTGGTTCAGGGGCGTACCCCGGAAGAACTGGAAAACCTCTCTGCACTATACAGCACCGGATACGCGGTAGACTACGCAGAGCTTGCGCAGTCGTTTGTCCGCGAGGCGGAAAAAGAGGCGCGAGAGCGCGGAAAGCATTTTCAGGTCTTTTTCCGCACAAAGGTGCTTGATATCCGGAGAGCCGAGGACGGACCATATGATGTTCTCACCAATCGTGGAGTATTCCGGGCAAGAACCCTGGTAGTCTGTGCGGGTCCGTACAGTTTGATCTTTGCAAAGCGCCTTGGACTTCCCGAAGCCAAACACTTTGCCATTCTGCCCGTCGCGGGAAGCTTCTATTACACGACGGAAAAGTTTCTTAGCGGTAAAGTGTACACTCCGCAGGAGGGACACATTCCGTTTGCCGCACCCCATGCCGACCGCGCGGTCTACAATGAAAACGAAACACGGCTTGGGCCGACTGCAATCGTGCTGCCGTTCTTCGAGCGTTACCACCTCTCGACCATCCTTGACTTCATCAAAATGGGAATCATTAGTCCATGGCAGTACCTCGCATCCCTCGGCAGAGTGCTGAGTGACCGCAAGCTCCTCCGTTTTGAGATAAAGAACATTTTGTACAACCTGCCGTGGCTGGGAAAACTCTTCTTTTTGAAGTGGGCTGCCCGAAAGATCATCCCAACCATAAAATACGGGGATCTGCATTTCGGGAAAGGCATGGGCGGCATTCGTCCGCAGCTCGTTCATTTGAAGGAGAAGCGCTTGATCATGGGTATCGGAAAGTTTGTGGGCGACCCTGGGCATCCAGTTATCTGTAACGTCACGCCTTCTCCGGGAGCTTCAAGCTCTCTCGGGAACGCAATTGAGGACATCGAGCTCATAGAAAGTTTTTTGGATAAAATGCGCGAGCATTAGGCCTTTCTCAACGAAAGGAGGAGCAAGATGACGGTTAACGAGCGTTCGCGAGATTGGTACGAGAAGTTTAATCGCTTTGCCGCGGATCTTTATCCGGAAGCGGATTATTCTTTTCCGCGCTGTCAGGTACTTGCCGAGATGGGGGAGGCCGTGCGGCGGCTTGCCGAAGAGAAGGGCGAGCTCTTGCTCGGTCACTACTACCAGCGGCCCGAGGTTCAGGAGGTTTGCGACTTTGTCGGCGACTCGCTCGGACTCGGGCTTAAGGCCAAAGAGATTCTTGATATGCCCGCCCCGGATCTCATGAAGACACTTGGCAGAAAGGTCGCGCGAGTGCGGATGTCCGCCGTTCGCTTCATGGGCGATACGGTAAAAATCATTCTCGGTGATCGCATGCGGGTTTTCATGCCGCGTTTTGCCGGCTGTTCGCTGGTTGCTTCGCTTCACGGCATCAAGGTGGACTTCAGGAAAATGAAAGAGGAAGATATTTCGCAGCGGTTGCTCACCGAGCGGCCCCCCAGGGATATGATAGATATGTGGCTCGGACAAAACCCACGAGGGATTGTGCTCTCATACATGAATTCCACTCCCGAGGCCAAAGCAAAGAGCTGGGCAGTGTTCACATCCCGAAACGCGCTCAAAGTATTTGAGTATGCAATGCGCGAGAATCCTGGAAAACGAGTGTTGTCGCTTCCCGATAAGTATCTGACTTCGGTGATTCTTGGCATGGCGCTCAAAGCCGGGAGTCAGTGGGTTAATCCGGACCTGGTTGATCCCTTTGACGGGGCCTGCCATGTTCACGAGCAGAAGATCAACCGGAATGCGCTGGATGCGGCAATGGATTTGTATCCGGACGCTGAGCTTCTCGTACATCCGGAATGCGGTTGTGCGGTAGAATGCATGTCGCGCGCCGCAAGCGGCGAGCTGGGGAGGAAGTCGTATTTCTTCTCTACCCAGGAGATGATCTGGCACTCGGCAAAGGCCGGGACTGCCGATGAGTTCATTGTCGCTACGGAATCCGGGATGATATATACGCTTCGGAAAGGAGTTCCGGCAAAGCGCTTTCATCCCGTAACCGAAAACGCATCTTGCGAATTCATGAAAGCCACGACTCTTGAGAATCTTCTTGAGTCCATGACTTCTTCCGATGAGGAAAAATACGAAGTCACGCTTGATGAAGAGGTTCGGAAGAGCGCATTCGAGGCGATTGAGCGGATGCTTAAAAACACCTGATTGGGAAAGGAGGTTGGCAGATGAACGAGATTTTCGTGAGACGCAAACTGGAGGAGTTTCTTCTGGAAGACCTCGGAGCAATGGAGGTGCCGGCCAGCCCAGAATCAGGGCGCGTAGTAGCGCGGATTCTGGTTGAGGAAGAAGGCGTTTTCTGCGGCGGGAAACTCATCGCTGCGCTTTTCAACCTTTTGACTTCTACAAACGTTTCGCCAGTGAGAATGGAGTACTTGAGAGACGAGGGAGACTCTTTTGCCTCCGGAGACGTGGTTGCCGAATTTGATGTAGACGCTGAAGTGCTTCGGCACGGCATACGGACAATGTTGAATCTCCTACAGCATATGTCCGGGATTGCGACGAATACCCGCAGGTGTGTTGATGAAATCCGCGGCCTCCCCACAAAGCTTCTCGATACGCGAAAGACCACACCGGGGCTCCGCGCGTTTGAGAAGTATGCCGTGCGGATTGGCGGCGGAGTCAATCACCGTCACGGCCGATTCGACGGCATTCTTATTAAAAAAGAGGACATTAAGATTGACGGCGGCGTCCTAAACGCCATAGATAATGCCTTTCGGGCAAAGTCGCATCTCGTGGCGGTTGAGATTGAAGTGGAAACACTCGGCGAGCTTGAGACTGTTGCGGCAGACGGGAGAGTCAGGTATGTTCTTCTTGATAACATGGGTTTTGACGAGATGGCCGAGGCGGTTCGTAGATACGGCAGAAATATGATTTTCGAGGCCTCCGGCATCGGCGATAAGGACCTCCGCAAAGTTGCCGAGACAGGAGTCCACTATATTTCTCTGAGTTCTTTGACTCGCGGCGCGCATCCGACCAAAATGAAGATGCGCATCGCGGATAGATAGTATGGTTCAGTATTAAAGGCGGTTTGATCCGCCTTTTTCTATTTATGTTTTGCGGATTATAATCAAGTGAGCGAGTGAAATACAAATATATTCATTTGTATTTCCGAGCGAAAGCTGATTTCATGGATTTGACTTACATGAGCCCTCCTGCTCGTGGTGTCCCGTACGAAAACTTCGTTAACCGGGCCTCCGTGCCCGTGGTCAAATCCATTTAATTTAGAAAGTGACTTATCACCGCCAAACAATATTTTATGCACTTTTGACGCTTCTTTTAGCCGCGGGAGCCGGTTTTTTATTTTTTTGGGTGAACAGCGAGACAGAGCCGGCGGCAATTGTTAACAGCAAGAACATAAAAGAGTCCTTCCTTCGACAGGCTCAGGATGGTGAGCGAAGTCGAACCATATCCCCGGTTGAGCTTTCCGGGCATATATTGGAGCAGGGCGACACCCTTTTTATCAAGATAAAAAACGCGACTTCTTCTCCGGAAATTAGCGGCAAACTGGGGAAGACGAAAATAAACTTTTTCCAAAGAGTCGTTTTCGGAGACCCGGTCGCGATTGTCGGGATTGACGCTAAGGCATCGCCCGGAAAATACGACCTGAACATTAATCTTCCTGACGGCAAGAATTTTAAGAAAGAAATCCTCGTAGCAAAAAGAGAGTTTCCCGTAACCGACCTCAAAGTTACCAAGGAGCTTGAAGCAAAAGGATTCACTCCGTCAAAAATAGTCAAAAATATCGTGGACAAGGAAAAGCCGACGCTGGACTCGGTTCTCAAAGTGTTTACCTCGGAAGTTTATTTTGCGGGAGCGTTCATGCGGCCGCTCAAAGAAATCAAAGTCGGAGGGGAATTCGGAAATATCCGAAAAAGGGGGACTGCTAAGTTCCAGCACCTCGGCGTGGACCTGGACGCGTCGGTTGGTACGCCGGTTGGTGCCGCAAACGATGGCGTGGTTTCGTTTTCGGAGGAGCTTGATACTTATGGAAAGACGCTCGTGGTCAACCACGGCATCGGGATTTATTCTTTGTATCTTCACTTGGACAAAATTGAGAAAAAGACCGGCGAGTTCGTGGAAAAAGGCGAAGTAATCGCGTTTTCCGGAAACACCGGCTACTCCATCCAGCCGCACCTTCATTTTTCAGTAAAAGTGAATGGCGCAAGCGTTGATCCACTAAGGTTTATCCAGACCTCAGAAAAGCATCTATAAACTCGTAGAGGCCACGACCTTGACAACTTGAGGGCGGCGCAGTTGCCGGCACAGGAGCCCACTACATTTCACTGAGTTCTTTGATCCGCGGTGCTCATCCGATTAAGATGAGAATGCGCATTACTGATAACTAAAATGGCGGCCAATGGCCGCTTTTTCATGTCACTTTACAAAAACATAAAAGAATTGTATAATAAAGTTACTCGAAAACGGCCTTTTACAAATAAAGGCAAGAAAGGAGTCCAGCAATGAAATCGAGCTGGTCCGCGCTTTTGTGTATGTGTCTCCTCCTTCTGGCAACGTCAGCCTTTGCCTGGCAGCCCTATCAGCCGAGCGACTCGGATCTTCGGCGGATGGTGATGCTTCTTCCCCAGATCGGCGAACTGGCGGCCTCAGAACACCACTCGCTCGTTGCGATTCGGGTGGGCGAGCCCTACCGGGCAGGCAAGATGGCGTTCTTCACCGTCTACGGCGGGCAGATTATCTGGGGGCTTGAGGAGTGGGAGTCCCTTCCTGAGGGAAAGTTCCGTGTTGTTTACTGGAGGTTTCGGTTCGACGAGAAGTCGGGGTACACCCGCGTGACCACCGGCGAGTCGCTCATTTTGAGCGGCCGCATCGCGATCGACAAGACCTATGAGGTGTTGATCGACATCGCCTCGGGCGACGAGAGAGCCCAGATCGCAAGCGAGAAATCACGCCTGGTGTGGGAACTCCTCAAGCACGCCGGAAAGCCGGCATAAGTATCCCCGTGCTCGGCAAAACAAGGCCTCGGAGAACATCCCGGGGCCTTTTATTGTAATCGCGACCGATAGATTTTTGGGTTGTCGAGCACAAAGCGGGATGGCAGAAAGAGCTTGGCAGCCATTCCTTGCTCCACAAAGAAGAAAGGCTCGTGTTATGATCGGGGTGAGTAACAATGAAGCCCCACATATCAAAATCTCACATCACAGTTTCTCCCTCGCAGATCGGCATGCTTCTTGAGTGCCCGAGGTGTCTTTGGCTTTATTTTCGCGAGGGATTGAGACGGCCTTCCGGGCCTTTCCCGAGTTTGCCCGGCGGATTTGACATTTTATTTAAGGACTATTTTGACGAATTTCGAAAGCGCGGGAAGATGCCGCCAGAATTGGAAGGAAAAGTTGAGGGTAAGCTTTTTGACGATTTGGAAAAGTTAGATATTTGGCGGAACAACCGCCGGGGCATCTTCACCGAATTTCAGGAGATGCATCTGGTGCTGAAAGGCGCGATTGACGAGCTGATTGTTAATCCAAAAAGTGAATTCGTAGTGCTTGATTTCAAAACCCGCGGCTACCCGCCCAAGGAAGACACCTCGGCGCATTATCAGACCCAACTAGATCTTTACGCCCTGCTTTTTGACAAAAACGACTATCCGATCGCTTCGTACGGTTACCTCCTCTTTTTTTGGCCGAAAAAATACGGAGGGCACTCGGCGGATTTCAATACGGAACTGGTGAATATGGAAATAAGCCCGGAGAGAGGCATAGATACGCTCAAAGAAGTGGTGCGAATCGTAAAAGGCCGTCAGCCAGCCGCACACTCGGATTGCGAATTTTGCAGATTTAGAGAATTTGCTAGTGAATGAACATGGCGCGCCCTGTCCTCAAAAAAAGTATCAACGCAATTGATGTTGTGAGCCGTATTGTGGCGAGTAACAAAAACATCAAAGAAATTACTTTTGCCGCATACTATTACGTGCTCCAATCTTTGTCTGACAAAGGGAGATTGAAGCTGTATCGGCTTCGGAATCCTTCGCCAGAAAGAATAATCCGGTTCGTCGGCGCCTTACGGCAAAGATTACAGCGTGGTTGGCAACTCGGGTTCACCTCAAGAGTAAAATTAAAAAGTGGTGAGATCCGCCATGTTCCTCAAATTGATTTTGCCTGTCCATGTTCAGTGAGTAACGCTGAACGTGTCACGAAGTGTTTAAGTCATTTCGTGAAGGCGAAAGCCGGTTATCTTTTGCGCTCAGGCCGGTCATATCATTATTATGGCCCGGTCTTGCTTTCTGAGCGTGGGTGGGAAGTTTTTATTGGCAACGCCTTGCTTTGTAACCAGGTCGGGAAAAAACCTGTGGTAGACACGCGCTGGTTTGCATATTCCATGAGGCGCGGCTTTTCGAATTTGAGAATTATTGCCTCTACTGAGAAGCCGGGGCCGAAGGTCATCACAAAGATATGAAACGGTTGAAAAGAGTGGCAATTTTTGACATTGACGGGACGATTTTTCGCTCAAGCTTGCTGATTGAGCTGACCGAGGCGCTTATTCACGATGGCGTGTTTTCAAAAGGCGCCCGCAAGGTGTACGCGCATTCGTATAAAAACTGGCTTGAGCGCAAGGCGGGTTATGAAAAGTACATCGCCGCAGTGGTCAGGGCGTATGAGCGCGAAATTCGCGGAGTTCGGCGCCGCGATTTTTTGCATACAGCCCGGAAAGTAGTCGCTTTTCATCAAAACAGGATTTACCGCTATAGCCGCGATCTTGTTCGCGACCTTCGGCGCGAGAGTTACTATCTCTTGGCAATCTCCGGCTCGCCCCGTGAAGTTGTTGACGAGTTTTGCAAGAAACTCGGCTTTAACAAAGTGTACGGCCGTATTTATGAAGTTGACCGCTTTGGCCAATTCACCGGCAAGACGCTTTACGCCGATTTGATTTCCGACAAAGCAAAAATCCTAAAGCGCGCCGTTGAAAAAGAAGGGCTGACGCTGAGACACTCCATCGGCGTGGGTGACACGGAGAGCGACATTCCGTTCTTAAAAATGGTAGAGCGGCCGATTTGCTTTAACCCGAACCAGCCGCTTTTCAAAGCCGCAAAAAAGCGGCGCTGGCCAGTCGTAGTTGAGCGGAAAGACGTGATTTATAAACTCTAATGCGCAAAAGGATTTTCATCGCCGTTGAACTCCCCGAGGAACTCCGCGAAAAAATAACCGAGGTGGTAAAGCGCTGGCAGTGGCTGCCGATTCGCTGGACTCCGCCGTCAAACTGGCACGTTACCGTTGTCCCGCCGTTTTATGCGGACGAGAACGAGTTAAAGCAAGTGATTGGTGTTGTAAAAAGTGCCGTAGGAGACATACGGCCCTTTTCGTTATCATTTAATGCCGTTATCCTTGCTCCACCCGGCAAAGAAGCGAGAATGATTTGGCTTTCCGGCAGGTCCTCGCGAGGGCTGAGACAGCTTAAGGAAGCGCTGGAAGATAAAATTTTTGAAGCAAAAATCATGCCGGGTTTTGTAAAGGAAGGCCGAGCCCCAATTCCGCATTTGACTCTCGCGCGTTTTGAAGAGGGGGATCTTCGCGAGCTTGAAGAAAAGACAAAAATGCTTGAAGAGACGCCGCTCTCTTTTGAGGCCTGTGAGCTTGCCATTATGGAGTCGCGGCTCAAAATAACAGGGGCTGAATACCAGACCCTTGCAACAATCCTACTCGGCGAGGAAGAAGTACATAAGCCGCCCTTTGAATTTTTGCCGCACACTGCTGATCTTCGCATTCGGGCCTGGGGCAAAACCCTCGAGGAACTTTTTGAGAATTCCCTGCTTGGCATGGCAGAATACATGAAAAAAGGCGCGGGCTCTCTTGCCGGTAGGGCGGCAAGACCTGTGGATGATGCGGGCGGGGACTATACCATCCTTCTTGTAAATTTCCTGTCCTCAGCTCTGACCCTTGCCGATACGCATAATGAAGTATATAGCCGCGTCAATTTTGAAGAATTTTCCGAGACCCGCCTGAAGGGCACGCTTTTGGGCGCGGCGGTAGATGAGTTTGACGAAGATATCAAAGCCGTGACCTATCACGGCGCCGAGATTAAGAAAACCGACGACGGCTACGAAGCCATAATCATTTATGACATTTAACTTGGTGTAAGAGATATAAAAAGTGTCATGTATCATAGGGATAGCCCATGACGCCCGAAAAACAGCTTAAAATGGAGCAATTTTCTATTAGGGAAGAAACGAAGAAGATTCTTGCCAAACTCGCTATTCTGGCAGGTATTTTTATACTGGTGTCTCTTTTTTTGGAAATGGCGCCTGAGGGGCCGCCCAAGCATCTCCAAAAAAGAACCACACTTGCGGTGCTTGAGCGGATCGGCGATAAGCCCCCGCCGGATCTTTCCGCAGAAGGAATTCTGGCGAGACGCCTTCGCACCGGCGAGATCATCCTCGCCAAGAACGAATCAAAGATTTTTGCGATTGCGAGTTTAGCCAAGCTCATGACTGCCATGCTTTTTATTGAAAAGGTTGGTTCTATGGAATTTGTGCCTTTGTCGCTGGAGGCAAAGAACGTTTTGGAACCTGACGAGAAGAAGTCAAAAGTAAAAGCCGGAGAGGCAGTCAAAGCCGAAGACCTTCTGATGCTGACTATTGCCGAATCGGATAACGATGCTTCTTACGCCGCGGCCGATGAGACCGTGCTTCGGGAAAATCCGGCGCTATCGGCTCTGTCATTTCCGGAGCGCATTGCCGAGTTCGTTTTCCTGATGAATAACAGAAGAGAGGCCCTGGGATTGCGGAATACCCATTTTATGAATCCCGGAGGCCGCGACAACCTCCTGAATTACTCAACGGCCGAGGACTTATTTTTACTTAGCCGAGAAATTTATTACTCTTTCCCGGCGATTTGGAACGTTTCTAGAATTATTGAGGGCGAGATTTTTTCAAAAGAAGGCACGGCCTACAGCTTTCAGAACACCAACGAGCTCCTGAAGGAATTTCCGGCCCTGTCTGGCTCCAAGACCGGATTTACGGATCAAGCCGGCGAGGCGCTTTTAATGCTTTATAACCTTGCTCCCCGCGACCCCATAGTTGTAGTTATCCTCAAAAGCCAAGACCGGTTTGGCGATGGCCGGGCAATTTTGAGGTGGCTTGAAGAGTCGTTTGAGGTATCCTTAAAGTGATATGCAAGAAGGCGAGATAATTTTGGGCGTTGTAAAAGTGTTCGGCCTTGCGGCCGTTAGTTTTTTCGTGGCGCTCGCCCTAACTCCAGTCCTCACGCACTTTCTTTACAAGTACCGCCTGTGGCGAAAAGAGGCCAGAACTATGGCCCCGGATGGCTCCTCAACCCCGCTTTTTCACGAGTTGCATAAAGACCGCGAGATCAATGTTCCGCGCTTGGGCGGGATTTTGATTTGGACGACTACGATTTTTGTCGCCGGAGCGTTTTTGCTGCTCGCGGATTTTACCGAGTCCGCGCTTTTTGACAAAATAAACTTTGTCAGCCGCAACCAGACCTGGCTTCCGCTTTTTACCATTCTTGCCGCCTCCTTACTGGGGCTTGCCGATGACATCCTGCAAGTGTTCGGACGAGGCGGATATGTTGCCGGCGGACTGCCTTTTCGGCTGCGGCTCGGTGTTGTGCTCGCGATCGCACTCATCGGCGCTTATTGGTTTTATTTTCGTCTGGGCGCTGACTCGCTTTTTGTGCCGTTTCTTGGCGATATTGAAATGGGTCTCTGGTTCATACCGCTTTTTGTTGTGGTCATGCTCGCCACTTTTTCAACGAGTGTTACTGACGGCCTGGACGGGCTTGCCGGCGGGGTCTTTGCCACCATTTTTTCCGCGTACGGCGGCATTGCTTTTTTCCAAAATCAGATTGACCTCGCCGCGTTCTCAAGCGTACTTTTGGGCTCGCTCTTGGCCTTTTTATGGTTTAACATTCCTCCGGCGCGTTTTTACATGGGCGAGACGGGAATTCTGGGCCTCACCACGACTCTTACCGTTGTCGCGTTTTTAACCGACGCGGTGATAGTTCTTCCCATTATTGCCATTGTTCCCGCACTCGAGTCCCTGTCGGTTATTATCCAGATGACGTCAAAACGCCTGCGCGGCAAAAAAGTTTTTCTTATCGCGCCGATTCACCATCATTTTGAAGCCATCGGCTGGCCGCACTACAAAGTAACAATGAGATTCTGGGTCATTAGTTTCGTATTCGCAATGATTGGCATGGTGATAGCATTACTCGGCCGCTGATGACCTAAAATCTTCAACCCCCTCCTTTGCGGAGGATTTTTTTTGTTGTAAGATGGGAAGGTATAGCCCCCGCCCTAATTTTGCGAGACGTGCCATGGCAAGGCGCTTCGCTCATTACGGGATGTGCCTATTCGGCACCCGCGCCTTGCGAAAGTTTGCTGGCGCAATAATCTTACAGCCGATTTTACATAGACGCGGCAAAATTAGGGCGGGGTGCTCATGTTTGTAGCGACCCAGCTCTTTATGCTTACGATAAAATATAGAGTTCCCCAAGAGAGTTTTTCAAATTAAATTGGCTATTCCAGCCCGGCCGTAATATTTAAAGGGCTGGGTCGGCAAACATGACATACGACATTATAATAAAAAACGCTGCGATTATTGACGGCACCGGCAAGCAGAAATTTAACGCCGACATCGGCATTCAAGAAGGTCTAATTAAGGACATCGGTCTTCTTGGCGATAAGGAGGCTAAGCGCATAATTGGCGCTACCGGCCGGTTCGTGGCGCCCGGCTTTATTGACATTACCAATCACTCCGATTCAAACGGCTCGCTTTTTCAGGATCCGCTGCAGGAGTCAAGTTTAACTCAGGGGGTTACCACTATTGTTGTTGGAAATTGCGGAGTGTCGCTCGCCCCGCTCGGCTCGCCAGAGGCGATAAAATCTTTGGGTAAGTGGCAGAATGTTTCTCAAGCCAATATCAACTGGCAGGGACTCGGCGAATTTTTGGATGAGCTATCGCGTCATCACCCGGGCGTCAATGTCGCGACCCTGGTCGGACACAACACTTTGCGCCGTGGAATTATAGACGATGAAGTGCGGCCGTTACAACCCGAGGAGATACTCAAGATGCACTATCTTATTGAAAAGAGCATCAAAGAGGGCGCTTTCGGATTTTCAACCAGTCTTGCCAACTCCCACGAAGAGGTCTCCACAACCGAAGAGCTTATAACCATATTAAGAATACTCGGAACAAGCGGAGGAATTTATAAAACACATTTGCGAAACGAAGGACGCGACCTTCTGTCAGCGGTCAATGAAGCGATTCGCATCGGCAGAGAAACAAAAGCTCCTGTTTCAATAAGTCACTTAAAAGCCGCGGGCCGGAGAGGGTGGGCGGCATTCCCTAAAGCGGTCAAAATGGTTGAGAGCGCAAGAAGCGACGGTGTCAATATTCATTTTGACATCTTTCCTTATGCCCGCACCGGCTCTTTTCTTTATCAGCTTCTGCCGCGATGGGCCCGCCTCGGCGGCTTTCAGGAGATGTTCCAGCGTTTCCGCGACAAAGACGCCCGGAAAAAAATTCTCGGCTACCTAAAACCGGAAACGTATCATTTTGATAAAATTGTAATTGCTTCATCCGATAATCCGGCGGTAAACGGAAAAAGCATTCAGGAGATTGCCGAGGTTTCCGGCCGAACTCCGGAGGAGACCATGCTTGATTTGATTCTTTCAAGCGAGGGCCGGGCAATGATTTTCGGCCGGACCCTTTCGGCAAAAAATATTCCTGTGGGGCTGAAATCGCAGGCTGCCGCCGTGGCGAGCGACGGCGGAGGGGTATCTAAAGAGTTCATCAAAAGCGGCAAGCTCGCCCATCCCAGGTCGCTCGGAACTTTCCCGCACTTTCTCCACAAGTACGTCCAAGATAAGAGTTTGATGCCGTGGGAGGAGGGGATTAGAAAAATTACGTCTCTTCCGGCCGACATTATCGGCATTAAGGGCCGGGGCAGGATTCT
>CAZDKA010000005.1:0-29264 GCA_964505815.1 uncultured Candidatus Saccharibacteria bacterium | reverse complement strand
ACTGGATTTCCGACGTGCTTGCTCGTCGCCTCAAGCAGAACCGGCGCACCACGCCCCTGCTCTCGTCTCGGGACTTCGTCAGATTCGTTCCTTCGATGATCGACGAGATCGCGAAGATCGAAGGCGACGAGCTCGAAGTCGAGGAGCGCAAGATGTTCGAGAAGTTCATGAAAACTATGTTCGAGAACATCTTCGAGATGGTGCACGCGATGGTCCCGCCCCGCAAGAATCCCTACGAGGAGTACTGGCGGTGGGCCACGACCGTGCTCGATCTCGCGGCCGAACGCGGCATCCTGCCGACCGAGCTTTTCGCGCTCGAGAACACGACGGATGAGATCACGCGACGGATGTTCACCAAGAAGCAGTTCGTCGCTCTCTACAAACGAGCGGTGAACAAGTTCATGGACGCCGACGTGCTCAAGAAGATCATCGTCCAGCCAATGTTCGACATGCTCGGCACCGAAGCCGACGAAGAAGAGCGGCACGAGCTGGAACAGGAACTCGAGACGGAACTCATGCCGCAGTTGCGGGAGACCGTCGAGAAGTCCAAGGTGGTCGTCAACGCGTGGCTCGGCGAGGAAGTCGAGCGCATCTACGCGGCGGCATAACTCCGGCACTGCCTCCTATCAACCCGGTCTCTCGTATATTCGCCAAAAACGAATCCCTGCGAGAGGCCTTTTCTTTTTCATAATTCAAAGAGCGAGAATTTGCCGCCAAAGCCAGTGAATTTTTCAATAATCTTAAATTGAAAAATTCGCTGAATTGAGTTATAATTAACTCAATTAAAAATTTGAAATTGTTAATGCTCTCGGCTTCGCCTTTCGTTTTGCCCGCCCGCCCAATCCGAGCCGCGCTCCGCGCGGCGAGGACAGAATTCCATTCGAGCTATTTTCAGAATACGCCGCCTCATATTGATTTTCGTGAGAAAGTCGCTATAGTTAAAACATAAGGTAATTAGGGTATGCCATCCCCCGCCAATTTTGCAGAATAAGTCAGAGCGAAGCGCTTCGCCCACAAAGGGATGCGCTATCCGCGCACGCGCTTCGCAAAAGTTATACACGAGCATTCTTTATCAACTAGTTATTCCAAATTGCCTAGGCAAAATTGGAGAGGGATGCTCATGCTTGTAACTAAATTTTATTCGCTAATGCTCTAAAATTTAGACGATCATGGCAAAATCATTTGACGAAATACAAAAAGCGTTTGTTTCGCGCGCCAAAATCTCTGGCGCAAAAACGAATAATTCCGTTCTGGTGGCAATGGTCGGAGTAACCGGCGCAGGCAATAGCACCATCGCAAGAGCCCTCAAAAAATTGGTCGGCTGGGATGTAGTTGAGAAAAACAAAATCCGGGTTGAGCTCCGCGAAAAAGGTAAAGGATTTACTCCGCAAACAACGGACAAAATCCATTACGCCATGCTCGCTAAAATTTTAAAAGGCGGCGGTAACGCGATTCTTGATTCTGATTTTGTTGAAAAACCGAAACGAAAAAAGCTGGAGCGCTTTGCGCGCCGCTTCAACGCCAGAGTCCTCTATCTTCACCTGACCTGCGACCGCGACATGATGCTCGCGCGGATTCTTAGGGGCCGCTATAATCCGAAAACGGATATTTTTGAAAGCGCGGCGATTGCGGCGCGCGAACACGCCCGCAGAACGCCGTGGCACTACCGTTGGAGCGAGGCCAACGGCGGAAGCTACTCTCCGCTTAGATTACCGATAAAATTCTTCACAGAAATAAACACCACCCAGCCCGCTGTCTGGAAGAAAAAATTGCGCCTCGTTGCAAAACGTCTCCAAAAATTATAAAATCAAAAGACGAGCGGCTACGCTCGTCTTTTGATTACGGAAGGTTGGCAGAGTGGACGAATGCGCCGCACTTGAAATGCGGTAGAGGAGAAATCCTCTCGGAGGTTCGAATCCTCCACCTTCCGCATACAACATTTTTTACCTGCCAGTAGATCTAGTG
This sequence comes from uncultured Candidatus Saccharibacteria bacterium, assembly GCA_964505815.1. Lineage (GTDB taxonomy): Bacteria > Patescibacteriota > Minisyncoccia > Sungbacterales > SURF-37 > CAZDKA01. The sequence continues at coordinate 27,299 of CAZDKA010000005.1, read as the reverse complement.
ATGACATCAGCCGAAACAAACCGGCGACCGAGAAACACTAAAAAGATAAAACTAAATGCCGATTGCATAGATCGGCTTTTGGTCTTTATGCCCAGACCTCTTTGGGTTTAATCTCGACCTCATAATGCATAAACGCTCCTCCACTCGGTGACTTTTTACTATCCTCATTTAAAATTTCCATAATCTCTGCATAGGTTGTTAAAAGAGCGCATATCCTTTTTAGATCTTTTCTGTTTACACAAAACTTTGCGATCGCAAAATTTTGTGTAAATGGCCATTACTCCTTCCCATCCGCCAACAAACCCGCCTTGTCCGCAATTTTAGGTGATCGTAAATATGTTAGAAATTACCGTAAATAGGCATTATTCACCAAACTTCATGCCCACTTATTGCAAAAGATCCGTTTCCTTGATAGATTGTTTTTAGTTTAACCAGCACTTTAAAAATCACAAGGAGGGAACATGAAAGCCATTAGCATTCGCCAGCCCTGGGCCGAACTTATCGTGAGCGGCAGGCGCAAAATGGAAATCAGAAAATGGAATACCCAATACCGAGGCCCGCTGCTGATTCATGCCGGTCTCGAAGTGGATGTCGAGGCCTGCGCGCGGTGTGGCATTATGGCCGGAGTTGTTGGCGCCATTATCGGCATGACTGACCTCATCACAACCAAACAACTCTCCGAAGAACGCTGGAAGCGGCTACGCTCGCTACACATGGAAATAGGACCACGGCCTTACGGAGAAAACACTTTTGCTTGGTTTATGGCAAACCAAAGGCGTTTTCCAACGCCGATCCCCTACAAAGGCCGCCAAGGATTTTTTGATGTGCCGGACAAATTAATACGGCAAACCCAATAAGAAAGGAGAGGAAAGGTGGCGAAAAAGAAAGGCGCAAGAAAGACAACTTCAGATGTTGGTAATCCATTCACACTCCTTGCAAGGGCTTTCGATGAGGGCAATCTAAAAACCTGCCTGGAACTGCTCACGAACATTTACGTCTATCTTCGTCGGCGAATGCCGCCGGATTCTTTGAGAAGGTCTTGGCGGGAAGAGCTGGGCTTTAACAGCCGTTTTGATCGAGAAAAAAGCGCTATGGTCTTCCGTCTTCTGCCATCCGCGATTTTACCGTCAAAAAGACATCCCGGGGATGTTATCACATTCGCCTCTACGCTAATCAGCTCGGTAAAGGCAGGAGTGACTGCTGGCTTGATTACTCCAATCAGTCCAGCGCAATGTCCATTGACGGCCACCGTAGCAACACCGCAAAAAGGGGAATGCAGCTGATGGGCTATCAAGAGGAGGTAAGAAAATGAAAGTTAAGAAAACTATCGGCAAAATGCTTCACCCCAGAGACGGAGAGGTGTGGGTCAACCCTGTAACCGAAACTATGCGGAAAGACGAGTGCCTGTGCCTCAACTGCGCAAATCTAAAGCCGAATCAGCGAGACAACTGCTCATTTGCGCAAGCCTTCTATGACACCTGCGTCAAAGGAAAAATTGCGCTCATGGTGACTCGATGCCCGATCTTTGTTCCAAAAATAAACCGCTAAATCTATCAACAAGCCGCACGCGGCTTGTTTTTATTCCCTCGCCCTTGCTACAATAAATCAGTATGATCCAGCATCTGAAACTACTGCTGTTTCTCGGCCTCCTGCTTTTGGCGGCTAATTCTTTTCTTCCGAGCCCGGATGGTAGAGAGTTTGCCGGCGGGCTTGAAGGAGTATCGGCGCCAAAAACAGTAACCTATCAGCTTGGCGACGGAAAAGGAAGTGCGTCGGAAACAGACGACGGAACAATCGGCGGCCGCTATTTGGAGGATGCGCTTGTAAAACCCAGCGAATATCACGGAAGCGGCGACAGCGCGCAATTAGATTTGAAGCGCTTTAAGGAAACAGTCGGCGTAGAAACGACAATAGATACAAGAAGATTCCTCCTAAAATTTCCAAACATCATTGGCGACGGGCCTTCGCAAATTCCGACGAGCGCTGCCATCAATTCCGGCGCTCTGAAGTTGACGCTGGCAAGCATCACCGGCCCGGAAAACATGCGGGTGAATGTTTACAGGGTACTGGAAAGATGGGAGGAAACAGAATCTGGTTATCTACGGGCTCCCAGTTGGCGTCAGTACCAGCGGAGCGTTATTGAAGGCGAAAATCGCTGGGCAAATGACGGGGCTGACGTGCCGGCAAGCTCTGATTCAATCCCTGTTGCCGCGGAGGTATTGCTGCCAAGAGGAACCGAAAGCGTTCTTACAATAGATGTCACTTCCGCAGTCACGGCTTGGGCCGGAGGCAAAGCCAATAACGGTCTGATGCTAAGATTTTTTGAAGAAACGATTGGGACTACTCTTAGGACTGCAACATTTTATGCTTCGGAGTCGTCAATGGCGGAGCTCCGCCCAAAACTTGAAGTTGTCTACACGCCAAAGCCGCCGCCTCCTCCACCGCCTCTCCCGCCCTGTCCTCAATTGTCGCAACCTGTATGTTCTCAAGGTTTTGCGACTGGTCCCACTGCGATCTATGACACTAAGGAGCGTTGTATCGTGGGGTACGATTTTAAGTGTAAGGACGCACCACCCGCTCCGGCTCCGGCTCCGGTTCCAACTCCGCCGTCACCACTGCCAGTTCTCCCGCCTCCCGCGCCAAAGCCCGCGCCAGTTCCCGAACCAAAACCTGCTCCGGCTCTAAAACCCGCTCCGGCGCCAACACACCTCCCAGCACGAACTCCCCTCCCGCCTCCTCCAACACCAACGCCGTCAAAGCCCGCTGAAGAAAGCAAGCCCGTCTTTATCACCCGATTCTTCCAAGCCGCGCAAAAAAGCATACTTGGCACATGGGCAAAAATTATTGAATTATTCCGTTAAAGGGCTTTGTCTAAAATTTTGAGCCGATGGCGAAAAAATTTTAGCTACAAAACCTTTACCCTGTTAAATAATTTTGCTCCGCAAAATTAGCGCGAAGCGCTATTTAACAGGGTGCTAAATTTTCTAACATCTCGGCTGCGCAAGCAAGCTTGCTTGCCTCGCTGAGAAAATTCGCATGGTCCACCTCCTTGACCTGAAAAAACTAAGAAAAGGCATCCACCCCATAGAAATTGAGGCGGGCGAGAGAGCGCTGAAAGAGCCCTATGGAAAAACTGCCCCGGAGACTGGCGCAACCGAACGAGAGCATACCGTCTATCTATCGTGGGAAACGGAAGAATATGAACATTTGCCAAAAGAGAACCTGTGGTTCGTTGCCCTTGGAATCGTTACCATCCTTGCGGCCGTTGTTGCCATATTTATGCAAAATTACTTTTTCGCGTTGTTCATCGTAGTTGCCGGACTCACCGTAGCAGTCTTGGCGAAGCAGAAACCGCGAAAAGTGCGCCTCTCTGTGACATCAGACGGCCTGGAAATTGGCAATCGTCTTTACAATTTTGACGATCTTTCTTCTTTCTGGGTTTTTTTTGATCCGCCCCTTTTCAAAGAATTGAGCGTTGAGAGCAAAAAAATTTTCATGCCTTATATCAGGGCGCCCCTGGGCGAGACCGATCCGGAAAAAATCCGGGAAATTCTCCTAAAATTTCTGCCCGAGGAAAAACAAAATGAATCTTTCATATCGCTGTTATCACGGGTTGTAGGATTCTAAATTTTTAAGCCCTTCAGCGCGCAGAAAATTTAGTAACAAAAATTAGAACCCCGCACCAATTTTGCCATTCCAGGCAAATAATGGAGGTATTCAGAACACGCTGGCAACTGCCGCGAAATGCGCGGGGTGAATAGCCCCATCCCATAATGGGCGCAGCGTTTCGCCGCATAATATCTTGCAAAATTGGTGCTGGGGTATTACGATTGGCGCGTTTTGCATCTGTGAATATTTGCTCTTTACAATTTTGAACAATAGAGATAGGTTTAAATATAGTATATCCTAAGTTCGAAATCCGTGGCGAAGCGTAACCTTTTGCTAAAACAGAAAGCGCGAGCTCTCCGTCTTAAGGAGTATTCTTACAATAAGATTTCCAAGCTACTTAGCATCCCAAAGAGTACCCTGCATTACTGGGTCCATGATTTGCCCAAATCATCCTACCAACTGAATCCCGAATTCCGGTTACAACATCTTGCTCGGATAAGACCGCTGGCAAGGAGGGCTCTACAGCAAGAAAGGCGGGAATGGCTGAAAAATATCCAAAATAGAGCCCTGGCTGAAGTGGATACATTCCCTTTGGCGGATATAAGAGTTCAAAAAGCATTGGCCGCAGTACTCTATTGGGCAGAAGGAAACAAAACAGACAAAAGTGGTTTCAAGTTTGCAAATACCGATCCTGCGCTTGCTCTTTTGTTTCTAACTTTGCTGCGAAACGCTTTCCAGATAGAGAATGAAAAAATAAAAATCTACCTTTACTTACATCACTATCACAATAAGAAAAGAAGCGTAGAGTTCTGGTCGAAAACGCTCGATGTGCCAAAAGAGCAATTCGCAAAGGTTTTTATAAAGAGTCGAAAAGGAACTAAACGTAAAAGAAGAAATTTTGCGGGGGTCTGTTTCATAAGGTATGGACGCGGTGCCGAGAGTTTAAAACAAGAACTTCTTGCGATCGCTCGAAGTATCCAAAAAAGAATTGCCAACCTTAAGTCCCCATAGCTCAGTGGATAGAGCGTCAGGTTGCGGACCTGAAGGTCGGGGGTTCAAATCCTCCTGGGGACGTAAGTTATTTTTGGTACGGGGCAAGTGCCGCATCAGATATCAGGTTACAGGCCTGCCCCGTACCGAACGCGAGGCGTTCTGGTGCGGGGTTCGAGTCCTGTCGGGCGCGTTGCCTAATTTAGTGTGTGGCAAGTAGGACGCATTGCGGAGCTTGGAAAAAGTTTTGTCATTTTCTCATTGATCCTTCGATGTAACTCAGGATCAATCCTGAGCCTGTCGAATGGATTTAAAAGAGCGCTCAAAGAGCGCTCATAAATTAGGAACTTGCGGCTCGCTTCATAACCTCGGCCACTTGTTCCTTTGTAATATTTTTTGCTTGGAGTTCTTTGTTATAGAGCAACCAAAATGCTTCCACGCCCTGATTAATCACCATTGGAATGTCATCAAGAACATTGAAACCAGCTTTTTTAGCGGCTTGAAGCAACGGCGTCAATTCCTTACCAAGCACGATATCACTGATAATCGCGTTTCGCGGCACAGCGCGCAATACTGCTTCCGCTCGTTTGAGATTTTCTCGGATATTTTCTTTGTTTGCAGGCAACACCACTGGCGCTAAAGCCGAATACTTTTCCAGCTCTCCGACCGAGCCCTTTGTGGAGACATTAATGACCGCGTCAGCATCTCTTACTTCTGCAGCGATCAGTTCTTCGCCGCCGAATCTCACTATCTCGTCTGACCCCACTTTCTTAAAGTATCTGTTTATCTTATCCGCCAGATCGCGGGCTTTTGCAACGGTTCTGTTGAGAATCACAACCCTCATTCCTTTTTCCGCAAGTGCGAAAGCAACCGCGTTGCCGGCTCCGCCAGCGCCCAAAATTACTGCTTTTCTGCCTCGCAATTCTTCATATCTTTGTTTGAGTACTTCCTACAAACTCTGCGCATAACCCACGCCGTCTGTATTGAAACCCCTCAACTTGCCTTCCGGCGTTTTCATAATAAAATTCACGGCGCCAATCTCTTTTGCCAGCGGCTCAAGTTCATCAAGATAGGGAATAACCTCATCTTTAAATCCAACACCGGCCCCACCGCCTCTGTATTTTGCGTCTTTGCGAAACACATCCAGCATGTAGCCGCATTGCTTCGGATCGCCGACCAGCATGATATTTCCGGCGTCAATCCCGAATTCCCTGTATGCCGCATTCCACATTACAGGCGTTTTGGCAGGATAGTCATGCTCTATGAGCGGGATAGTGTATGAAAGAAAATCTATGCTTTCAGGGTTAGTTTTCGGTTCATGGGCGTAAATCAGAGCTTTTGTTCGGATTAAATCACCGGCATCCTTCATATTGTCCGCATACTCAAACCGCACAATCGTAGCGATATCGTCGTTGGTAAAATCTCTTCCGTAAAGCCGCGTTAATTTTTCAATGAGCGCCGTTTTGGTTTTTTCTGGCAATGGCGTGCCTTCCAAATCATCCGGCTCAATCTCTCCCAATGTCTTTTTTTCAACAGAATACGCGACGGCTCCTGTCTCCAAAGGATCAAACCGGCCATCACCCTTTTGGATTTTCAGCGTAATAAATCCGCCTTCGCGATATCCGCCCTTGGGATCGGTCGTTCCTTCCATTCTATCACCAGCCCTCACCGTGGTATCAAAAGCTTTTTCTCGCAGTAATATCTTTTCGTTTTCTTGAAACCAAAGTTCACGCGCGATTATTGGCTTTTCATGTGTGCCGTCTTCCACTTTTTCCATTTTTCTGCTCTCCTTATTAAATTGTGGATTTTCGCAGCAGTTTGCCATTATTTAGAATAATAACACCATTTGAACATCTGCTCAAATGGTGTGAGAATAAACCGCAAGAATCAATCCCATGCCTCGGCTTTGATAATTTTAACTCCGGCTTGCCCTAACGCTTCTTGGGTATCGCTTACCATGGACTTGAGCCCGCATATATAAGCCGTGAATTGCTCTATTCCGCTTACTATTTCAGGAAAGGCGTTATGGATTATGGTCCCGCTTTTATCACGAACAACGAATCTGCCCTGACCCCATCCCCATGAATCATTTCGGTGTCTGGTCAAGGTGGGATAATACTTTATGTTGGGTAACCCTTGAGCAATACTCAACAATTCTTCATGGAAGACAAGATACTCCGGCGACCGAAAACTTCCCAGCAACCAAACATCAGCCCCCAAATTTTTATCTCTGATATATCTAACCATTCCAATAAATGGCGCAATTCCAGTACCGCCGCCAATCAAAAGAAGTTTACTGCCATCAATTTGTTCATCATATAAGGTTATTTTGCCGTGTCTTGTCCAGCTCTTGCCCGAGATTTCTATCAAATCTCTGCCTGATTCAATATGCTGCAATAGCTTAGAAACATGCGGCTCATTTTCTTTTTCAATAACTGTAATCTCATAAAACGGCTGGGTTGGAGAGCTCGATAAAGAATAGGCGCGTATTTCCGTCTTATTAGATAAGCTTTTAATCGTGCTGGCAGAGTCTTCTTCGGATATTGGCACGCGTATGTAAAGAAAGTCACCCGGCTGATAATTAGCTAACGCCTCATCCTCTGGAATAAAGCGGATTGCGCGTAATTTGGGGTTAAATTCAATTACTTCAATAATCCTTGCCGGTACAGTTTGCAAGCCCATATAGCCCCCTTTTGCACTTTGACAAAGAGCGTCATTTGAACAGCTATTCAAACGATAGCAAAACTAAAAGATGTTGTCAAGGCCTTCGTTATTTCATTTTCCGAGCACGCCTCCGGGGTGTAATTTCGTAAAATGTTCCTGCTTAAATCCTTTCATTTCCTGAAGCGCGCTTGAAATCGCGTCCCCCAGGGCCAATTCTGTCAACGCGCTCGTGGTGGGAGCCAGGTTGAAAGTGGTGCAAATTTTGCAAGCTTCTTCCCTAACATGGGTTAGGAGAATTATATCCGCAAGTTTCCCAAGTTCTGATTTTTAACTTGCGGTGATTGCTATAATCTTATTGCCAAATTTCTTTACTATATTTGTAAAATTGATAACCTCCGGAGTCTCGCCGCTATGCGAGATTGCTATAATCACATCATCCCTTCCTATCATGCCGAAGTCGCCGTGCAGCGCTTCCACAGGATGGACAAAAAGGTTGAAGGTGCCGGTGCTGGAAAGAGTCGCGGCAATTTTCCGCGCCACAATTCCAGATTTGCCTATGCCAGCAAGCGCTATCTTTCCTTTCGCGCTATATAACAACTCAACCGCTTTTACAAAAGACGAACCGAGTTTTTCTCAACAGTTTGGATTGCATCCGATTCATTCTTAAGAACCTCTTTACCGATTTGTAAAATATTAATTTTCATTTTTGATATCTTTAGTATTCATATTTTTAATCAAATTCTTTTCAGTTCCATGAATTTTATTAAGGAAAAAGGCAATAATTCTTTTCATAATTTTAGCGATGAGATTAATTTTCTTCGGCAAAAATAATAGGCGTAATTCACCAATAATTTTCGTCATTTAAGGATATGTCCAGCCGAATTTCTTTATTGCCGACCGTTATAGCAAGCTCACCATCTTTGTGCGCGGCAAAGCTTAAAAGAGGACCAACATTATGTGTGCCTTGTGGGCTTGAAGCAGCGGTGCTTTTTGTTTCGGTGGGCAGTGGCAAAATTTCTAAAGGCCGTCCATCATACCATCCTAGGACATTCCTCCGGAGATAGAGTTCTTGGGCATCCTTGTCGCCTTCTTCAACTTTGAGATGTTCGGAATTATGGAATAAGACGCCGAGGTTTTTATCTGAAACAAGAAGACTGACGGTTTCGTAACTCTTGAGAGATGCGTAAGATCTTTCAAAAATTGAATCGTGAATAAAAAAGTGGCCGTGAGATGCGTCTAAACGGAATAAAAAGCGAGCCGTATTCTTTTCGAGCATCTCCTTAAAATGAGTCAGGGTTTGGTCTATAAATGACTGCGGAATAATAAATTCTTTTCCGCCCGATTGCCCAATCCATTCATTGCCTCTTTTCTTAATTATATTGCGGAGCAGTTTTTGTTCGCTGTTATATTCCTGTTCATAAATTTTTTGCATTTCTTCCAGAGTGTAAAACCAACCCTTTTCATATCTTGAAGGCATTGATGCCTCTTGGGCTGCGGATTCTTTTCTATACAAATGGAGCGAGGCCGCCGCTATTCCCAGCATCTTTAGGAATTCGCGTCTGCTTACCTCTTTTTTTATGCCCTCCTCCGGGCTTTTTTCAAATTGAGGCATGATTTTAGAAGTTTTTTTCAGATGAAGTGATACTTCCGTCCGGTTTTAGCGATTTTTCTTCCATTTTCATTCAAGTATGGAACTTTCCCCCTTTAACAATCTTTGCGATTTCTTCCTCAATCACTCTTACGCAATCTTTATCAGTCGCTTTCAAATATTGCCAAACCTTCACGCAGGATTTGCATTTATCTTTTTTGGCGTTTCGTATATATTGGTCATAACGCCACAAACTGTCCAGCTTTTCCGAAAGCTGATGGACAAGATCATGAATGTAGTTTTTCATATTATAAATTAAAGGTTTTTAATTTTCTCGACCTTTTGTTTTTGGTAATTCCAGTTCAAAATTCAAATTCCAAAAATTGAAGCAGCGTTTCTTTCGTGCCTTCTTTATCTAATTTATATTTGCGCCAAAGATCTTTCGGTGAACCTGATTCCGTGAAAATATCATAAACGCCGTGCATTCGCATCGGTACGGGATAATGGGTTGAAAGCAATTCGGCAACAGCGCTGCCCATGCCGCCGACAATATTGTGATCTTCAGCGGTAAACACTTTACCTGTTTTCTTTGCGGAATTTACTAGGGTCTCCGCGTCAATTGGTTTAACGGTATGCAAGTTTATCACCTCAATTGAAATCTTATCTTTTAATTCTTCCGCCAAAAGGAGCAGATTATAAACCATGTAGCCGTGCCCGATTGCCGTAATGTCGCGGCCTTCTCGCAGGACCTGCGCTCTGCCAACTTCAAAAGGTGTATGCTCCGTAGTAAAAACCTGTGTTGCTTCACGGGCATTACGTATATATACAGGGCCCTTTAACTCATAGGCCGCCTTCACTGCTTTGCGCGCCTGTTCGTAATCGGCCGGGGCGATTACGGTAAAACCCGGCAGACAGCGTGTGATAGCGATATCCTCGGTCATCTGATGAGTGGGGCCATCGCTTCCTGTGGCAATACCTGCGTGAGAAGAAACAAAAACAACATGGTTTTCCGGATAGGCGATGGTGGTGCGGATCGGCTCCCAGGGACGACCGATGAGAAAAGAAGCGTATGTCACTGCGTAGGGCACCTTACCCTGATATGCAAGGCCTGCGGAAACGCCTATGAGATTTTGTTCCGCGACCCCAACCTGGATAAAACGCTCAGGAAATTTCTTTGCGAAAAAATGAGCCCGCGACGATTCCGCCGTATCGGCGCCAAGCACCACCATATCCTTTTTCTCTTCCCCCAGCTCAGCCATGCCAATTCCGGCGCCGTCGCGCATCCTTTTCTTTTCTATACGATTCTCTTCAAGATAATTTTTTGCCAATTTGTAGTCAGTCATGCTAATTTTTTTAAGGCCTCATCTATTTCTTTGAGCGCGGCTTCACCTTGTTTATCTTTGGGAACAATATCCTCCGGCCCAGAGCCGGGAGGCACGCCGTGCCACTCATATCTATTCTCTATAAAGCTTATTCCTTTGCCCGGAATAGTATTGGCAATAATGCAGGTCGGTTTTTCCTGAATCGCCTTTGCTTCTTCCAGCGCCGTAATGATTTCTCTCATGTCATGCCCGTTGATGTCTTCAACGTGCCAGCCGCAGGCTTCGTATTTTCCGCGAAGCGGCTCAAGCGGCATTACGTTTTCGGTAAAGCCGTCTATCTGGATATTGTTTCTGTCAATAACGACGGCGAGGTTGTTCAGCCGGTATTTGGAAGCAAGCATTGCCGCCTCCCAAGTCATTCCTTCCTGATGCTCGCCATCGGAAGTCAGGCACCAAATATGATAATCCCTGTCTTTGCCGTCAAGTTTGGCGGCCAAGGCAAAGCCGCATGCTTGAGATAATCCTTCGCCAAGCGGACCAGAAGACGTCTCAAGCGCCGGAAGTTTTTTAAAAGACGGGTGGCCCTCGAGGCGCGAATTTATTTTTCTGAAAGTTTTTAGTTCTTCCAGGGGAAAATAACCGGCCCGAGCCATGGCCGCGTATCTTACCGGCGCGATATGACCATTAGAGAGTATAAGCCGGTCGCGTTCCGACCAAAGAGGGTTTTTTGGATCGTGCTTTAACACATGAAAATAAAGCGCCGTGAAAATATCAGCCATACCCAAGGGACCGGCAGTGTGTCCTTCTTTTGACTCAATCAATAATTCAATAATGTCTCTTCGTATAAGAAGAGCCAATTTTTCCAGTTCCCTTACTTTTTTATCAGTTAATTGCGGCATTTTCAGAATTTTACCCGGCGGGCTTAGTTCTCTAAAAATGGAATGAGTGATATTACGTGCCTCACCAACATTGACGAATACCCCCATTCATTATCGTACCAGGTCATTACTTTTACGAGTTCTCCGCCAACTACCCGCGTTAAAGCCAAATCAACAATGGCGGCGTGAGGGTTTTTGAGTATATCGGAAGATACCAAGGGCTTGTTAGTTACGGTTAAAACGCCCTGCCACTCCGGTTTTTTTGATTCTTCAATGAAAATGTTATTGATTTCTTCAACTGAAGTTTTTCTTTCGGCAATGAAAGTAAAATCCAGTATTGAACCCGAGGCCACCGGCACGCGCAAAGCCATGCCGTCAAATTTGTCCTTCATTCCGGGAATCGCTTTAGCGGTGGCGATAGCCGCGCCGCTCGTGGTGGGGACGATATTCCAGGCGGCCGCGCGGCCCCGGCGGTAATCCTTATGGAGTTTGGGCATGGGGCCATCTACTAAATTTTGCTCGGCGGTATAACCGTGAACAGTATTTAAAAGCGAGTACTTAATACCGGGTTTCACAATCATAATCGCGGCTACCGGCGTTATGGCATTGGTGGTGCAGGAAGCGTTGGTGGTGATTTTTGAACGAGCCAGGGCTGCCTCGTTTACATTCGGAGTGGCGGTAATGGTTTCTCCCTCGTCATGAGCCGGAGCAGAAAGAACAACTCTTTTCGCGCCGGCATCAAGATGCGCCTTTGCTTTATCATAAGAAGTAAATCGGCCCGTTGATTCTATGACAATATCAATGTCCAAATCTTTCCACGGAAGTTTTGTCGGATCCGGTTCGCTCAAAACAAGAATTTCCTTATCGTCAACTGCCAAATAATTCCGCGTCAGTCCGCGTTCAGTCCGCGTAAATCCGCGAATTTCCGCAGGAAATTGACCGTAAACGCTGTCAAATTCCAAGAGATAAGCCAAATTGGCAAGGTCACCAAGATCATTAAGGGCGACTATTTTCAGCTCCGGCCGCTCAAAAGCAATCTTGAAAAACTGCCTGCCGATTCGGCCAAAACCGTTAATGGCTATTTTTAATTTTTGCATTTTGATGTGTTGCCGTTATTCATACTCTATCCCAAATTTTATTTATGATTACCGCGGCAAGCCCTCCGACTATGGGACCGACCCAATATACCCAATGATTTATCCATACTCCCGATAAAAGAGCCGGGCCGAGGGTGCGCGCGGGATTCATAGACGCGCCGGTTAAAATTCCGCCAACCAGAATATCCATCGCTACGACAAAACCGATGACAACCGCTCCGTGAAGCCATCTTTCTTGTGATGCGTCTTTCTTAATGAAAAATAAAACTGCAAGCACCAGAAAGTAAGTCAAAGCTGCTTCAATAATTATGCCTTGGACAATACTCACCCCCGATGAAAGAACGGTCACGCCGGGATTAAGCAAGCTGCGAGAACCAAACGCAATCCAAAGCCCTAGTGCGGCCAAACTCGCGCCGATAAGCTGACTTACAATATAACCAAGACCCTTCGCAAAACTTATGCTTCTATTCACAATCAATGCAACAGTGACTGCCGGATTAATATGGGCTCCGGAAATGCCGGCGAACATATAGACGCTTGCTATTACGGCAAAGCCAAAAGCAAGAGCGATGCCGACAATTCCCAGGCCGCCCTGGCTGACCGCATTGGCAATTACTGCCCCAACACCGATAAAAACCAAGACGAAAGTACCCGCGCACTCGGCAATAAATTGTTTTAATATTGTCATATTTTTGCGCAAAGGAGGCAAGTTAAAATTTCAACTTGTCCCCTTTTGTTTAATTACTCGCGGGGTTTATTTTATTCCAAGCAAAACGTCAACTTTTGACTTGTCAAATCCGACAATAATTTTACCATCAATCTCCACCGTCGGCGTGCTCAAAAGGCCGCCATTTTTGGCGATCATTTCCTCACGCGCCTTGGCGTCTTCTCCTACATCTTTGTTTTCATATTCAAATCCTTTCTCTTGAAGATACGTTTTTAGCATTTTGCAGGAAGGACAAGTGGATGTTGAATAAATGGTTACTTTATGAGTCATAATAATTCTTTAATTTTATTTTCTAATTGGCCCTCGACCCCCGGACCAAGAATGTTAAAAACAATGTCGCCATCTTTATCAATTATATAATAAGCTGGCCAATTTTCCACTTTATACGCTTTCCAATTTTGTTTCGCGTTATCAGTAAGAACAGGGAAGTCCACTTTTAAAACTCCCATCTGTTTTTTCAATGCCTCAATATCTCGTTCAAAAGTCGTTTCCGGAGAATGAATGCCAATCACGATAAGTCCCCTGTCTTTATATCTCTTTTCAATTTCCATGATTCCCGGCAAATCCTGCTGGCACCAAGAACACATGAAAGTCCAAAATTTAATTAAAACGACCTTGCCTTTCAAGTCAGCAAGCTTAAGAGGGTCTGAATTAAACCATTGTTCCTCTTTAGTTATAAATTCCGGAGCTTTCATGATTTTATGTAAAAACATTTATTATATTCTTCGGGCGAAAAGTGCAAAAGCGGCTTGGGATCGTATCCGATTTCTTTAAGCTCAATGGTTATATCATTATGACCGATAGTAATCACGTTATAAGAATGTCTATTATGCAAAATCAATTTGTTGGCGTAAGCAGTTCCGGCGTTTGACACAATCACGCTTCCTAAAAGCCATACGTGATGCTGGTGTTTGTGTCCGGAAAGTATCAGATCCGCCTTAAATTCTCTCGCAAGCTCCAGAAAATCCCCGGCATCATAAAGAATATTTCTTTCTCTGCCGGTGTGAGGCACCGGAAGAACATGATGATGCAGATATAAAATCTTTTTTCCTTTTGATTTCTGTAAATTTTCTTTTAACCATTCCATCTGGGTCTCTCCGATCAGCCCTTCCTGGCTGTCGGGCAACGTGCTGTTTAAACCAATGGCTGTCGCATCAAGGCCTTTAATATACTCGGCAAAGGGAGGCGTGGTGAAACGCTCCTTAAAAAGTTCCAGGCCGTCGTTGCGCGCGTCATGGTTGCCGGGAATAACATACGGCATTTTGGTAAACCGTTTAATTATGTTATCAACCTCTTCATATTCTTTAGCTAGCCCTTCATCGGTGAGATCGCCCGTAATGAAGATTGCCTCTGGATTGGCCGCATTCACTTCTTTAACTAGCTGATCGAGAATTTGCGGATTATTTTTCTTTTCTCCTATGTGTAAATCTGAAATGTGTACTATCTTCATAAAAGTATTTTTACTCGGTGCAGCAGGAAAGTTTGCTAACGTCTTTTCTGAATGACTGCGCAACCCATTTTATGGATTCGGCCATAGTCGGAAAAATAAACGTGTTTTCAATAATATCATTTAATTTTAGATGATGCTTGATAATAAAACTGGCAACCGAAATGACTTCATCGGCTCTCGCTCCAGCCATATGAATTCCTACAACCTCTTCCGTTTTGGCGTCTATCGCCATTTTAATTAAGCCATCTGCCGCTTCTAAAATGTGCGCTTTTGGAACAAGCTCCAAACTTAAAGTGCGGCAGCTGCAGGTAAGCCCGCTTTGCTTGACGATTTGGGCATCGGTAAGGCCGACGCTGACGAGCGGCGGATCGGTAAAGATGGCATGAGGAGTTGAACGAAAATCCATTTTGATGCCTTTATTTTCCAGAAGATTTGACGCGGCAACGAATCCTTCCCTGCCGGCAATTGTCTCTAATTTAGGATTGATCTCTTCTCCATACTGGTCTACAACATCACCGGCGGCGAAAATATGAGGAAGGTCCGTCTGCAAAAATTCGTTGGTTATTACTCCATCCTTTTTACCGATGCCGACGCCGATACCCTCGAGGTTCAAGAGTTGAGTATTGGCTCTCACCCCGGCTGCCACCAATACTTTTTCTGCTTTTATAATAAGTTCTCTGTTTTCGACATCGACCCGAATTTCAATCAAGCCGTTATGCCGACTCATGCTTTTTGTTTGGGCGGAAGTATGGATTGTAATCCCTTCCTCTTCTAACTTTTTTTGGAGAAAGTCGGATAATTCCGGCTCTTCGCGGTCAGCAATTCTAGCGGCGGATTGTAAGACCGTAACTTCTGTCCCAAAACGGTTGAAGATTTGGGAAAACTCAAGCCCCAACGGCCCTCCGCCCAAAATAATCATTGATCTCGGCAACTCTTTCAAGCTCAAGGCCTCTATGTTGGTTAAATAAGGAACTTGGTCTAGTCCGATAATGGGCGGAATAAAAGTGGAAGAGCCGGTTGAAATCAAAAATTTTTCTCCGGTAATTTTTTCGCCGTTGACTTCAATCGTGTGTTCATCAAGAAATTTAGCATCGCCTTCCTTGAGAGTAACATAAATCAGAAACCTTAAAGTTCCTGCATACGCCTTGTTTTGAAGTTTGTTGATAAGAGCGTCTTTTGATTTTATAACTTCTTCAAAGTTCAGATCCGGCGCTGTGCTTTTTACTCCATCAAATTTGCTGTGTTTAGAATTCCAATAGGCCTCCGCCACAGTGAGCAGTCTTTTAGATGGCATGCAACCGACATTAATGCATGTGCCGCCAAGCGGCACTTTTCCGCCCGAAACCATTAAGGTTTTAATCTTCAAAGAATCCGCCTTGATAGCAGCCGCGAAACCCGCGGCTCCGCCTCCGACTATAATAAATTGGTAATCAAATGTTTTTACCCCGTTAGATATTTTTTGTGGTTGTTGCAACATATCGTTTTGATTTATCCCGCGGACATCTGTTGAAAATGATATGCCAGCCGGATATCTAACAGGGTGAATATTATTTAAACTGATTTTTTATGATGTTAGTAAATGGTGACTTTTTAAACTGGTAATACACATTGCGGTGAACTCGATGGCTTTCTACAATGCTGGCTTCTTGTAATTTTTTGAGGGTGTGCGAGACGGCCGATATAGAAACTCCTACGATGTCCGCAATGTCTCCAACCGATAGCCCCCTGTGGTGACATAAGAGGTAACAAACTTTAAGTCGGGTAAGATCGCCGACCACATTGAAATTATCCGCGCACTGAATAAGCGCTTTTTGGTCTTTCAGTCCTTTCTTAATATGTTTAATGTTTCTCTTTTGCACGCTTATTCAAATAATAGCAGAGATTAAATTGTTGTGCAAGAAGTTTTCCACAGAAAGAAAGAAATGAAAATCTATTGTAACCGCACCGCAAGCGGTGCGGTATTCTGGCGAACAAACAATAAAGCAAGAAATAAGGAGAACAGAGTGGAATAGTTATTGCCGTATGGCGAATGATCGTAAACACTTGATAAACTGTCCTCAAATGGCATCATTTGCTAAAATAGACCACTACTAAAGCGCCTCGGCGTGTAAAGGAAACGGCTTCCAAGAAGGCCCTTAGATACCCGGCCCTGGAAGGGCCCAAACCGTAGCGTGGCGCATAAAATAATGAATATATCTGACCCCCTTCAAAAACACTTCCGGCTCACCGCTCGCCAGGCCAATGCCCTTGGGAGAGTCGGCATCACGACCGTCCGCGATCTTCTTTTTTATTTTCCATCGCGCTACGAAGAATTCGTCGGAGAAAAAACCGTATCTGAACTGAAGGCCGGAGAACGTGCAACACTCTATTGCGAAATAGTAAAAATAAAATCTCAAAAAACCTGGAAAACCAGAATAAATATCGCCGAAGCTATAGTCAAAGACGACACAGGGATGCTCCGCGTTACCTGGTTTAACCAGCCCTATGTAGCACAAATGCTTCCCGAGGGCACGCGAGTGCGCCTCGCCGGCAAAATCGGCAAAAATAAAAACGGACTTTATCTCGCAAACCCTACTTTTGAACTGTCGTCGGAAAGGAAAACGCCATTGCCCTATCAGGAATCGGGCGTTGGTACGCTTCTTGCCGTGTATCCGGAAACATACGGCATCACTTCGCGGTGGCTCGGCGCTCATACCAAAAGAATCCTTGAAAATGTCTTAAATATTGATGATGCGATCCCTGAATATGTGCTTAAAAACTATCACCTGCCAAAAATCTCTTTGGCCCTTCGGGCCGCGCACTTTCCAAGGACGCTGGCTGAGGCCGAGGCGGCTCGAAAGCGCTTCTCGTTTGAGGAAATTTTCATAATACAGCTCGCCAGACAGCGCGACCGAAAAAAATTCGGCGCATCGCCTTCTTTCAAAATTGAAACGCCGCGAGAAGTGGTGAACGATTTAATAAGCTCTCTCCCTTTCCGCCTGACCCACGCTCAAGACAGGGTTCTTTCCGAAATACTTGCCGATTTCAAAAAGCCGCACCCCATGGCGCGCCTGATTGAAGGCGACGTCGGCTCCGGCAAAACCATTGTTGCCGCCGGGGCCTCCCTTGCCGTAGCAAAGGCCGGGATGCAGGTCGCGATGCTGGCACCCACCGAAATCCTCGCCCGCCAGCATTTTGATGAATTCTCGCGGCGGCTCTCGGCCTTTAGAGTGCCGCTCGGACTTCTCACCTCAAGCGAGGCGCGAAAGTTTCCGTCAAAAGTCAATCCAAAACTCTCAACGAACATTTCAAAAAATCAGCTTTTACGCTGGATTGCCTCGGGCGAGATTAAGGTATTGATCGGAACCCATGCGCTAATACAGCCCCGGGTACGATTCAAAAAGCTTGGCTTTGTCATTGTTGACGAACAGCACCGTTTCGGCACCCAACAGCGTCACCGCATTCTTGACAGAAACTCGGCAGGACCCCTGCCTCATTTTCTTTCCATGTCGGCAACGCCCATTCCGCGAACTCTTGCCCTGACTCTCTACGGCGACCTTGACCTTTCGCTCATTGACGAGATGCCGAGAGGTCGCAAGCCGGTAAAAACGAAAGTTGTTCTCGCGAATGAACGTAAAGAAATCTATGAGTTTATCCGTAAGGAGATCAAAAACGGAGCGCAGGCATTTGTCGTCTGTCCTAAAATTGAAGACGCAAAAAAAATCCGCCCGTGGCCGGCCTCTTCCTCGCTTTGGGTCGCCGAATGGGACGACGTTAAGTCGGTAAAAGCCGAGTTCAAGAAATTGTCCGAAGAAATATTTCCGGATCTCAGGGTCGGCATAATTCACGGCAAACTCACACCCAAAGAAAAAGAAAAAGTGATGCGGGGCTTTCGCGTTGGATTGCTTGATATACTGGTGGCCACTTCGGTGGTGGAAGTCGGCGTTGATATTCCGAACGCCTCAATAATGGTAATTGAGGGCGGAGAGCGGTTTGGTTTGGCTACCCTGCACCAATTCCGCGGCCGAGTGGGAAGAAAAGGGCAGGAGGCGTATTGTTTCGTTTTTACGTCGTCCTCGGAGCGGGGCGGCCTCCAAAGATTGAGAGCGCTTGAAGGAACAAAAACCGGATTTGAGCTTGCCGAATACGACCTCCAATTTCGCGGACCCGGGGAACTGGCCGGAAAGCGCCAATGGGGTATTTCCGATGTTGGCATGGAAGCCCTGAAAAATATAAAAATGGTTGAGGCCGCGCGCTCCGAAGCAACGCGAATAATAGATGAAGATCCGGAATTAAAAAAATACCCGCTTTTAAAAGAGCGAGTTGAAAAATTAGGCGCGATGCATTTTGAATGATATTCGGCTTCGCCGAGTCATAGATGAAACCCTATCGGAAGAATGATCGTCTCATGTTATCAAAAAACTTGGTAGTGCCGTTCCAGTGCGCTAAAAAATCTACAACCCGGATCAGAGCCATAACCGTCCCAAAAGCGGCCAGTAGAACAAGGAGAACGATACCGTTAACAATAAGCTGGGCAAGGGCATCCATGCTTTTCCCTCCTGGGGTTTTAAAGAACATTGAGAAAGATACCAAACGGTCCAGAAAAAGTCAATAAAACTTGGCGCGGTCGAGGCGTCCCGCTTGTTGAAACGCTCAAAGTTGCCAGCGAGCACGGTTTGTCAAGGCCGCCCAACCTTAACCCTGATTTAATTAACAAAATACCCGCTCTTAAAAGAACGGGTGAAAAAATTAGGACGCTGCACTTTGAGTAATGAAGTCTGCCTAGGATAAAAATACCGCCTGGGAAAACTAGGCGGTCTTTAGTAAACACGATCAATCTGTGTCTCTACCTAATTTTTGCGTAAAGAGCCTGTGCCTAAGATATCCGTCGTATCCAAGGTCGGCAATCATGTTTAGCCTGTTTTCTTCTGTTGTCTTCCGCCCTACATAGTAGAAAAAAGCAGCCGTTATGAGTAAGGATAAAACGAGAATAGCGATTGTTTCTCCTGTCGTGTACAAGCCGTCATTCGTAAACATTGCCCAGGCATTATGCCAAAAATCCATAGTGATCCTCCTTATTTGAAAGAACTTTTTCAGTGTAGCTCGACCAAAGAGATAAGTAAAGGGCAACCTATCTGCTTTCGGATCTGAAATGTCTATATTTCGGTGTTACCCAAAAACTCATATATTTTCCGAACATCAAACGCGTCTGGGCTTCAAGCCCGGGAATGGAACCGAAGACCACGATGGTTATCGGAAGAAACGCCCACTGCAGTATCATCCAAAGATAGGTGTGAAATGGCTTATGCGCGGGCCTCTTCGGAAGAAGTGAAGTGGAAATTACTGCCGAAGTCACGAGCCCGACCATGGCCAAAGTCATTATTGTACGTGTAATACGCGGAAGATTGTGGGACAGGACCGACGTGCCGAAGTGCGCGCCGCCAATAACCAGAGGCAGCCAACCAAGAAAAAATAAAAGAAGCGCGTTCGTCCCCCAAGCCCAGAATCCTTCTAATTGGTTGAAAGTAAAGTAGAGTTTTTTACTAAGGGGTATTTTTTTGTTTTTCAAAAATCCGTAAAGAAGGTATGGAACATTCTCAACGCCCCAGCCCCAGCGCCTCTGCTGTTTATAGACGTTCTTGGCCGTTTCCCAAAGTGTTGGGCCGACATTAGCATCCATGTAGACCGGATAAAAAAGCGGTACAACCCGCCAGTCGCCGTCGTAAAAAAGAAGAGAAGACCAGAAAATTCGTGAATCCTCGGAAACAATATTCGTCTGCCAATAACCCATATCAACCAGGGACTTTAGCGGCATGGAATGAGAAGAAAAGGTGGTCAGGCGTTCGGGACGCGCTTGCTGCATGGTCTGCCAGAAAGTGCCGGAGCTTGCTACCACTCTGGAGAATGCCGGCGAGTCCCAAATATTGTTATTGTAGACCGGGATCGGCTGGTATGAGGCATTCATCGGCCGCGGAACGGTGAGATAGTGGTATGTAAGGCAGGCAAAATATTCGGGCGGCGCTTGAGTGTCAATGTCAAAGGAAGAGACAATAACCCGTTCAAACGGAATTTTTTCTTTTTCAACGATTTCTTGAAGGGCCTCATGGGCCGCCCAGCTCTCATTAGACCCTTTGCCGGGAATCTCGCCCTCTATACCCGCGGGGTGAGTTGTTATCAAAACTTTGCCGAACACCGAGGCATATTCACTTTTCAATTCTTCGGCAATCGCTCGCGCCTCTTGGCCGGCTCTTTGCTCAATCGCAAAAACAATCCACATATTTTCCTTTGGATAATTATTGGCGCGAATGGCCTGAACCGCCTCCCTAACCAAAACCTGCGATTCTCTATAGAAGGGAAGGATGATGAGATGCCTGATATCGCTCCATGCAGAGATGCCGAGTTCCCCCGGAAACTCTTTGATGGTTTCAAGCCGCTCATGCCATCGAACGGCTAGGCGCCGTTTCATTTCGTTAAATCCCGCCCGCAAATGGAGCGACAAAAAAATGGTCTTGAAAAGCCAGTAAAGATCGAAGGCGATTATGAAAAAGCTTGCAAAAAATGGAAAGCGCCATGAGGCAAAAAAAATTCCGGCGATGGTGAGCCAAGCCAGGCCGCCGGGGAAAATCTCAAAAAAACGGTAGAGGGCTCTATCGCGCGGATTTTCAATATCAAACGCTCTGCCGATTCTGAGGCGCTCCGTGTCCATATATTCGTAGTTTAACGAAGAGTCCCTGTTCAATCAAAGAAAAACCGGCCTTTGGGCCGGAAAAATTACGGTTGCGGTCTGGAATTAACGCTTTGGCTGAGAAATAACGGGCGCATGCGACTCACCAGCTCTTTTACATCGGAAAGCGATACTTCCCACGGAGTTTTTTGATTAAGGCGAAAGAATGGGAAGGATTCGAATTCTATCGTTCCCGGAATGGAAATCATTGCCCACTCTGATCCGCTCGGAAACGAAATGGGAACACGGAATTTATTGGCAAGAAATACCGCGAGTCCTCTCACGAGCGCCCGGGTCTTGGGAGCGCGGGCAGTCGCTTCTTCCAGCGGCCCGACATCGCCGTTGGGCGGCAGGACGCGGTTGCGAATGAGAACGAACGGATTTTCTTCCGGATTTTGGTTGAGGTTATGCAAGGCAATGGACATCATTCGCAGGAGCGGGTGATCCAGCGATTCAAGACCGCGTTTTCCGGCCTCGGCGCTGATAAGAAAATGTTTAGTGGCCCATTCGCTCTCGCCGACCAGCGCCTCATGCCCTTTTTCAGCCCGCTCAAGAAAAAGCTCAACCTCTTTGAAAATCTCCTCGTCTTCCTCGTCAAAAAGAATACGCTCGCGATTATTATTCACGGCGTCCAGGTAGATTTCCAGTATCTCGGCGGCGGAAAATCTACTGCGGCCGAGCTGATGCCTGTTTTTAAGCAGCGGGTCGCGGTTTATGGCGCGGGCCAGCGCCAGATACGAACGGCGTTCAAGCTGAAGCCGCGCCGGCGCTGTCCAGCCGCGCTCCAGTAGCCGCAGAACCCAATAGCTGAAAGCGATTTTCATGCGGCAAATCTCATCGGTGATATTGGTATCACCGGCGATATGGTGATAGCGGAAAAATTTTTCAGGATCGGCATGAGGTTCATCACGGTTATTGATAAGCGAGCGAGCGCTTGTTGTTGCGCCGCTTACGAGATCTTTTATCCAGTCCATGCGCGGCGAGAGAAGAAACGTTCCGCTTGGGTTGATGTGCCCCGATCCGCCAAGCACCGGACGCGCCGCGAAAAAAACACCGGCATGCGAAAGAATATGCTCATAACGCTCGGTGTGAGAATGAATTCCGGGAAAAAGGTCGCGCCGCAAAAGATAATTCTCGTGACGCCCATATGTGACTTCACTATCCTCGGCATCGAATGGGGAGGCATAACGCCGAGCAGTGTTATTGGCAACCGCCTCAAACGGGCCGCTGTAACGATAAGGATCGACGCGCAATTCTGCTCGCGCGGCGCTGACCAGCATTTGCGCTAAACGGTCGCCGGCGTTTTTCTGAAAAATCAGGTCGCGGAAAGTTGAGCATTCGCCTGTTGCGACCTCAATATGATCGAGGCGGTCGGCGTAACAGCGCATGCCGGCTCTTGTCCAGAACTCGCCGCTCTGAATGCCATTCCTGACATAGTTTTCTGGCGGAAGTACTTTGGGAACCTGATAAAGGATAAAGACGGTGTGGCCCTGCACGTCGCCAAAAATATCGCGGATCTGATCAGAGTCGCAATAGATTCCATATTCTGTCTCCAGCCCCATCAGCGCTTCTTTCATATCCCGCTCCTTTTCTTGTGAAAGAGCTTGCTGCTAAAACCATACCACGGCAAAAAAGAAATGTCTTTTGTGCGCCACAGGCTTCAAAATTTAGGTAAATAATGAAAAAATCCCGCAGAATGCGGGATGCTCCAATTATTCTCCGCCGCGCTGGACGTAGGACTTCACGAACTCTTCGGCGTTCTTCTCAAGAATGTCGTCAATCTCGTCAAGGAGCTTATCCAGGTCTTCCTTGATTTTCTTGCCGCGCTCGGTAGCAGCACCTTCGCGCGTCTTGGCCTCGGCATCTTCGGCGGCCTTTTTTGCCTCTTCATCCTTTTCCGCTTTATATTTCTTCTGCTCCTGGTCCGCCATAGCTCGCCTCTTTTGTTTTGATGAAATCGTGCACGACGAACATATTTTCAAAGTGCTCAATAGTCGGAATGTTTCCTCCTTCAAAGATATGCCCGCATTCGCTTCTTGTCAAACCGAGCGGCTCGCCAAGAACGATTTTCCTGGGCCTCGTCCTCCGGTTATTGGTCCGAAGAACGATTGCGTCCCAATCGGTGTTGGAGTGATCAGTTTCGCTGTAAAACTTTTTTATGAATTTTCCGCGGAAATACGCCCTGGTCGTCTCCGGCGGACTCTGTTTATATTTTGCGATCTCATCGCCCGAGATAACTGTCTCAACCATACCGGCTCTGACCAGTTTGTTGTAAAGCATGTGGGGAGCCGCAAGCGCATGGTAAGCAATATGCTCATCAAATGCCTTGGGGCGACCCTTAAAACGTTCTTTGATTTTCCAGTCAAGCACTGTTTCAAGCAGCCGCGGCTCGTTAGCCAGTGCCCAGGAAGCCCAAACGGCCTTCTCATAGATTTTACCTGCCCAAGCCGGTACTGGACGCGAGCCGAGGTAACGCCCCATTTCGTTCAGAAAAACATTCATTATCTCCAGCGAAGAAAGCTCGAATTCGCGCCCGCCGTTAACAGGAATTACGCTTATCGGTTTCTTACAGGTCGGATCGCGCGAGACGTCTTTGATTGCGTTGACCGGGTCTTTGACATAAAAACCTAGATCAAGCTCATCGTCTTCCAGCATACCGAGCACCAGCGCAGTAAGCCCCATCTTGAAAAGATGCGGCCACTCGGCGCGGTTGGCGTCGCCGCAAATGCAGTGATAGCGCGAGTATTTATCGGGATTAGCCAAGGATTCATAACGTTGATTAACTATCGGACGCCGATCGGTGGTCTCTCCGCCCACCAGGCGGCAGGCGAAATCGGCACGCCCGGAAATCTGAAAAACGCTCATCGCAGCTTGCTCTTCTTCTCCGGTAAGTACTGTGGCCATCTCATCGCCGTATTTTCCGGCGCCGGTGAAAATCTGCTCAACAACATGCCAGGTCAAGAGCAGTTTTGTCGCCCTCGTCAAATACTTGATATGGCGGCACTCATTGGAATAGTACGAAACCAGTAATGGCCAGAAATGAGCCGCAACGCATAAATTGCGGTGCGCGGCCTGCGAATGTCCTTGACCGTCGCTTACATTTTTGTAGAGGCGCGGCCTCAACGGGTGATCGGCAAAACGCTTCTCAAAGGCGCTGACCAAAAGCTCTTCCTGAGCCATCTCACAGCTCAAGAGCAGAAACGGATCGTCGCACTCGGGGCTAGAACCCTCAAAATAGCCGTGGTCAATGTAGAAGCGGGATCCGAGCGGAGTCATGAAGCCGCCCATAAAATCAGAGACGATTAGCTTCGCGTTGCCGCTCGGTTTCTCGTCTTCGCGGAATGGCAAAACCATCCCCCGGGGATCTCTCGGCTCTTCGTCATAATCACGCTCAATTTCTCTTTCTTTGATGAAATACGGGTCATCGGTGATGTCCGGAAAAAACTTCCGCCAAAAATCCTGAAGAAGCGCAATGGCCATGATTTTTTCCTGGTACCACTTTTCCTGAAACGGGAGGGCCGCATCGGGAATGTGAATCACGTACTCATGCTCCGTTCCGAAAACTTGCGGGATGGGCATGCTCTTCTCCTTTTTCAAATTTCAAAGAACCGCTATCAAATAACAAGATAGCATGATTTTAGAAAATAGAAAAATCTATTGTCACCCCAGAGCAAGCTCTGGGGTATTTTATTTTGTATTACCCCAGCCCCAATTTTGCTCGCCTCAAGCGGCGAAGCGCTTCGCCCGTGACGGGATGGGGCTATTCGCCCCACGCGCTTCGCACTATTCTATCGGTTTTTTATCTCCATGTCTTCATGCCGTTACTTTCTGTCCGGGCAAAATTGGGGCGGGGTTATCTTTCGTTTCCACCATTCATCGCGGCAGCAAGCTGCCGCGTTTTCTGGCGGACGAAAGATAAAACCCGCACTGCGGGTGCGGGTCGGTTTACATTTTAAAGATACTGTCCGGTAGTGGGGACTTTCTCCACTCCTCGCTGGCGGTGATTAGCGCCGCTCGGCGGAGGCAGAAGTTTTTGTGAAGAAATGGGTCTGACGTATACAATTCGTTCGCCCTTCTTGCCCTGGATTTTGGCCCAGTCATCGGGGTTCGTGGTATTCGGCAGGTCTTCGTTCTCGGCAAACTCTTCGCGAGTCGCCTGCCAGTAGTCAATCATCATGACACCTTTAACCTTGGTATCAATGAAGCGCTTCAGCGCCCGTTTCTTGGCTCTGCGGACAATGCTCTCAAGCATTGCGCCCGAGATAAAGTCCTTGTGATAGAGAACCTCTTTGTCGCCGTTGGCATAAGTTACTTCAAGGAAACGCGTGTCAACGGTAATCAGTTCTCCCTCGCTTGAAACCCAGACCAACTGCCATGGGGTGGTAATGAACATGCCTTCAATGGTTTTGTAGTTCAAATAGTTGAAGGCGTCATCTTCGCTTGCCAGTTCCCAGGTTTCAAACGCCCATTCGGTGCATTCAAGATCGCGGAGCTTCCGTGCCCGGTCAGGCGCTTCCAAATCAGCGGCCTCTATGCTCCGCAGAGTCTGTGCTACAAGTTCCGGAGCCACGTCAATCTTACGAGTCCCGACATC
Organism: uncultured Candidatus Saccharibacteria bacterium; assembly: GCA_964505815.1. Lineage (GTDB taxonomy): Bacteria > Patescibacteriota > Minisyncoccia > Sungbacterales > SURF-37 > CAZDKA01. The sequence goes on along the minus strand of CAZDKA010000005.1, from coordinate 1,677 downwards.
GTTTCTCTTCATGCCAAGCTCATCGCGGATGTTGGCAAGCTCGGCATCAAGCAGGGCCCACTGATCCGGAATAAGGGTCTTCAGGCGGTTCGGCGTATCATAATTCTTTGGCAGTGGCCCGAATTTCTGATGAAGGGGAACCCCGAATTTTGAATACTTGCGGATAATTTTGACTGCCGCCCTCGCGTCCGGGCGCTCAATCTTGATTTTGACGTCAAGCCGGCCGGGCCGAAGCACTGCCGGATCAATCAGGTCTTGGCGGTTGGAGGCGCCGATGACAACGATATTCTTGAGGCCCTCAACGCCATCAATCTCGGCCAAGAGCTGCGGAACGATAGTCGTTTCCACGTCGGATGAGATGCCCGAGCCGCGAGTACGGAAAAGCGCGTCCATCTCGTCAAAAAAGACAATGACCGGAACATCTTCCGAGGCCTTTTCTTTGGCTTTGAGAAACACCTCGCGGATTTTGCGCTCGGTCTCGCCAACGTACTTATTCAGAAGCTCGGGGCCTTTGATGTTCAGGAAAAACCCTTTGATTTTCTCGCCTCTTCGCTCCGAGACTTTTTTGGCAAGGTCGTTGGCAACGGCCTTGGCAATCATGGTCTTGCCGCAGCCCGGCGGGCCGTAGAGCAAAACGCCTTTGGGCGGAGTCAGCTTGTGTTCCGCGTAGAGTTCCGGATAAAGATACGGAAGTTCAACTGCGTCGCGGATCGCTTCAATCTGGTTTTCAAGACCGCCGATGTCCTCGTATGAGATGTCCGGCACTTCTTCAAGCGCCAGGTCTTCAACCTCGGACTTTGGCAGACGCTCCAGCACAAAACCGCTCCTGGAGTCCAGCATCAGCTGATCGCCAACCTTGAGCCGCTCGCCTTTCAACGTATCGGCAATCAAGCACACTCTTTCTTCGTCGTGACGAAGCACTACCAGCACACGCTCTTCGTCAAGAACATCCTTGACACTGACCACTTCGCCCTGCGTCTCAAAAGGCGCTGTTGCGACGATGGCCAGGGCTTCGTTGACGATAACTTCCTGGCCGTGTTTCAGCTCTTTGAGTTTAACGTCCTTATGGAGATTCACTTTCAGCTTCCGTCCCTGCGCTATTATATTCGCAGTGCCGTCGTCATTCGCGGAAAGAAACGTGGCATAAGGGAGCGGCGGGGAAAGAAGCCGTTCGACTTCTTCGCGAAGTGACTCAATCTGGGCTCTCATTTCATGCGCGACCCCAACCAGCTTTTCGTTGCCTTCCTTGAGCTTCTTGGCCGCATTGTAAAAATCATTCCAGAGTTCCGCGGCTTTGCCAAACTCTCTGACGGCTTTCTCAATGTTTTCTCTCTTCGGCCCTGCTTTGGCTTTTTCCAGCGCTGCCTTGGCGTTCGCGATTGCAGTATTGATGCGAATGCGGTCATTATCAGTGTTTTGAAACCACTCGCCGTCCATGACTGCCCCCTTTTTATGGTTGTTTCAAAGAGCAGAATATACAAAGCGTACCACTTTGGTCCGCTTTCCGCAACCAGACAAAAAACGCCGCAAATGGCGGTTTTTTAATGTCATGCCGAACCGAGTTTAACTCGGTGGGCGTGCATGGATTTGAACCATGGACCCCGCGATTATAAGTCGCGTGCTCTAACCACTGAGCTACACGCCCAAAAATTCCGTAATTAAGCGGCTTGCATCAGC
>CAZDKA010000004.1:0-36972 GCA_964505815.1 uncultured Candidatus Saccharibacteria bacterium | reverse complement strand
GGAGCCGAGCTTAGCTCGGCGGAGCCCAGGAATTTGCCGAGGGGGCAAATTTGGGATCCCTGGGCTATCACATATAACATATAAAAAGAGGCGTGAAAAAGAAACGGTATGCCGAGAGCGCCACTCACCTCTGGGCAATGCTCCGGTTTGGGAACGCGGAGGTCAGGATTTCCTTGTGAAATACCCCAGAACCCCCCACCACTTTTTACAGCGGGACTTATAAAAAGTGGTCGGGGGGCCCAGCATACCCAGCGAAGGAAAGCCCCATTAAGGCCCTTCGAGAACCTTAATTGCCCAGAGACGACTGACGCCCTACTATCCGAAATTCTACTACCTGGTATAAAGAAAAAGAGAGGGTGCGCCTTCCCTCCTTTTACCTAATATTATATCAGATTAAAAATTAAAGTCAATCCCGCACATTTCCATTGATATCCAGCGGAAAAGTGCGGGGTCAACCATTATGGATGAAATAGCACCAAAAAAACAGGAGAAAGAAGACCGTTCGCTTGACTCTGCGCTTCGTCCCCAGAAGTGGAGTGAGTATATAGGCCAGAAACGCATCAAGGACAACCTTGCAATTTTGATTAACGCCGCCAAAAAGAGGGGCGAACCGATTGAGCATGTTCTCCTCTACGGTCCAGCGGGTTTAGGCAAAACCACGTTAGCCCACCTTATTGCAAGGGAAATGAATACCAATATCCGGGTCACATCGGGGCCGGCGATTGAGCGAGTCGGGGACCTCGCCTCAATACTCACCAACCTGATGCCGTATGATATCCTTTTTATTGATGAAGCCCACCGCCTGAATAAACTGGTTGAGGAGATTCTTTATCCGGCAATGGAGACGCGAACTCTTGATATCATCATTGGCAAAGGGCCGTCGGCCCGGACCATCCAGATTGAACTGCCGCCGTTCACTCTTATTTCCGCCACTACGCGGGTCGGACTAATCTCTTCGCCGCTTCGTTCCAGATTCGGCGTAACCTTTCGGCTGGATTTTTATACCGAAAACGAAATTTCAGAAATCCTTCACCGCTCCTCGTCGCTTCTTAATGTAAAAATTGATGATAAGGCCCTGCGGACAATTGCCGAGGCCTCGCGCTATACTCCCAGAGTCGCGAATCGGCTCTTAAAAAGAGTGCGCGACTACGCCGAGATTCATTCCGGGGGTTTAGCCACCGAAAAAGAGGCCATCGCGGCCCTTCACCTTCTAGAAATTGATTCCATCGGACTTGAGCCAGCGGATCGGCGAATTCTTGAAACCATCGTAAACAAATTCGGCGGCGGCCCGGTTGGGTTGCAAGCCCTTGCCGCGGCTTCTTCCGAAGAGGAAGACACGATTGAGGAGGTTTACGAACCGTATCTAATGCAGCTAGGATTTATTGAGAGAACGCCAAGAGGCCGGGTTGTTACCGCGCTCGGCTGTGAACATCTCGGCCTGGTACCGGCCAAAAACGCGCTAAAGGGCTTTCTCTAAAATTTGGAGCTGGAGGCGAACAAATTTTAGCTAGAAAACCTTTACCCTGTTAAATAATTTTGCTCCGCAAAATTAGCGCGAAGCGCTATTTAACAGGGTGCTGAATTTTATAGTTATTCGCTAACGCTCGTAAATAAAATTCGCATGTTTGCAATTTTCGGCGGACTATTTGTCTTCTTCGCTCTCGGCTACATACTGCTGACCGCGGCGGTTTTTTATCATCTGTATCAATACACCCTGCCGGGATGGAGCGCTGTCAAAGTAGTCATGCCCGCTTTTCTCCTGCTCTCAGCGATATTATTTATCCTGGCCGCTTACTTCTTTTTAATCACTCCCTGGAACCAGTTAAAGGGCTTTCTCTAAAATTTGGAGCCAAAGGCGAACAAATTTTAGCTAGAAAACCTTTACCCTGTTAAATAATTTTATCCTGTTAAATCTTTTGCTTTAAGCAAAAGAAAATCAAAGATTTTATTTAACAGGATAAAATTAAGATTTGAGGAACATCAAAAAGGACGCGTGCCGGCAACAAAAAGCAGGCGGCCGCTAAAATTGATATATTATGAAGCCGGCTTGAGTCGAAAAGACGCCATGCGAAGAGAAAAGTATTTTAAAACCCATTTTGGTAAGATGTTTTTAAAGAAGCGCCTCAAATCTTATTTAACAGGGTGCTGAATTTTCTAACAGCTCGGCTTCGCGAGCGAAATCGCTCGCCTCGCTGAGAAAATTAGCATGATAACGCTTGAGCCCAAGGAGCAAATATTAATGGTCATCCGCCGTCACTGGTACGCCCTGACAAGACACGCCGCGGTGTTGGGTTCGCTGGTATTTATTCCCTTTGTCCTTTTGTACCTCGCCCAGACACTCGGTTTTTATCTACTCAAGCCGGAAATCCGGTCGGCGGCCTACTTCGTTTTAACCATTTATGTTTTGGGGCTTTTGCTTTACGCATTCATCGTCTGGACCGACTACTATCTGGATGTCTGGATTATCACCGACAAGCGCCTCGTAGATATTGAACAGCGCGGTCTTTTCTCGCGCACGATCTCGGAGCTTCCGATGAGCAAAGTCCAGAACGTTACAATGGAGGTTCCCGGGTTTATTTCAACCGTGCTCCGTTTTGGAAATCTGAAGGTGGAGACGGCCTCGCAGTCAACGTTCATCATCCGTGACGTGCCGGATATGTATAGGGCCAAAGATCTTATTCTCAAATACGCACACCAACAACCGCTGCAACAAATTCAAAAACAGAATTATGAATAACGAATTAAGAATAATGCCGCGTTTGTATTCATAATTCTTAATTCCATAATTCGAGCGTAAGGTATGTCCGGACATTCGCACTGGGCGCAAGTCAAACATAAAAAAACCATTACTGACGCCAAAAAAGGCAATCTTTTCTCAAAGATGGCGCGGTTAATTGCCGTTGCCGCAAAAGAAAAAGGCGCTGATCAGGCAATGAACTCAAAATTGAGAATGGCCGTTGAGAACGCTAGGTCAATCGGCATGCCCAAAGAAAATATAGAGCGCGCCGTCTTGCGCGGCGCTGGCGGCGCTGGAGTAGAAGCTTTAGAAGAAGTGCGTTATGAGGCCTACGGTCCGGGAGGAACGGCCTTGCTGATTTTAGGTGTTACTGACAATAAGAACCGGACAACGAGCGAGATCAAACATCTGCTTGCCGAGTGCGCAGGAAAGCTCGCCACTGAGGGCAGTGTGGCCTGGCTTTTTAAAAAAGTGGGCGCGGCGGATTTCCCCAAAGAATCGGCTGGGAAAAGATCGGAAGAGCTTACTCTTACACTGATTGACGCCGGGGCCGATGACGTTCAAGAATTCCCGGAGGGGTTTACGGCTTACGTCAATCCGGATTCGCTTGAAAAGTTTAAAGAAGAACTTGAACGAAAGGGTCTTGCCTTTTCTCGTGTGGGAGTTGATTATGTTCCGACAAACCCCATCTTGCTTGCCGAAGACGACAAAGCCAAGCTCGCCTCCCTTTTGGAGGCGCTGGATGAGCACGATGATGTTCAAGAGATATACACCAACGCTAAAGAATAGTCGTATGAAGGTTCTCAGTTATTGGTTTCCAGTTTTGGTTTTTTGTTCCTGGTTTTAGTTAAACTAAAATCAATAACTGAAAACTATAACTAAAAACTAACAACCAAAGACCAAATGATTATCTTAGGCATTGATCCGGGTACGGCCATAATTGGATATGCCGTGCTTAAAAAAACCGAAGGCGGCGACACCGAGCTTTTGAGAAGCGGAGCCATACGCCCTTCATCCAAGGAAAAAGAGAGCCGACTTCTGGAAATCGCAAGAGGCATGCGCGGACTGATAGATATCCACAGGCCCGACTTGATCGCTCTTGAAAAAATTTTCTTTTCCAAGAATATAAAGACAGCGCTCTCGGTGGCCGAGGCCAGAGGAGTCCTGCTCTTGACTGCAAAAGAGCTATCAATTAGGGTCTCTGAGTATACTCCTGGCGAAGTCAAGGTGGCGGTCACCGGCTACGGCAAAGCCGACAAGCGTCAGGTCAAAGAGATGGTAAAAACCATCCTGAAACTAGCGCAAGTGCCCGAACTTGACGACATCGCCGATGCCATGGCCATTGCCTTGACTGCGATCCATACAAAAAATTTTTAACCATATAACAAAGGTCGAAAAAATCATTTCCAATGAGTTCGTATGATTGATACTTACGATCGCCTTAATACCGTAGCTGCCTATCGGGCCGCCCCGGGGCTTCTGTCGCCGACTGGCGGGCGTATTTTTAACCAGGAAGAAGACGAGGACGAGCCCCACGAAGACGAAGAGTACGAAGAAGAAGGGGAGGACGAATTGGCGGAGGAGGAAGACGGCGCTGAAGGCAGCAAAGAAAAAGAAAGCGAAGAGTACTGAAACTGAATTATCAAAAATGCCCGTCACTGGACGGGCGTTTTTGATTTCATTTTGGGATAACTTTTAAAAACTTTTTCTTGCCGATGCGGATATAACGCTCCCTATCCAGAATCACGAGGCGCCCTGTCTCGGTTCGCACGCGGTTGTCAACTTCAACGGCCCGGCCAAGAATCAGGCGCCGCGCTTCCGAGCGCGAGCTCGCCCCATTCAGGGCCATCACCAAATCAAGAAGCGAATATTCATACTTCGGCAGTTTTTTCTCGGTATAGGCCTCTCTATCCTCTCCTCTTCTGGCAAAACGCTTCAAGAACGTCTCATGTGCTCGCCCTGCCTTTTCTCGACCCCAGTAGAGCGTTACGATTTTTTTGGCTACAAACTGCTTGGCCTGATACGGCGACCCTTTCCGCATTTGGCGAATTGTTTTCAAATCGTCTCGCTCTAAAAATGCCGCGAGCTCCGCATAGTGGTCAATCATGTGCACATTCGGCCGTTCGTCGGGTATAGACATGACTTTCCCGAACATTTCTTCCGGCGGGTCAAGGAGGCCGATGTAGTTCCCGAAGGACTTCGACATCTTATGAACGCCGTCCGTACCAAGAAGGAGTGGCATAATTACAACATCCTCCGGCTGCTGCCCCATTTTTTTCTGCAAGTCACGCGCCGCGAGAAGATTCAGCAACTGATCGCGGCCGCCGAGCTCTACGTCAGCTCGGATTGCCACCGAATCATAGGCCTGAAACACTTGATAGAGCCCCTCAGAGAGCCAGGCCTCGCCTCCCGCACGAAGGCGCTTCTGAAAATCCTCCCGGTCAAGAAGCCGCCTGAGAGAAACTTGAGCGGCAACAGGAAGAAACTTGCCGAGATCCATTTTTGAAAACCACTCGCTGTTATAGCGAACCTTTGCTTTCTTAAGATCAAGGATTTTTCCGACCTGAGTGAGATACGTCTTTGCATTTTTCCGAACTTCCTCTCGTGTAAGCGGCCTTCTCGACTCGGCTCTTCCCGAAGGATCGCCGATCATCGCCGTAAAATCGCCAACGATGAAAATCGCCTGGTGTCCCAAGTCCTGAAATTCTTTTAATTTTCGCAAAACGAGGGCGTGGCCTAGGTGCAAATCGGGCACGGACGGATCGGCGCCGAGTTTGACAACAAGTTTCTTCCCCGATTTTAATTTTTGTTCGAGCGAGGAACGGAGAGTTACGCTAAATACCCGATCTTCAAGCAAATGCTTGAGTCGGTCCGGTGAGTTCGTGGTGGCCATTGTTTTCATTGTAGGCTGACAACGGCATGTTGTAAAATAGTGATTTGGTGATATAGTTTTCCCATGCGCCGCTCCCTCATACGCAGATTTCTTCCTTTCGCCCTCGCCGTTTTACTCCTTGCCGCTGCCGGAGGAGGAATTGTGCTTGCCTCGCTCTTCAAGGACCTGCCTAACCCGGCAAAGTTTGACGAGCGCAAAGTCGTGGAGTCCACAAAAATTTACGACCGGACCGGCACGATCCCCCTTTTTGAAATACACGGCGATGAAAAACGAACTATCGTCTCTTTTGAAAAGATTCCGCCCTCAGTCAAAAACGCGGCCATCGCCCTGGAAGACGCCAATTTCTACAGGCACGGCGGCATTGACTTCCGCGGAGTTGCCCGGGCCCTTTTTGTAGATATCTTGTCAGGAAACATCCAGCAAGGCGGTTCAACCATTACCCAGCAGCTGATAAAAAATTCCATCCTGGGCCGCGAGCGCACCTTCAAACGAAAAATCAAAGAAGCGCTTCTGGCCATACTCCTGGAGTCGCGCTACTCCAAGGATGAAATTCTAAACCTGTACTTAAACCAGATTCCCTATGGATCAAATGCTTACGGAATAGAGGCCGCCGCAGAAACGTATTTCGGAACCTCTACCCCTCACCTAACCCTGGCCCAATCGGCGATCTTGGCCTCCCTGCCCAAAGCCCCAACTTACTATTCGCCCTACGGCAACCATGCGGACGAGCTCGCGGCCAGAAAAGACACGGCGCTGGAGCGCATGGCCAAGCTCGGCTATATTTCAGGCCAAGACGCCGAAGCGGCCAAAAAAGAAAAGCTGAAATTTCTGCCGCAAAACCGGGCCGGCATACGGGCCCCGCATTTTGTAATGTACGTTCGCGAGCTTTTGATAAAAAAATATGGCGAAGAAACCGTGCAGGAAGGAGGCCTCGCGGTTCGCACCACTCTTGACTGGTCTCGTCAGGAAGAAGCGGAGCGCATCGTGAAAGAAGGGGCGGAGTTCAACGAGAAAGCGATAAAAGCAAAAAATGCCGCATTGGTTGCCGTTGACCCGAAAAGCGGAGACATACTCGCCATGGTCGGCTCTAGAGACTACTTTGATATAGAAAACGAGGGCAACTTCAACGTCGCAACGGCTCTGCGCCAGCCGGGGTCGGCTTTCAAACCTTTTGTCTACGCAACCGCGTTCAAAAAGGGCTACACGCCCGACACCGTACTCTTTGACGTGCCGACTGAACTCAACCCGCTCTGCGACACGGCCGGAAAAACGGCTTCTGCGTTAATTAAAGACGAGGATTGCTACCACCCAGGAAACTATGACGAAAAGTTCCTCGGCCCGGTAACCCTTCGCCAGGCCCTTGCCCAGTCAAGAAACGTCCCCTCGGCAAAATTGCTGTACCTTGCCGGAGTTGAGGACTCCATTCGCACCGCCGAGGCCGCGGGCATTACCACGCTCAAAGACCGTTCGCGCTTCGGGTTGTCTTTGGTGCTCGGCGGCGCTGAGGTGCAGCTTCTGGAAATGACTTCGGCCTTCGGCGTTTTTGCGACTGAGGGCGTTCTTCATCCTCATAGAGCCATCCTCTCGGTGGAGGCGAAAGGTCAAATGCTTGAAGAGGCCAAAATCGAGCCGCGGCAAGCCATTGATACTGAAATTGCCAGGGTTATCAACGATGTTCTGTCCGATGACGAGGCCAGAATTCCTGTATTTCAGCCCAGGGGTTCTCTTTGGCTTCCTGATCGCCCGGCTGCGGCCAAAACAGGAACCACCCAAGAATTCAGAGACGCCTGGACAATAGGGTATACGCCGTCGCTTGTGGTAGGAGTTTGGGCCGGAAACAACGATAATACGCCAATGGAACAGAGGGGCTCCGGAGTTCTGGCTGCGGCCCCCATGTGGAATAAATTCATGCGTTTTGCCAGCACCAACTCCTTGCCGGAATTTTTTGCGAGGCCCGATTACAAAAAATCAGAAAAAGCCGTGATCAACGGCTTGTGGCAGGGCGAAAGCCTTGTCCGCGTTGACAAGGTCTCAAAGAAGCTGGCCACTGATTTTACTCCTACTGATTTGGTTGAGGAAATAGCTTTCGGCGAGCCGCATGACCCGTTGTTCTGGATTAGCAAAAACGACCCGCTCGGGCCGCCGCCAAGCGATCCAAACCAGGATCCGCAGTACAAAAACTGGGACGCGGCTTTCAAAGAATGGTTAAAGACATCCGGTTTTGTTTCTAAGCCCATTGCGCAGGCGCCCAAAGAATCTGACGACGTGCACACCGCCGAAACCAAACCAAAAATAAACATTGCTTCTCTTGCTGATGAGGGCGACCACTACTACTTTGGCCTCTTGGTTGAATCCCGTTATCCGCTGAAAGAAGTCAACGCTTTGGTGCTTGATGCCCTTGTTGCCTCGGCACAGCCCGGCGATAAAGGACGGGTTATATTCAAAATAAAAAAAACTGCTCTCGGAAACCCGCCGTCAAATGTTGTTCTCAAGGCCTATGACCGAGTCGGTAACTCCAGCGAGCTCGTGATTCCGTTTGAGAATAAATAGTGTTTGCATAAGTTCAGATATATCATAACTGCGTTTGCGTTTTTTGTTATGCGGCGGTTATGAGGTGAGGAAATAAACAAAATACGTTTTAGTATGCTATCGCTTGTTAAAACGTACTTCTGCAGATTTGACAAGAGCTGGTGGCTTTGTAATAATTATTTGGCTCCTTGTAAACTATAATTCAATATAACTCTCTGTAAGATTAGGGGGGGACTGTGCGGAAAATAGCCGTTTTGGCAGCTTTTGGTGTGATGATTATGACACAACTTTTTCTGTCAGAAAGCCTCGCACAACCTTCAGCCGTTATTCTGCCTGTTGAAAACTGGATCAAAGTTGGCGAGGAGCGGTTTATCTTTAACCAGGACAAAGGATCTGGTTTGGTGAAACGGTATTATGTTGATCCCGCACAACATGACGGTACTGGTTCTACGCTTTCTGTGTTTTACAAAGACGGCAGCGAGGAGCTCTTTTGGAAAGGCTGGAATCTCTACACAGAAAGTGGAGTATATGCAGTTAAATTCGGTAATTCCTTCTATGCACAGCCACGAACCGGCCCAATGACTTCTCAGATGATAACGCTCAGTGCGATGACGGATTTCATAAGAAGCGCTGGAGGAAATATAGACAGCTTGAAATGGCTTAACTTATGCCTAATGAACGAACAACACGGTATTCTCACAACCGATGACGGCAAAGAGGTGTGCTATAAAGTAGATTTTCTCCGCTAAAGATAGGAGGTCAGCGGCGCGATAACATCAAGCCGCTTTTTTATAGAGACAACTCTTCTAAGACTTCCACAAACACTACGCTAAGGTCGGGCGCTATTCTTTACACACTCCTGATGGGCATCAGGACGTAACGGAACGATGAGTCGTTGGGGTCGCGAATCAGCGCCGGCGAGGAGTCGCCGTTCACCGATAAAATCGCTTCTTCTCCTGATAGGGCCTCCAGGCCGTCGAGCAGATACCGAAAGTTGAAAGAAACGCGGCTTTCCTTACCTTTGGTTTTGGCCGAAAACTGAATCCGGCTTTTGCCGAGCTCGGCGTTGGCCGCCTCCACAAAGGACTCGCCGTCCGAAGATATTACGGCGATGTCGTTCAATTTTGACGACAAGATGCTTGCCGTCTTAACTTTTCTGATTAATTCATCGCGGCCCGCGGAGAGGTGTGCCGTAAATTCTTTGGGGATTATCGCGGCATAATCAGGATACGTTCCGTCAACCAGACGCGAAACAATATGAACCCCGGCGAAGTTAAACCTGACCTGGTTTTCGCCTTCGGACACCAAAACTTCCTCGTCTGCTTCCGGCAGGGTTCGTAAAAGTTCCTGACATGTTCTTCCCGGAATAATTAAAGAGATGGCCTCGGCCGCGGATGGCAAAATGAGCGTTTTTTCCGCGAGACGGAAAGAGTCGGTTGCAGCCAAAGTCATTGTTTTCCCTTCTCGCTTTACGAAAACTCCGGAAAGTTCGGGTTTGAAGTCCGAAACGGCTGATGCCGGCAGAACCTGTCCGAGGGCTAGCTGCAGATCTGCGGAAGATACTGAAAATTCATGGTCTTTTTTTATTTTGGGAAGCATAGGAAAATCTTTGGGGTTGCTACCCTGCAGAGTAAAGCTTGATGAGTCTGTTTTTATAGTGATGGATGCGTCTTTCTCTTCAATAATCACCGTATCTTCATCAATGGACTGAATGAGCGTATTTATCACCCGGCCGGGGACAGTAATTGATCCGGCCTTTACCACTTTTCCTGGAATAGAAACCTCAACTCCCATTTCAAGATTGGTGGCGACACAGCGCACATTGTTTCCGTCAGCTGCGAAAAATATGTTGGCGAGAACAGGAAGGGTAAAATTCTTGCCGGTGAATCTCTCGGCAAGCTGGAAAGCTTCGCGGAGATTATTTTTCGTACATACTATTTTCATCCCGTTAGAGATAGGACGCGGACGCACAAAACGCCCAGCGCTCTACGTTTGTTTTTTTATTGCTTATAAATTTTTGACTCTTTCATAAAAATAATTTTATCCGCGTCCGCGATCTCTAACGGAATTCATAACAACAATAGATTTATATATGAATATTATTGTAGTTATTAAGAACGAACAAGTTGTTAAAAAGAAATATTTTTTTGATGTTTGCTCGCGTTTATCGTTCTCCTGTACCCTTACAGGAACCTAGAGAAGTTGTGGAAAGGCAAAGAGGTTATAGTGGACTAATAGATACCTCATTACTTTTCATCCACAATACCCATGGGTTGTTTTGCACAACTAACACTGAGTGTGCGCACAGTTAAGCAGAATAAATTTTTTCTTTTATCGCCTTTACTTCGTTTTGAAGATCGGAGTTGCTTTTAAGCTCATTACTTATTTTTTTAAAGGCGTGAATCGCCGTGGTGTGGTCTTTTTTTCCAAGCCGCTCACCGATGAAAGGATATGAACACCTTAGCTCCTCGCGAAGAATGTACATCGCGATCTGTCTAGGTTTCACGATCTCTTTTCTGCGGCTCTGGTTAACCAGATCTTTCTCCATGATTTCGAAAAAATCAGCCACGGTTTTGATGACTTTTTTGGGTGAGGTGAATCTTTTCGGCGCCTGGGTCAACTGTTCCAAAATTCGTTTTGTTTCCTCGGCGGTTGGAGGGAGTGAGTTCATTTTGGTGCTCAAAATCAGCCGGTTCAAAGCCCCCTCCAGGTCGCGAATGCTGGCTTTGATGGTTGAGGCGATGAAGCGCAGCGACTCTTCCGGAATGGAAACCCCCTTTTGTTCGGCCTTGGTCTTTAATATGGCAAGCCGGGTTTCAAGATCCGGCTCAGAGATGGGCGCGGTCATGCCGCCGTCAAAGCGCGAGCGCAAGCGGCTTTCCAGGGCCGGAATTGCCGAGGGCGGCCTGTCGGAAGAGATGATTATTTGTTTGTTTTGCTGGTGCAGGGCGTTGAAGGTATGAAAAAACTCCTCCTGCATCTTTTCTTTTCCGGAGATAAAATGGATGTCATCAACTATAAGCAGGTCAATTTTTCGGTAGCGTTCTTTAAAGTGATCCATGGCTTGGCGATTGGTGGACTGGTTGGAAATGGCCTCAACTATTTCACTCATGTACTTTTCGGAGGTCACGTATTTTACTTTAATACCCGGCTTTGTTTTTATGACTTCGTTGCCGATGGCCTGTATTAAGTGAGTTTTGCCTAATCCCACCCCGCCGAAGATAAAAAGAGGATTATAGGACGAGCTGAGGTTTTTAATTACCGCCTGACTCGCGGCGTGCGCAATGTCATTGAATGACCCGACGACGAAGTTTTCGAAAGTGTATCTGGGGTTGAGGCCGGTTTCGGGATCTGTATGAAGATCTTTCAACTGCATTTCCTGCGGCTCGACCCGCTCAAACACTTTTATCCGCCTCGTTCTTTCTTTGGTGAGCGCGGCCTCGGCGTCAGCCCCGGCCCTGCCGATGACGTAGCTTATTTCACGGACCGTATCCCCACCGACGTTGCGCAGGGCCCGGACTATGTGTCGGTTGTACTTGGACTGCAGCCATTCTCTGGCGAAACCGTTTGGCACCGAGACAATAACTGTACCGTCGGCAACCCCGGTTACCGTTGTTTCTTTAAACCATGTAACAAAACTTGCCCGCGGGATGGCAAGCTCTATTTCGGCTAATGCCGCTTTCCACAATGTGTTGTAATCCATATGTTCGGGTACTTCCCGGCCCCGCCAGGTTTTTGAGCAGGCTCGCGTTCCCCAGAGAAAGCAAAATAATTCGCTTTCAATCCCTCCTTAACCCCATTAGATGAGCGGAGCTCTATCTAACTGGGTAAACGAATGGATTATAAATTAGATATCCTCGGTTGGATTTCAGGTTTTTCGACTTTCTGCGTTCAGAGAAAACATTGTTGAAAGTATAACAGGCCGCGCCAGCTCTCTGCTATGGGCTAAAAATACTATTTTCCTGAAGAAGCTGTTCATATATTGTGCAAAACGATTTACCCCGCTAGAAGTCGCGTGCGCTAAAATTTTCATGCGGAGCTCGCCTTACTCTATAAAAGTTATAAAAATTTGGCTTCGATTCTGCATAAGCACGCACACTACTTCTAGCGGGGCGGGCGCTTTTCTTCGACAGAAAAGTGTCTTATGCTATGCTCTGTAAGGCTTCTTCATTATTAATATTAGCCGCAATTAATCAGAGCCCATGTCTATTACCTATCAGCCAAAAAAGAAGAAAAGAGCGAGGACTCACGGATTTCTTGTGCGCGCAAGATCGCCCGGAGGGAGGAGAACGCTTTCAAGAAGGCGGGCCAAAGGCAGAGCTCGGCTTACGGTATAGATGGCTCTTCCAGGAAAGCGGCGTTTAAGCAAGACAGCCGACGTAAAAAAAGTTTTGAGTCGGGGGCGCGCCGTCTCAAATAACATTGCCACTCTGCGTTACCTTCTCAGGGGCGAGGGACCCAGCCGTTTTGCCTTTATCACCTCGCGTCAGGTTGCCAAGAAAAGCTCTGACCGGAATCTTCTGCGTCGTAGAGCATCAGAATGGGTGAGAAAGCATGTGGAGAATTCTGGCGGGTACGACGCGGTTTTTGTTTTCAAAAAAGGGTCGCGTGAACTGGCGCAGAAAAAATTTTACCTCCAGCTAAGGGAGCTTTTAGAAAGAGCCATCCTTCTATGATCAAATTCGCACTCCTCTCAATACGTATTTGGCAGAATGTGTTCTCGCCGGATCTTGTCGGAGGTCTCTCCGGCTTTGGGCGATGCCGATTTTATCCTTCCTGTTCACAATATGCGGCGGAGTCCATCCGTCAATATGGACTTAGGAAGGGTTTTATGGCATCGCTTTTACGGATTTTGCGATGCAACCCGTGGATGAAGGGCGGCTACGACCCCGTACTAGAAAACCCTAAACCCGAAACTCTAAATCCTAAACGTGTTTAGAACATTCGGATTTGGAATTTTAGATTTGTTTTGAGTTTTGTGTTTTGAGCTTCGGATTTTATTTAAGTAGAGCAAATACAGCAAAATGGGCATACTTTACGTGGTTTATAATGAGGTTTTATACAGGCCGTTGTTCAACGGACTTGTTTTTATTTATTCAATTCTTCCGTTTGCCGACCTTGGCCTCGCCATAATTATTCTGACCCTGGCCGTCCGCCTGATGCTGTTCCCGGCAACGGTTCGCATGTTCCGGAGCCAGGCCGCCCTTCGCGAGTTGTCGCCAAAAATCAAAGAAATCCAGGAAAAATATAAGGACCGGAAAGATGAACAGGCCAAGCGCCTCATGGCGCTTTACGGCGAAGCAAAAGTGAATCCGTTTTCCGGCTGCCTGCCGATTCTGATTCAGCTTCCGCTTTTGATAGCGCTTTACAATGTTTTTTGGAAAGGGCTCTCGCCGCTGGACGTCGGTTCACTCTATTCTTTTATCAGAGCCCCGTCGGAGTTCGGCTCAACGATGTTCGGCATTGTTAACCTGACCGAAGCAAGTATTGGGCTCGCCATTCTTGCCGGCCTGACACAATTTATTCAGGCGCGTCTCATGCCCCAGCCCGAGCCGCCGACCGTTAAAAGCAATCGCGCCATGGAACCCGACCTTTCCAAAATCTTGTCGCTTCAGACCAAATATTTGTTTCCGGCGCTTATCGCCGTCTGGTCCTTCTCCCTGCCTTCAGCGCTCCCGCTTTATTGGACAACCATGAACCTCTTTGCTATAGTGGAGCAAATTTGGATCAGAAAGTATTTTTCATAAGCCATGGACGCAGTAATTTCAGGAGAGCAAACAACTGAAGTTGTCATCGCGAAAATTAAAGAAATACTTGAGCGGGCCGGGATTGAGGCCTCGCTCGAGCGAGAAGAACATCCCGAAGTCGCGTCATTCTATATAAATATTGTCACGCCGGACGCAGGGTTGCTTATAGGCGCCGGAGCCGAGAATCTCCTTGCTCTTGAGCACTTAATCAAGCGGATGACCGAAAAAGAAATAAAGGACGCCGAGCGCCCCAGATTTTTTCTTGACATTAACGGCTACCGCCTGCACGCGATTGATGCCCTGAAAGAAGAAGCCAAGCAAGTGGCCAAAAAAGTCCGTCTTTACCGCAAAGAACTTGTGTTAAAACCGATGTCGGCCTTTGAGCGGAGAATCATACATATTGCTCTTGCCGAATATCCGGACATCACCACCGAGTCCATTGGCGAGGGCGAGCGAAGGAGAGTGGTTATCAAGCCCTATCCGTAGTTGACTAACGACCAACAACTGACGACTAACGACTGACGATTAATCAAAAACAACAAACGCCGGGCGTTTTGATCTCGGCGTTTTGTTGTGAGTCGTAAGTTGTTTGTCGTTAGTTACTCAAGGAAGAGGCCGTAGAGGAATCCCGTTTTTTTGTCTATGAAGAAAACCCGTTTGCCGTCGTCAGAGACAACGAGGTTAGTGGCATCATAGTCGCCTTCGTCAAAAATTTGTTCAGCCCGGCCGGTTCCCAGATTCATGCGGACAATGGTATCCGAGAAAGAAACTTTGCCCTGGAACCAGGCCTCGGGCAGGTCTTTATCGGGAAGTAGCCGGGGAACGGCGCAGAAGAGAGCGGATGCACCTTGTCCGAAGACGCATTTTTCGGCAATGGTTTTTATCGGCCAAGCCGTGTCTTTTCCGGTTTTAACATCAAGCGTGTGCAAGTCCCGGAGTGTTCCGATTCTGCTTGAGGGCGAATAGGCAATAAATTGTGCGGCAGCGTCGCTGTCGCCGAGCGCCGTCATTCCGAAGTTGACTGCGGCGGTGTTTTGGGAAAGAGTCCGTAGGTTCAAGATAAAAAGCGGCGTTTCAAAGAAAGAAACGGTTTTTGGTATAAGGGCCAGAAGCTCCGGGGTCAAAAGATGAAGCTGAAGATCGGGGATAGGAGTTGTGAATCCTCGGCTCTTCTGATTTTTGCCGTCCGGCCCAGAGCTGACCAGTGTATAGTTTTGGTTCTGGCGCTGCAGCCAGAAAAGTGTTTTAGCATCAGGCGCCCAAGCCGGCGACACGGCGGCCTCCGGCAAGAAAGCCACTTTGGGCGTTGACGTCGCTTCAGTAATGAATTTTTTTAGCGCCTCGCCATCTTGATAAAGAATGACCGCTTTTCTTTGATTAGGCGACCAGAGCACCTCAATGATGTTCAAGATGGTTAGATTGGAAACGGTCTCTTGAGCTCCGCCGGTGAAGCTGTTGGCGAGAAGATGCCCGTCGCGTTTTTTGTAGTAGAGAACTTTTTGCTGTTTGGCATCAAGCGCGATGCCGATAACCGGTTCATCGGTGATTTGTATCAAACGGCGTCGCTCTTCTCGTGGAGGTACGGCCCCCTGAGGTATCCCTTCCGCGGGAGGCGCGGCCGGAACTTCGGGTCCCGGCCGTCCCCCAATAATCGGTAATCTTCCAAACAGAGAAGGCGCTTTTCCGGCCGGCGTTGGCCCCTCTGGGGCAAAAAGGCGATATAAGAAGAACCCGATTCCTCCGAGGATCAGGACGCCGATAAAAATTATGAGGATTTGACGATTGCGCGTTTCCATAGGATTTATTTTTAAGGCGGAGTTCTTTGCTGGATAATGCTTTCAATGTTAAATTTTTTAACCAGTTCCGGATTTATGGTGCGAAGAATCAGGTAGGAAGCGCCGGCGATAAGCAGGCCCCAAAAAGCGTTGGTCATCCACTTTTTTGCTTCAGCAGTGGATTCAATAGCGCCCGAAAAAATGTAGAGAACACCGCCCCAGACGAGCGCAAACAAACTCGCAAGACCGACAATGCCCAACATCCAAACATAGAGATTATCCAGAAATGACGATGGTGAAGAGGGGGGTTCGGATTGCGCGGAGACGGGCTGGCCTCCTTGAATCTGTACTTGAACTTGCGCCGAAGTCAAAAACCCTCCGAACACAGTTAAGGTGATCACAAAAAAAAGAATGGCAGCAAAGAAGAATAATTTCATTGTTGTTTAGCGAAAACTCGCCGTAAAAGCAGATTCGGCCTCTTGGGCGTCAGCTCCGCTGCCGGCCGCCCGCACCGTTATGGCATTTTGCGACACATCGCCTGACCTTGTTTTTAAACTTAATACATGAGGATCCTTGGCCGTACTATCCAAAGCCCGATCGTTTATCCGCCAGTTGTATTTCAGAGTTGAGAGATGATCGGAGCGGAAGAAAAACGGAACGGCGGCAAAATCAAATGTCCCCCCGGATTCTCCGGCGAAAAGCGTTACTAATTTTGAGAAATCAATTCCGCCGGTCGGCAGAAGCTTATAAACAAGGATTTCAGGTCTTATGGTGGGCAGGAGAAGCGTTGCTTCCTGGGCAATGGTTTTCGCGGAGTTTGAGATTCTGATGTTCACCTGCTGAATAACGTCGGAGACCCGCGAGACCTTGAGCGTGAAATGATCTCTACCTGTGCCTGAAATTTCCGGACGCGGCTCCACGTTGACACTCCATGAGTAGACAAGGTCAGATGAGCGTTCGCCAAATCCGGAGCCGGGAACGGCAAAGATAGTTACGGTGGAGCCGGAGCTCGGCGAGGCCTTGCCTTTATACCAGGCGGGCGAGGAAGTATCTGCCCACCAAAGAAGTATTGGCCGTTCGCGGGTGATGGCCTGTGTTGCCAAAAGGCGGCTGCCGTCAGGAGTAATGGCGACAGAGTCAATTACCGTTCTTGCTTCCGGGCCGAGCCGAAAAGTAAACGTATTTTTGCCTTTTCCTGAGGCGGTCAATTCCCGCCGCCCGTTTTTATACCATTCAAACGAAGAAAGTGAGGAATCGGCGCCG
The DNA here is from genome assembly GCA_964505815.1 of uncultured Candidatus Saccharibacteria bacterium. GTDB lineage: Bacteria > Patescibacteriota > Minisyncoccia > Sungbacterales > SURF-37 > CAZDKA01. Next base: position 20,028 of record CAZDKA010000004.1, on the reverse strand, counting down.
GTAAGTACGGCTTTGGCCGTGACTTCGCCGCCAACTTTTGGAAACGGCGGATCAAACACAACGGCAAGATTCTGGGCAAACTGAGCGCTCGCCCAGGGAAAGATAACGGCAAGAATGAGAAGGAGTAGGAAAAACGTGATTACGGCTTTCATATTAACTTTTTATGTATTTTTCATCCCAAACGAGGTATTCCATTTTTTCTTCCTCGGTTTGATGATTCAATTCTACATTCAAGCGAGGCATTCCAAAAATTTTCTATTACGGAGATTTTGTATCATGGTAAGCGAGGCATGCCGTTTATTTTTCATCGGGCTGGGTCGCAAAGCGTTTTAATAGCTTTGCGACGGGCGGAGCCGAGCTTAGCTCGGCGGAGCCCAGGAATTTGCCGAGGAGGCAAATTTGGGATCCTTGGGCGTGAAAATCGCGAAGCGATTTTCTAAAAGAAATAGGCGAGAAAAATAAACGGCATGCTGAGTATCACTCCATTTGTAAAAATCGGAGTTCTAGAAAATTTTTGGGATGCCGAGAGATATTCATTTTACTTGTTGCTCTGTTTTTGTTTTGGGAATTGCCTTTTTTAACAACGAAGCTGTTCCGCCCGGACCAGCTAGTGAAGCGAGGGCCATGATTCGTTGCCGAAAGACGAGAGTAGCAATCGCAGCGGTCCACGCCGGGAGCGCGTTGATAATAGGTATAAACTCTATACCGAAAGCGAGCGCGATTATAATGAACGGTTCTCTGCCTAGCCCTGCCGCGCCTTGTCCTCCTTTTTTTATCATACCCGATCCCAAGGAATGCAGCCAAAAGAAGAAAGTCATCCAAGCAGCAGCGTCTATTATCCAGCCGGCGGCAACGCCGAGCGGCAAGAGAATTACTGTAAGACCCGATAAGGCCCCAATAATAAATTGAGCTCCGTCAAAAAAAGCCGCTGTTCCGATAAGAAGACCGCCTTGTGTAGCCGAGATTTGCGGCCTGCCCGCGGTCCCTTTGGTTCTGGCGGAGGGCCGCTCCCCGGTTTTGGGCAGAGGACGCTTTTCTTCCGCCTCCACTTCTTCAGTTGTTGCGCCGAACCCCGGCGCTTCAATGCCATCCATGCGAATTTTATTTAAATGCCTTGTTCTTAGTTATTGGTTTTTGGTTTAAGTTTTCTGTTTTTTAGTTATAGTTTTTCGAAACGTAACCAAAACCAATAACTTTAAACTAAAACTAATAACTATTAACTAAAAACTGGCAACGCAAAGCCCTTTATCCCGCGCCTCCTGTCTTTTGGAACTCTTCTTTGGCCTTTTTAATAAGCAAGAGCTGTGCAGGGTCGGTGGTGATTATCTGGTCTTCGGTATAGGAAGCAATGACCTTTATTGCGACGTGTTTCAGGCCGGCAAAGAAAATTCCCTCGCCGACCTCTGATTCAAGGAGCAGAAATTTTTCTTCCTCAGTAAGACTGAATGTTTCCACAAGGTTTTTGATAGTCGCCGGCGACTGTTTCAACAGGAGTTGCATCGAAGAATTGGTAACTATGGGTCGGCCATACGGCGAGCCGAGGAAGTCGGAAACGTCCTGGGTAATAGTTGAGAGGCCGAGATAGTATTTTCTGGCGCGCTTGGCAATACCAAAAAGGAACGAGGCCCCATCCTCATGACGCATCAGCCACCAGGCCTCATCCACCACCAAAAGCCGCTTTTTCAACTCGGAGCGCACTATATTCCATATGTAGTGGAGAACTATGTACATCGCGACTGGCCGGAGCTCTTCCTCCATGTCTCTAACCGAGAAAACCACGAGCCGGTTTTGAACATTGATGTTGGTTTGCTGGTTTAAGAAACCCGCCCAGGTGCCTTCCGTATATTTTTTTAGCTTCACCGCAAGCTCGTCTCCGCCTTCGGTGTTAGCCAGGACCAGGGCGAGATCCGAGAGGATCGGTGAAGTGATTTTGCTGAAATCGGATTCAGGAGTTATATCTCTTGCGGCGTAGGTTTCGGTGATGGCTCTATCAAGTATCGCGTCCTCCGTAGGGGTTAGGCCGCCGAGCATTATGCGAAAAAGCCCGATTAAGTTGATGATGTTTGAGCGGAGGACGTCCGAGGGCGCTTCGTCCTCGCGCGGCATCGGAAGGTCAAAGGGATTTATGTGGTGGGGCGAGGTCAAAGAAATGTTAAAGTAGGCCCCGCCTATGGTGTCGGAAAGGTATTTATATTCTCTTTCCGGGTCAATTACTATAACTTCCGCGCCGAACATAAGCGAGCGCAGGATTTCAAGCTTGGTCGCGTACGATTTGCCGGCGCCCGATACGGCGAAAGTCACCGAATTTGCGTTTTCAAGTGTCCAGCGGTCAAAAAGAACCAATGAATTATTGTGGCGGTTGATGCCGTATAAGATGCCTCTGTTTGAAGTGAGATCAAAAGATACAAAAGGAAAAGTGGATGAGACCGGACCGGAGTTTAAGTAGTTGTGGATGAGCAGCCGGTCGGTGTTTAAGGGCAGGGTGGAGTTGAATCCTTCTTCCTGCTGGAAAAGCGCGGGTTTTACGTAGATTAACTTTGACTCCATCATTGAACGTATCTCGCTCTCGGCTTTGTCCAGCTCGTGCTCATTTGCGCCATAAATAGTGATATAGAGCCCGACGTTGAAAAGACGCTCCTGTGTCTGCTGTAACCTGTCGCGGAGAACTTCCAGGTCGCGGTATGCCGTATCAAGCATGGGGTCGCGAACCAGCCCTTTTTCTTCGCGAAGCCCTATTTGCGACTGGACGCGGGCCACCTGTTTTCTCAATTCGCGTAGGATTATTGCGGTGTCAACCGGATGGATGAATATAGCGATTTCAAAAACCTTATCAAGGTTGACTATAGGCGAAAACCAGTTGGTGTGGAGAAATCTCGGGTAGGAAAAAACAAAAAGAGTGCGCGCGAGGCGCTCGCCCAATCTGATAAAACCCGGGTTGATCTCAAGGGCCGCCGGCGCGATGACATCTTTCAGAGTCACCTCGGCGGCACGGTAAATCTCTTCCGGGAAGACCGGAAAGATTTCTTGCGGGGATTTTTCTTTTTTTCCGAATCCCAATATGGCCATGTTGTTGAGATGTATGCTGATCCGTAGCGACACTAATACACGAATACACCCGAATGACCCGAATATTTATTAGTAGATTCGTGTGTCATTTGTAATTGGTGTCGCTTTTACGATTCCTTTAATTTCTGCCGTTCGGCCTCGCCGGGGTTATAAAGGCCGTAAAAAAGCTCTATCAGTTCTTCGGTGTTTAACATAGCCGTCCTCAAGCCGAATCTTCTTAGGCCGGTGGCTACGGCATCCGTCCTCTGCAACAGCTGATTTTTATACTCGGCAAACTGTTCGTCACCTGTGAGTTTGGCCCCGCCCCCCCCCTCTCCAATCAAGGAGGATAAAAAAGAGGTGACCCCGGCCTTCTCGGCGATAGTCGGCGCGAATGGGACAATGACGTAAAAACTTTTAGCTACTATGTTGGTGAGCTCCACGAAGCTCCTGATGAACTCTACGTACTCGCCGATTTGTATTTTCAAAAGTTCGTTGGTTTCTTCTTTTTCGCGATCCTTAAGGGTTTCAAGATACGGCAGAATGTTCAGTTTCCGCGACTGCACTATGAATTGGATGGGAAAATCAAGCGAGTTTAAAAAACTTTCATACTGGAAAATAACCGCGTCTTGTTCTTCCGCGGATTTCAGCGCGAAGTTAAACGATGAGACCATAAGCACGGCCCTCATGCCCGCGTTGCCTTTGAGAATAAGAATTCCGTCACGGATGGAATCAATAACCAGAAAATCCTGGGCCGAACGCGCTCCTTTGGCCTTGACCGATTCGGTTGCTTGTTCCGCCATAGTGTAACTAACAACAAACAACTAACAACGGACAACGCGCTGTGGATTTGTTATGAGTTGTAAGTCGCGGGCCATATGTCATGAAGAGTTGTGGGTTGTAAGTTGTTAGTTGTAAGTTGGCGCTAGCGGTTAAGTTTTTCTTTTATATCCAAACTCCAGGAGAGATCCGAGAGCTTGGACCCGGAAAGAGTCGGCGTCTTCAGCTGCGAAGAGGTCGGCTCGCCAGTTTTCGGCGCATCAACTTTTTTTGCCGGTGAGCGTTTCCAAATATAGAGGCGCGGCCTCAGGTAAAAATTGATGCCGTTCAACATCGTTTCCGGAAAAGGCCGGCCGTTAATTTTTACAAAGGCGAGAGATCCAGAAAAGATTGCGGCCGGGACAGAAACAATTACAAAGAAAAACGGGTTCAGAATAAACCAGGCAAGCAGTACGATCGCACCCCCGCCGGCTAGATACAGAAACTGCTTCAGCGTCAGCGGGCCGATAATGCGGTCTTCTATATTTATGAATTGCGGAACTTGGAATTGCTGCATGCCAATGTTGTCTAAATTTGCAAGCTCAATGTGCAGCAAATTTAGCTACAACATTGAGCACCCTGTTAAATAGCGCTTCGCGCTAATTTTGCGGAGCAAAATTATTTAACAGGGTAAAGGTTTGTCAGCTGCGATTTTTTCGCCTGCGGCTCGAAATCGCAGGCCAAGCCCTTTATTCAACTGGTTCGCGGTACGGGTCAAGGCCGGCCTGCCGCGGCGGCGGGGGCGGAACCTGGATTTTGCCGCTCAATTTTATTGAGCGAGCCTCCCGCTCCGCTGGAGTGAGACTCGCTCCCTGGGGAGCGGCGTTCTCTTGGGGCGGGTGTTTCGGCTGCGCTGTGGCCGGCTTTTCCTCGACCGGTAGTTTCGGCGGCGGAGGCACTTTTATGGTTTCAAAGGTTTTTGATACAGCGGGCGGCGGAGGAAATTTTACTTCGGGAAGGGGCGGTGTTAACGATTTAGCTGCCGGAGCCAGATGAGTTTTTACTTCAGGTGGTCTGGGCGGCTGGTATGGAAAACCCGGAGGACGGATTTCAAAAGGTTTCTTCTCTGCTGTAAGTCCGCGAGTTGGCGGAGGTGGGGCTGTTTTTTCAGGCGGTTTAACCGCGGGCGCCGGAATGCGAGGGATTGGCGGAGGAGCAGGAGGCAGAGTAGTCGGCTGCTGCATTGCTTTGACAAAAGGTTCTTTTGTTATCGGGGCGCCAGGTACTCCTCCCATTGGGCGGATCAAAAGCGGTTCTTTGGGAGCCGGCGCTGGAGGAGGCCTAAATGGCGCTTGCGGGATTTTTTCTTCTGTTCGCGCCAATGGTTTTGCAGTTGCTTCAGGTTTGATTTCAGCAATTGGCGGCGCTGGTTTTTTTTCGACAACCACAGGACCCAGAGTTTTGAGCGGAGTCCTGGTAATGCCTTCAGCCCATGCTGCGCCATGAATTCTTTTCAGCGATTCGCGTATTGGTAGAAAAATCCGGTCGTTTACTTCAAGGGCTACGGACGAGGCCTTTTCCTCGCCTATTTCCAGAACCCTTTTTAGGTCTGATATGAAGTTTTCCGATGGGATAAACCCCAAAATTATCAGGCCTATTTCTTCGGCGAGCAAGCCGATTTTTTCCACGTCTAAGTTGGCTTTCCGTCCGATTTCATAAATCGCGTCCGCTGTGGATACATCCATAAGCGCCTCTTTGAGGTCATCGGGAAGAGAATCGTAGCGCTTTAATATGGTTTCTTCGTCAATTTGGTTATTTCGCGGGGATTGTAGTGTTTGGGGCATACCCGGTGTGGCTAATGACTAACGACTGACGACTAACTACTGGCAAATCCCCCTTTTGTTGCGGGTTGTTAGTTGTAGGTTGTAAGTCACTAACGCTTATAAAGAGAGGCCGTGCCTCACTATTTAATTCGTTATTATTTCCGCCTCTTAAACGAGGCATTGTTTTTATTATATCACAAAAGGGGACAAACCCCACACCAATTTTGCGTTTTGTCCCAACGCGAAGCGCTTCGCCCATTGCAGGGATGTGCCTATTCGGCACACGCGCTTCGCGAGCTTTTGCCGTAAACTGGTTTAAAATCGGCAATTTTACTGAAATTTTGGCAAAATTGGTACAGGGTTCAATATTTACAGCCGCTCGCTTCCCGCCCTGCTGTCGCTCGCAGGTAAATATTGAAAAATCCGCCGTTTTTTGGAGGTGTGGATAATAAAGGGCTTTGTCTGAAATTTCGAGCCGCAGGCGGCGAAATTTCAGTTACAAAACCTTTACCCTGTTAAATAATTTTGCTCCGCAAAATTAGCGCGAAGCGCTATTTAACAGGGTGCTCAATGTTGTAGCTAAATTATTTCGCTCGCATTGGGCTCGCTCATAATTTATACAACATTGGCAAAAAGAAAGAGGCGACCAGGGGTCGCCTCTCAGGAGGCAAGAAGCCGAGCGAGAATCATGAGGATGAGCCCGCCGGTGAGAATCAGGGCGGTGGTCAGGAGTGTCGCAATGGCTCCTCTCTTCCACAAGCATGGCATGCAGTAGAAGGAGTTTGACTCCCAGAGCCACCTGATTTTCCAGTGCCGGGCTTGCCCGGCGCAGTTCGGGGTCTGGCAGGCGGTGTACTCTACTGAACCCTTTTTGGGCGGGGCGTAGTCGGGTTGGCCGGGAGCCCAGAATGGCTCGCCGAGTTCTTGCACCAGCCCCCTGATCTGGGGCATCGTGAGCGGAGGATCTTCTTTTCTTCTGGCCATTCTTGTTCCTTTCCTGGCTCATTGCTCATTCTCAAGCCAAAGAGCGAATTATTTATATTATAACAAAAATCCAGCATTTGTCAATACCGACATGCTGGATTTGCAAACTAACACATTTTTAGCTGGTTTATCCCCCACATAACTAGTTACGTGGGGGATTTATTATGGGCCGCCACCGCCAACAGGTCCGCCTCTTCCTTCTTGCGGAGCAACGCCCCCCCCAGCTTCGTATTGAGACAACCGGCCGCGCTCTCGGATTGGTTTACCGTGATATATTGCGCGTACCCCCGGAGCACTTCTAATCCAGTTTTGGAGTGAGGGGTTTTTTATGACTTGCGGAGCGAGTTCCTGGAAAGCGAGGAAGCGAGAACTGCTTTCTGATACGCCCTGCGTACGGAGCTCATTCACGCGCTGAGTAAATTCAGCTTTCTTTTGCTTTTCCACCGCTTTCATAAGCGTATCGGCAAAAGCTCGTACCTGCTCAGTGGTTCGAGATACGGACTTGGCTTCTCTTGCTCCGAAATTCTGAAGCATGTATTCCCCGACCTGCTCCATTCTCAGGTTTTCTGCCGAGAGTACTTGTTTTAGTTTCTGCTCGCTCTGCTCGTTCAAGTATGCATTTGCCGCGGCTTGGAAGTTGCTGTAGCGCTGTTTATCTTCTGCGCTGCGCTGCGCTTCCGCCACCGGCTCGCCGAGCATCACTCCTTTGCTGGCCACCACTTTGAGGTGAAGATCTTTTACCGAGGATTCAATGCGCTCGGCAAGCTTCGGATCGCGATTGCGGATCTTGATTATTTCTTTCTCCGCAGAACTCTTGTCTATTGTGGTCACTTCTTTTGTTCTGACCACTGTTTCCGTCCTGATTGTTCTTCCTTCGGTATCCTTCACTTCTTTAACACCGGCCACATCTCTTGCCTCTTTCGGCCTGACCACTGTTTCCGTCCTGATTGTTCTTCCTTCGGTATCCTTCACTTCTTTAACACCGGCCACATCTCTTGCCTCTTTCGGCCTGACCACTGTTTCCGTCCTGATTGTTCTTCCTTCGGTATCCTTCACTTCCCTCGTTTCTTCTATCTCTTCCACTGCTTCTTTCTTTTCTTTCATAAGACCCCTCATAATTTTTTCAATGTCATCCGGTCGGGCTGACTTGTAGAATGCTTCCTGTACATTGCGCGTTTCGCCTGCGAGACGCTGGGCGGCAAACTCCGGAGGCATAGCGCCTATTGCTTTTTGAACCCTGTCTGCGCGTTCTTTATCAAGATGTTCACGCTCTTGCTGTATAGCCACTGCTGGTTGGGTCAGGCCGCGAATAAACGGAATTTGGGCCATTCTCTGGGCAACTCCGGTCTTCATGAATTCTTGCGCCGCGGGCGCAACACCTCGTATTGCTCCGCGATACGCAGCTCCGCGAACTTTCCGGCCGGTCCAGCCGGCCACTTTGCTTCCCACCCCGATTACCGATCCGGCAAACATAATGCCCATTTTCTGCGCCACCATCAGGTTTATAATCATCAAGATAATAATGAGAACCATGTCAAAACCGATAGCAATAAATCCTTTGGTAGCGACTTTGAGCACATTAAGGATTGAAAGTTTCTCAAGAGTAATAATTGTTAAGAAAAGCAGGAAAAGAAAAGCCGGGGCAAAAAAAGACCACTGAATTAGACGGTTCCACCAATCGTTCCAGTGGCTTCTTGTAGCCGGCAAAATCCAAAAGAGAAATACGATTGGAGTAAACACCAATAGTATAGAAAGCATCAGATAGCGGATGAGGAAAAATATTGCCGCGGCAAAGAAAACAAAGGAGAGAATGGGAATAATAATTATGAGCCAAAGCGCTTGATAGATTGCGTTGAGAATGGCTTGGTTAACCTCCACTGCTTCTTGAGTGTGCGGCTGGAATTGTCCGCATTTCTCTTGAACTTTTTCCTGAAAGGCCCCTACGCTCCCCCCCGTTTCTATTGCCCCGAGGTCAATTTGAGTATTCACACAATTTGTATAAGGATCCTTCGTGTCAATTGGCACTATTGTTTGCCCTTGGATATCAGCAAAAGCAAGAAGTCTGTTGGAGATGCCGCAAGATAAGGTATTTTCCATAAGACATGCGCCGCTTCTGGGAATACCCGAAAGAAAAGCCCGGCCCAAGGCATTGGTAAAATTAATAAAGAAACCGCCGATGGCTAAACTGAAATTAATCAGGAGCGCGGCAACAATCAGTTGGCCTAGAAGTTCTTTTGCGCCGTAGCCCTGGATATTGAAGATTGTGGCCAGGGCAATCCAAAGGAGGATGAAAATGAAAAAGAGATTGGTAATGTCGCGAACAATTCCCCAGCCTGTAGTCACAAAATCACTCTTGGCGATATCCGTAAGATTCGCCTTCACTGATACTTCGAAAATTCCTGTGGCAAGATTCAGAAGCGTTCCGGCTAAGAATTTATCAACAATCCAGATAGTGCTTAAAAAGAGACAATCAAACTCAAGAGACAGAAGCGCGCTTATAACCGAGCAGCGTTTGCTGCCCAAAATATCCACCAGTCCTTCAATTGAGCGGTTGCCGGCCTGCGAGTTATCAACGTCGGCTGCATATGTCTCCTGCGGCAGTGCGAATATCAGTATAACAGCCGGAGTAAGTATCCCCAGGAGAAGTATGGCGCTAATAAATTGTTGAATCGGGCGAGGCATGCGTTTAACTTTTTATGTTGTCGGCAAATTGTTTACTTTCGGAATAAGGATTTGCGCTTCGGAGACAAGACTTTGGATGTTGGTTATGCGAGGCGTGATTGCATCGTTAACTTCTTCGGTAATATTTTGACTGATTTGCCGGGATCGCGAGTAAAGCGCGGCAAGATCATCGACCGGGACAGCGTTGGGGTTCGCGAGGATTGCTGAAATTTTCAGGTCGATACTCTCAAGCTCTTTTCTCATCGAGATGAGAGAATCTTTTGCGGTGACGAGAGCCGCCGATGCATTTAAGAGTTGATTGCGGACTTCTCTCAATCTAACTATGTCCGTATCGGTAAATGAGGGCGAAGAGGTGGCAATTCTATTTAGCGCAGTGGTGATTTGCGGCATGATCGCATTTACCGAGACGATCGCAGGACTAATGTCGCGGGTGATCGCGGCCTCGATTCTTTGAATATCAGTTTTAATAGCGATTTGCTCCGGAGGCGGCGGAGGAGATGGCAGCGGGGCTGGCAAGCTGAGTCCGGGATCATATATTCCGCTTGACTCGTTATTGGAAAGAAGTCCGGCTTGCGCCGAAGATACTAGTTTGCTGATGAGAGCCGTGATAATGGCATCAATCGCCTCGCCGATTTCGTCGGTGTTGACCGCTTGATCAATGCCGGAATTGAAAACTTTAGCAAGTTGTTCGGACACCAGCTTGCCGGGTGTGGTCTGAACGTCAACGGTTGGGCAATCTTCAAATTCTCCGGGGTCAAATTGCGTGCAGTCTTTCTTTTTAATGCGCACCCCTAAAAATCCTTGGCCGGCCTGGTACTGGTTTTGCAAAACCGTTACTCTTCGCGATTCGGCCTTAATTTTTGCGTCATAGGCGTTAATTAAGGCGTCAATATAGTTGTTGTTGCCGACCAGCGTTGTCTGGTATGCAATCCAGCCGCCTTTGGTGAAGTCGGCGAGAAAATTTTCATAGGATGTTTGAAGATTCTTGAAAATGTCGGTCGCAGTGCAAGCCAGACGATCTCTAAGCTGCGGCTTTAAGAAGGTGATGCGCAAGGGATTGGCGAATGGGGCGCACAAGTTTGTGCCGGCCAGTAAATTCAAAAATTCTCCGGCGGCCTCGTCTGCGGCCCGATTGAGCGCGGCTTGAAGATTTGAAACAAAATTAGTGTTCCCTCCGCCCTGAATCCATTCGATGATGGTGCGGGTGAGGGCTTGCAGCATGATGGCGGCAAGAAGTTTGACTGCCGGATCAAGGACGTATTCTTTGACCACCAGGGCGCTGAGTTGTCCGGATTGAAAAACAAGCTCGGCTAGTTGCAGGATAGCCTTGCCGATCAGAGTAAGGTCTATGGTGGGAACAGTGGCTTCTGCCGTGAAGGGTATTAGCACGAGACCGCCTAGCACCACAAAAAGGAGCAGCATGGCCACCGGCTGGTTTAAATTTTTTGATACAGCAGTCATTTTTGTTGAGTAATCAAGAAGGCCGGCTCGCGACTATGAAAAGCTATGCCGGCTGCAGCCAGCTTTATTTTTGTATCGAGATAGAGATTGCGGAAGTCATCTATCAGCTGTACGCGGTCGTTTAGCACCAGCAAGGACGAGACCGGATCGTTTTCGCTGTTTCTTAGAATCTTGACCGCGGTGAGCGTCTTGGAAAGGTACCAGATATACTTTTTGGCAAATTCCAGCCACTGCGTCGGCACCGGAACGCCTCTCGTTTCTTGAATAGCTTTTTCGATTGCGGCAATATTGGCATCCAGACGGCGAAAGGCCTTGGGGTTCGAGCCGGTTGCGGCAAGGTACAAAATACTCAAGTCGCTGTCTATCTTGGAAAAATTATCAACATGGATTTCGATAACGCGGTTGAAATAAGTTTTTACTGCTTCGGGCGAGTTGTCGCCCTGTATTATAAACTCGCGCTCTTCCGGCCGGATGACTTTATCGAAGAGTGATGTCTTGCCAAGTTTTTCAACGTATGACTGGAGACCGGGATTCGCTAAAAGATCGGTGGCCGGCTTGCTGCCGGCAACGCTTTCGGCAATGACCTTGGTCAGCGAGTTGTTTATTAACTCGTTGGCTAACGCTTGGGTTTTGTTATTGTCTTCGGGTGGCGCAAGAGCCACCGAAAGTATATCTGACCAAGCACCGTCAGGTAACTTGCGGCCTGGTTGGAGAGGATTTCTGCCCTCTTTTATTTCTTCGCCGTCAGGCGTTCCGTCTTTGTCGGTATCGATTTTTTCCGGATCAGTGCCGTATATTTTCTCCTCCCAATCCTTTAGGCCGTCATTATCGCTATCGCGCATAACCAGCTGAATCGCCTCCTCTTTTGTTTTTGGTGGGCCGGCAGAGCGCTTTTTCTCTTTAGTGGTCAGCGGAACAAAAACAAAGAATCCTACAAGGGCGACAAGCAATACCCCTACAAAAATCCAAAACCACCTCAGGCGAGCTCCGTGAGTTTTTCTGAAAAGTCCGCTATTTTCCATTATTTTTATTATAGTATGGATGTGGACAAAATGTCGCTTTCCTGTGGATAATTAGAGTTTATAATGAGGATAATGATGAGTAGGCGGACGCTAGTAATTGTGTCGTTTTTGTTTGTTGGGCTTGGTGCCGCCGTGGCCCTCTTTTTCCTATTTAAGACTCTAACCCCACAGCAGCCGAGGTCGATAACTCTTCCTAGTTCCGAAGTTCGTTTTGCCCCCGCCATCCCAGGACGCGGAACCCAGACGGAGCGAGAGGTACAGGTGCCCATAGGGGCTGAGAAAGTAGAAAAAAAGCCCGTTATTGTTGAGTTTTTTGGTTCAATTATTCAGCTTCCTTCGCTGGTTGCCGAGGAGCTGCGGCCGCTTTTTGAGATATCAAAAAGGATTGTTGAGCCGGCTCTACAAAAAAAAGAGCCGCCGAAAGCCGCCCCGTCGCCGCCGGCCGCCGAGATAGTCCTTACGCCAGACGAGGTTTTCCATACCCTATTCCCAAATTTCTACCTTGATACGCTTAAAGACGTCCAGGCCGCGCTGGTTGGGCTAGGAGCTATTGCCAAAAATCAACAGTTTAAGTTCAGCGGCGAAACGGACGTAATAAAATTTAACGATATTTTTTTTAAATTCCTACGCGACCAAGGAGCTATCTCGCAGGCCGATTATAATGGCTACCTCTCGGGTCGGGCGTTCCTTTTTGATCGGCCCTATAGCGAGAAATATCGGGAAGCGCAAGATGTGACAGTTTTGCGTCGATCAACGCTTTTGCGTGAAGCAGAAAAAACACTGCCGTCTAAGGAAGAGGCGGACAAACAAGTTGATGAGTTATTGAAATCGCAAGGACTGCCGCCGACATTTGATTTGCTGCCGGAGCCGTTGGGCGCATGTTTCCCCGAAGAGAATAAGGCAGTGGTCTTGCTCGGCGCGTTTCGCGGCATTTTTCATGAGTCAGCGGAGCTTTTATTAAAAGCATTCAATATTATGCCGCAAAGCGCTCAGGCGTTAGAAATTGGTGCTGGTCCGGTTTGTTTCCGTGTCGGCGGAGGCGGAGAGACCGTGGGTGTGAATTTTCCGGCTCCGTGCTGCAAGTGTTCCATCAAGAAGAAACCGGTTGGATGCTTGAATGTTTGTTCCGGATCGGCAATCTGGGATCCAGCCACAAAAATTTGCGGCTGCAATCTTTAAGGATTTTGAATCAGATATAAGGGCGCATCAGGGTAAGCGCAAAAGATTAGTCCAATCCTCGAGCGACAATTCCTGCGCTCGCGCATTCGATCGGAGGCCGGCTGTTTTAATTTTTTCTTCGGCGACAATTTTCTCTCCGTAAAATCCGGCAAGAGAGTTCGCGATCTTTTTCCTTTTTTGCGAGAACGCCGTTCTCAATACTGCAAAAAAATCCGCTTCGGATATTTTTTGCTTTGTAAAAAATTGTTTTGATATGTCCGAAATCTTTACGATAGCCGAATCAACTTTTGGTTCCGGGTTGAACTCTTTTTTGGATATTCGGCCGATGATTTTCGGATGGCCATAAGCTTGCACGGAGAGGGCAAGAAGATTCATACATGGCGGGCGCGCAACAATCCGCTCGGCAACCTCTTTTTGCACCATTAGGATCATGTAGCGCGGCTGGCGGCCGCTCTCAAGAAATATGCGGATAAGCCGCGAAGTTAGATAGTAGGGAATGTTGGCGATTACGGCGTATGATTTTTCCCCGATAAGGGCGGCAATATCAATTTTTAAAATATCGCCTGTAATAATTTCGCAGTTGGTAATCTCTATTTTTGCTAAAGCGGCGCGCAATTCTTCGGCAAGGCGCGGGTCTTTTTCTATAGCGATGACGTTCTTAAATTTTTTAAGAGCACGGGTGAGGATTCCTTGTCCCGCTCCGACTTCCAAGACAACATCAACAGCCGGCTCGGTGCGTGCCGCATCGACCATCGTAAGGACTACTTTTTGGTTTTTGAGAAAATGCTGACCGAGGAATTTCGATTTTTGCATAAGAGCGTAGTAAATACAACTAATAAGCGGTCGCTTATTAGTTGTATTTTGTTAAAAGCGGATTATTCGATGATAAACGCATCGTCTTCATAGTCATCATCTTCGTTCAATTCTTTGACCTCAACGCATTCCCCTGGGATTTCTTTCAAAAAGCGCGAAGGAATATTGGATTGTATCTCGCCGAAAAGCATTCTTCTGGAGGCCCGGGAAAGATAAAGTTTTTCCTTGGCTCTTGTGATAGCCACGTAACAAAGCCGGCGCTCTTCTTCAAGCGAGGCCGGATCAGCAAATGATTTCGCATGCGGAAAAATACCTTCTTCCATGCCGGTTATGAATACAACCGGGAACTCAAGGCCTTTGGCGGCATGCATGGTCATCAGGGTTGTTTTTCCTTGGGCCCGCTCGCCGGGATTTCCCCGGTCTTCAAAAGAAACCAGTGCGATTTCTTCCAGAAGTTTTGTTATCCCTCCTTCCTGACCGAGTTCGTCAAAGTGAGCCGCCAAACTCACCAGCTCCTGCACGTTTTCCCAGCGCTCTCGGGCCAATTCTCGGCCGTCGTCAAGATATTCGCGGTAGCGGATTTTTTGAAGAAGGGCCTTGATGAATTTTGAGGCAGTAAGTTTTTCCGATTCGCGCCGGAGCGCATCTATCAAATGATCAAATTTTTCAATCCCTAAAGCTTCTTTTCCAGAGGATAGCTTCTTTTTCCCGGACACGTAATTCAAGAAAGCGACTTTGCCAATGCCGCGGGGCGGCAGATTGATTATTCGCCTGAGAGAAACGTAGTCGGAAGGATTCACGAGGTATCGGAGGTAAGCGACAATATCTTTGATTTCTTTTCGCTGGAAAAATTTTATGCCGCCGATAATCACATAAGGCAGCGAATATTCAATCAGCGCTTCTTCCAGCGCTCTGGATTGAGCATTTGTGCGATACAGGACGGCAACATCTTCGGGGCGCTTATTTTCTTCTTTTGTGAGCCGCACGATTTCCTCGGCAATAGCTTCTGCTTCACGGCGTTCGTTCTCTACGAGATTTAAAGTAAGCCGGACGCCATCTGCGTTATCTGTCCACAGATTTTTTTCTTTTTGAAGGGCGTTGTGGCGGATTAAATGGTTGGCGGCCGCAAGAATGGTCTTGGTTGAGCGGTAATTCTGCTCAAGGAAAATAACCCTGGCGCCGGGCCAGTCCTTCTCAAAATTGAGGATGTTCCGCCAATCAGCCCCCCTCCATCCATAAATCGCTTGCCCATCGTCCCCAATAACAAAGATATTGCCGTGTTTTTTGGCAAGCAGCCGCACCAGGAGATACTGGGGTAGATTAGTGTCCTGGAACTCATCAACATGCAAGTATTTATAGTGATTTTGGTACTTTTCAAGGATGTCGGGGCTCTTCCGGAAAAGAAGCACGACCTGCATAATAAGATCGTCAAAATCAAAAGCATTAGCGTCTTTCAGTTTTTTCTGATACTCGGCATACACACGCGATACTGTTTTGGTGAACACGTCCGTGCTGTATTCTAATGCATACTCTTCCGGCCCGATAAGCTGATTTTTCAGACCGGATATAACATGGCCCATCATGCCCGGCTGATACTGTTTGGAAGAAACGTTCAAGCCCCTCATTACTTCTTTGACGAGCGATAAAGAATCATCATCGTCAAAAATAGTGAAATTCTTGCGAAAACCTATTTTCGCATACTCCGCCCGTAGAACTGATGCGCAAAAAGAGTGGAAGGTGCCGACAAATAGCGAGTTGTTAGTTGTTAGTTGTTGGTTGTTGGTTAGCGCACGTATTCGGTTGCGCATCTCGTCCGCGGCTTTATTGGTGAAGGTTACGGCAAGGATATTTTCGGGCTTCACACCCTGCGAAACGAGATAAGCCACGCGGTGGGTCAGGGCCTTGGTTTTGCCCGAGCCGGCGCCGGCAATTATCAATACAGGGCCGTGAACGGCCGTAACCGCCTCCCGCTGTTTTTCGTTAAGGGGACCCAGGATCGGGTCTTGTAAGCGGTCTCTCTCTGGCATTGATGGAGGTATCGTAGCAGACCCCGTTAGAAACTTACACTGATTTTGTTTCGGATGTCTCTCAAAATGGCCTGGTGGCCTTTTTAGGACAAAATTATAAGCGGAGCAGGCAAAACTGTCTGGGGCGTGCCCCGTTAGAGATAAGCCCCGACGTTACGTCGGGGCTGCCGCCATGGCCGTAGACAGGGCGGATCTCTAACGGGGTGTGGATATAGCACTTGCCATAGGCAGCTTTTTTTGGGTATTCTAAAAATTAGCCCTTGATAACAGTCAGGCAACATCTTGTTATAAAGTGGCTTAAAAGCTGCTGTTTGCCCAAATTTCGAGCCAAAAGCGAGAAATTTGGCCGCAAACCAAGCGACCCGCCTAAGTTTTTGCTCCGCAAAAATTTTGGCGGGTTCAATCTTTACAGCTACTCGCGCATCGGCTATGCCTCGCGCTCGCAGGTAAAAATTGAAAAAAGCCGCCAAAATGCCTATTAAAGCGATATATAACCCCAGCCAATCAGGCAAGACCTCGGTATGTGGTTTGGGGATAGCAAAAAAAATAGTAAAAATGCCAAAAATGCTTCTTTCACAAAAGAAGCATTCGGCTTTTTTTAAGCATTTGTCTTCGAAACTAGCCGGAGGCGAAGTTGAGAAGGCACAAATGCTTAACCCAGTACCAATTTTGCCTTGGTTAGCTTTGCTGTACGGATGCCACAGATGGACTGATAAAAGTGAGCGAAGTGCGTGCGCGAATAGCGCATCCCTAAATGAGCGAAGCGCTTCGCCATGGAATATCATGCAAAATTGGTGCGGGGTGAGAGCTAAAACCGCAATTATTACTGTTTTTATCGGCTTTTTTGTTTTGTTTCCCAATACAAGTCCGGCCCAGGCCGGATTTTTGTCTAATTTGTTTGAATTTTTCGGCTATTCTTCAAAAAAAGCCGTGGAAGAACGGGCACAGCCGTTCTTTATTAAGGAAACACTTGCCTCTGTTTCTATCCCGGCTCTTGACTCAACGCCCAACCCTCCGCTGGAGGGCAAAGGCGGACTGCGTGAGGATATAGGGCTTACCGTTGTACAAAACAGCGCCTTGGCCGCACCCCTAAACCCGGTCGGAGTTATAGCCGATGAGTTTGCCGCAGGACAGATTTTCATTTATACGGTAAAGCCCGGCGACAATCCGTCGCAAATTGCAAAGTCGTTCGGTGTCAGCTTAAATACCCTTCTTTGGGCAAACAACTTGACCGATCCCAGGGCCATACGCCCGGGAGACAAGCTTCTTGTTTTGCCCATATCCGGCGTCCAGGTTGAAGTGAAAAAAAATGACACAATTGACTCCATCGCCAAAAAATACAGAGGGAACATTGAGGACATTCTGGCTTTCAACGGTCTTTCACCGGACGGGCCGCCGCTCGTCGGCTCAACGCTTATTATTCCCGACGGCGAGTTTGACTGGACCCCGAACTACTTAGGGCCTTCGCGCCATCAGGCAGAAATCAACCGCTACCCGTCCTATGACGGTTACTATCTCCGCCCCATTGATGGCGGAAGAAAGAGCCGCGGCATTCACGGATACAACGGAATTGACCTTGCTAATACCTGCGGCCTGCCGGTTCTGGCCTCGGCCGGCGGAACCGTGATTATCGCGCGCCCTCAGGGTTGGAACGGCGGATACGGCAGGTATCTTGCTATCACTCATCCGAACGGAACCCAGACCTTGTACGCCCACCTCAAAGAGGTTTCTGCCGCAGTCGGGCAAAATATTAGCCAGGGCCAGCCCATAGGCACTATCGGCTCATCCGGCAATTCTACCGGTTGCCATGTCCACTTTGAAGTAAGAGGAGCAAAGAATCCGTTTTAAGCATTTGTCCGCGAGAATAAGCGAAGCGTAATTCGAGTGGCTACAAATGCTTAACCCCGCACTAATTTTGCCGTAACCATTGAAAGGATTTCGTAATTTGTAGGTTCTTGAGAAACCCGAGCAAGACGCGTGGGCCGAATAGGCCCAATCCGAAATGGGCGAAGCGTCTTGCCGTGGAATAACTCGCAAAATTTGGTGCTGGGGTTGAATTAGTTGGTAGTAGGCAGTTGTTAGTGAATAGTAAAAAACACCAGTAAACACTGGCGTTTTTTGATTTTTGCTTGACAGATTATACAGTTTTGGTATAATGTATCTAAACCGACTGGAGGGCCCGAGGCCTTAAGCGTCCCAGATTGGGAAGATGGTAGTTGGCCGGCGGGGACGTCGTTTGAAAGCCAGCCAATGAACGGGGCACAGGTCTCCAGTCACTGCACTTTTTAGGCGCAATCGCGCCACGCGGCTTCGGCCATAAAGGCCGAAGTGATGGGGAGCGAGCCCTTCAAAGCAATGTTCGGACAAGCCGCTTTGTCCGAGTCAAAATACTCACCTCGACCATTTGTGTTCAAGTGTGGAAACAGCTGTTCTATCTGCTCCTGCGGGTAGGACTTCCAAGACCACACCTCTGGCACATCGGTCGGGGTGTTTTCAATTTTATACTTCTGTTTTGGCTCTATACTGTAGCGCCTCCAGAAGATGAGGCGTTTCTATATTTTGAGATTCGGCGAGGTCGGCGATGGTTCGCGCAATCTTTACTAATCTATAATAGGCGCGGGCCGAGAGGCCGAGACGCTCATAGGCCTGGTTGAGCATTGTCCTTGAAGCATCACCGAGCGGGCAGTATTTTTTTATTTCCCGCAGGCCCATCTCGGCATTGGTGAAAATAGTTTCGCTTTTTCCGCCCGAGGCGGCGCTACCTTTGGCGGAAAACCTTTCGCGCTGGACGGACCTTGAGCGCTCCACCCGTTCGCGGATTTTTTCGGACACGGTTATGTCTTCGTTTTCTTCGTCAATTTTTCTTACCTCAACTTGCGGCACTTCTATGAAAATATCAATGCGGTCAAGAAGCGGCCCTGATATTTTTCTCTGGTATTTCGTAATCTGACCCGGTGTGCAGACGCATTCTTTGCCGGGATTATTGAGATGGCCGCAGGGGCAAGGGTTCATGGCTCCAACGAGCATAACATGCGCCGGAAATGCAACGCTTCCCTGAGAGCGTGAAACAGTAATAACCCGTTCCTCAAGCGGCTCTCTTAGTGAGTCAAGCACGCCGGATTGAAATTCGGCCAATTCATCCAAAAAGAGCACTCCGCGATGAGCCAGCGTTACTTCGCCCGGCCTGATCGGATTTCCGCCGCCTGCGATCGCTACCGGCGAGGAAGTATGATGCGGCGAGCGAAATGGGCGATCGTGAACAAGGTCGCCGTCTTTTAAAAGGCCTGATGCGCTATAAATTTTCATCACTTCAATCATTTCTTCATGAGAAAGCTGCGGAAGAATTTCTGGAAGCGAGCGCGCCAAGATTGTTTTACCGGTTCCGGGCGGTCCCTGCATAAGAATGTTATGTCCGCCGGCGGCCGCAATTTCAAGAGCGCGTTTGGCTTGCTCCTGGCCCTTTATTAAAGAAAGGCCAAGCGCCTGTACGCGTTTTTCTGCATTTTGTTCGCGATAATATGGAGCAATCGGCTTTTTGTTTTCCAGCTCATCAAGAAGCTCGCTGATGTTCTTAACTTCTTTTGTTTCAATGCCCTCAACAAGGGATGCTTCATTCCCGTTCCCGGCCGGTACATAGATTGTTTTAAATCCAAGAGAACGCGCAGTGATGGCTGCTGAGAGCACCCCGCGCACTTTTTTGACCGTGCCGTCGAGCCCTAACTCGCCCAAAAACATTTTTCCGTCCGGATTGAAAGCCGCTTGCTCGGAAGCCAGAAGATAGGCGAGCGCTATCGGCAAATCAAAAGCAGGCCCTTCTTTTTTGACATCCGCAGGGGCGAGATTTACGATTACGCGCTGGGATTTTTTGTGCGGCGCTCGGCCGCCGATATTTTTAATTGCCGCGCCTATTCGCTCCCTGGATTCCTGCACTTCTTTATCGGCCAGTCCCACAATAGAAAAAATGTGAAGCCCTGACGAGAGATCCACTTCAACCGTAACCAATGTTGCATCGAGGCCGGAGAGTTGCGCGGAATAAAGTTTTACCATAGTTGCACTTGTAGCAGACCAGGTTGTGGATGTCAAAATTCAATTTAAGTTGAGCAAATAGCCGCGACCGCTGCTTCTAACGGGGCTTGACAAGTTTTCAGCCTTATGCAACTAATGGCTATGGCTAAAGAGCCTAAATTTCCTAGTGAAATGCAACTTTAGTTTTTAATATATCACGTTCAATCG
>CAZDKA010000003.1:26479-41081 GCA_964505815.1 uncultured Candidatus Saccharibacteria bacterium | reverse complement strand
GATTGAACGTGATATATTAAAAACTAAAGTTGCATTTCACTAGGAAATTTAGGTGAATGTGCTCACCTCCAGTATAACACAGTATAATACGCAAAGCAATCCCCAGTCTTGTACAGTACAAGGTTATGCACAGTGCTGAAAATACCTGTTGGCAATTAAGTATTTTTGTCGTATGCCCTCATTGTGTGATACAGTAGAAATGTCGTGATCAAAAAAATCAAAGGAAAGTATGCGGTGCTTTCAGAAACAACCGGCCGCTCCTTCGGGAGCTACCATACGCTCGGCGAGGCCAAACGCCGCCTAAGGCAAATTGAGTTTTTTAAGCATTTGTCCAAGAGCAAACGCCGCAAGGCGTAAAGCGATTGGCAACAAATGCTTAACCCCTCACCAATTTTGCCGTGCCATAAAATAAAAACTCTGCATAAGATAATTGTTGAAGACAAGAGTGAAGCGCGCGTGCCGAATAGGCACATCCCGTAACTGGCGAAGCGCTTCACGATGGTACTGAATGCAAAATTGGTGTGCGGGTCAAGCGTTTGAAGCATCACCCCGGACTTGCCAAAGGCCTGCGCAAAGCATCCCTACGGAAGAAATTTAATAACCTCAGTACCAGTTCTCGGTTATAGGTTTTTTGTTTTGGTTATCAGTTTTTAGTTCAGGTTACGGATAAACTAAAACTAATAACTAAAAACTGTAACCACTAACTAACCAACTAAGAACTATGCACAAGCATTTGAGGTGGAAACGAATTCTTCTGAAACTCTCCGGCGAGGCCCTTTCCAGAAAGGGGCAATTCGGCCTTGATGTTGGGGCGGCCGAGTACATTGCCAAAGAAGTAAAAGACGCCTGCTCCCTCGGCGCGGAAGTGGCCATTGTCATCGGCGGAGGAAATATCGTTCGCGGCAAGAAGTTGTCAAAAATCGGGGTGGATCGCGCAACAGCCGACTACATGGGCATGCTGGGCACAGTGATTAACGCGCTTGCTCTACAGAATGCTCTTGAAAAAATCGGCCTCTTCACAAGAGTGCAGACATCGCTTACCATGGTTGAAGTTGCCGAGCCGTTTATTCGGAGACGCGCCCTCCGTCATCTTGAAAAAAAACGTGTGGTGATTCTTGCCGGCGGAACCGGCAGTCCCTATTTTTCAACCGATACCGCGGCAGCGCTTAGGGCCTCGGAAATCAGCGCCGACGTTATCTTGAAGGCGACAAATGTTCGCGGAATTTATGGGGCCGATCCAAAAATAAAAAAGGGCGCCAAGTTTTTCAGAGAAATTAATCCGATGGAAATGGTGAAGCGCGGTCTTAAGGTAATGGATTTGACCGCGGTGACCCTCGCGATGGAGAATAAGATTCCGGTAGTCATATTTGATGTTTTCACAAAAGGAAATTTGAAAAAATTGCTGCTTGGACAAAAAATCGGTTCCGAGATAAAAATGGAGTGAGATATGCAGCCGTAGCTTAGCTGGCTTAAAGCGCCTTCCTGTCACGAAGGAGATCGCCGGTTCGAATCCGGTCGGCTGCGTCATGACCACTGCTAAAAAACCGATTCCGCTATCTTCCGAGGCGGCTTATGAACAATTGAAGAATTATCCCGAATGGTCGGTTGAGAAAGGCCGGCTTTTCCGTAATATTCGCTTCAAAAATTTCTCCGAAGCTGTGAGGTTCGTAAACCGCATTGCCGAAGTCGCAGAAAAAATCGGCCACCATCCCAACTTGTACCTCCATGAGTATTATTTTGTACGAGTTGAAAGCTATACGCATATAATTAATGACTTAAGCCAGAGCGATATTGATATGGCGCGGCAAATTGATGAAATACTGCAAGAATTTCACAAATAGCTATTGACAGGCATGCTATGATAAAAAGAGAGGCTATATAAATTATGAAAGAGAAACTCAACAGCGAATACGAAAGGGGCCAAAACATGGAGCAAATTCCACAAGTTATTTGGGAGTTTGACCACGGGGAGCCGGATATCCGATTCGGAGGAATGGCGCCGGGACCGGGCTGGCGTGCGTTCGGTTTTCCTGCCGCGACAAAAGACGCCCCGTTCGTCACCTCAAACTTCATCGCTGATAAACGCGGGCTGGTTGTCGGAGAAAATATCAGGGTTGAGCACATTGTCGGACGAGAAAGTTTTCCGGAGGGTGAACCGCTAACCCCGGATGTCGGCTCAAACATTGATTATCGAATGCTGCATAACCTCCGCGCCTACGCCGACGCTGTCATGTGGGGAAGAAACACACTGACGCGCGAGCCCAGCATAATACCCGATCTGATGAATGACCGCCGGCTTATTGAATTCAGAAAGAAAAACCGCCTGCCGCTTTTACCAAAACTCGTGCTCGTTTCCAATTCCGCCGGCAATATTGATTTTGCGCTTCCGGCATTCCACACCCAGGGCCTTGAAACCATCATCCTCACCAACCAGAAGAGCGCTGAAGCTCTTGCGGCCAAAGCCAGAGAGGCGATGGCTAGCGCCAAAATTGTCGGCCTGGGCCAAGATACGCTTGATGTGCAAGAGGGGCTAAAGCATCTCCGCCAAAAAGAGGATGTGGAAGTGCTTCTGGTTGAAGGCGGGCATTCGCTTATTGAATCGCTGCACGGCCAAGGCCTGCTTCACGAAGCCTTTGTTACCACCTCGGATAAAGCCCTAGACCCCGAAAAAGTAAAAGGCGCAAAGTATATGTTTGATTTCCGCGCCGAAGGCGCACGCCATATGGCTCACGGCAATGGCGGCCAATTTCAGTTTGACCGCTGGCGCTGGGAATGAAGTTCATAAAAAATAATAGCCCCGCACCTTAAGATGCGGGGCTATTTTAATTCAAGGGGTTCTATTGATTATATTGCACAACCTCAAAAATATTTCCTTCGGAGTCTTTAGGCATAAAAACCCAGCCGTAGGATTCTTTATGCACTCCTTTCCAGAAACGGACCTTCCGCCGCCGCAGCCTTTCGGCATCGCGTTTTGCGTTTTTGGAAACAAAGGTAAATGACGGGCCGAAGATAGAAACGCCCTTCCGTTTCTCCAGGGCCAGTATGGCTCCTTGAGTGTTGAATTCGCTGTATTGCTGAGTTTTAAATTTGAGAGGCAGGCCGATGACCGTCCGATAAAAACGAACGGCGCGAGCCATATTTTTGACGCCTATCATGACTACGCTTATCTTTTTCTCCATAAAGTGGATGATGCCATTTTTTCCTTATGTTGACAATAAAAATCTATTGTCACCCCGCAGCTTGCTGCGGGGTATTCTTGCGGACGAAAATAAAATGCGCATGTCAAAAAGAAAACGTATAAAATTTGAAGAATTCCTGGGGACGTAGCTCAATTGGCCGGAGCACGGGCTTGTCGAGCCTGGGGTTGCGGGTTCGAGCCCCGTCGTCCCCGCCAATATTGACAGATGCGTTTCATTTTGCAATCATGAAAAGAAATACTACATGGAGAGAAGAAGGGGGTGTAATATGGCGAGCAAAGTAAACTGGAAGATTGCTCTTTGGGACAACTTATCTAATGAAGAGATTAGGAAGGGGCTAGAAAGCCTTCTGGATGAGATGCAAGCAAAATTGTTCGAGGGTCTGCATTTTCGCCCTTCTGAACTACAAAAAATGGGTTGGGAGGAGGTATGTGCAGGCTGCGGAACGCCATACCGCGGTGAAAGAGACTGCGGCTGTCCCGCTGGGTCAGCGTGGAGGCCCCCGAGAAGGTCGCTAGTGACCGGACAAAGCGAATAACTAATCCGCTTTTATATTAAAAAAAATCCGCACGCTGTGCGGTTTTTGCTTTTTAGAAACTGTCAGGAGATAAGATCTCTATCCTTGAGGTGGCGCTGGACATAGTCCAAATAGAAATAGTTCAGAATCGTGACACCGGCAAGCGAGGTGTGAACCGGCGCGACATCCTCCAAGGTATTGGCCGGAAGTTCAGAGAGAATCGCCAGGCATTCCTTGGCGTACCTCTTTGCGGTCGCCGTGTATTCATCCTTCTTGTCCTTGAAGCCCTCGCCCATTGAGTCGGACGCCTGCTTGATCCCGATCGCCAAGGCATAGGCGACTTCTGCCGCGGTCTTCTTCGGCCAGGTGGAACGGTTCTTCTCGTAGGCGTCTCGGAGCGACCAGAGCGAGAGTTGGCTCAGCTCCTTGCCCTGCTTAACCTGAGCGGCTGAGGTCATACTTCCTCCTGTGGGGGTTTAAAAAGAGCCGTAAAGTGCTGAGGTTATGATTATAGCAAAGCTCAAAAATTTCTGCAAATCGCTTTCCAGAGGCGTCGTTTTTTGATACACTGGGGCTGATGTTTGATGAACTGAAAAAAATTGAGCGCACGGCTCAAGCAGAAATTCCTAGCGCAAAGACCCTTGAAAAATTGGAGGGGCTGCGCATTCAATTTCTCGGAAGAGAACGCGGAGCGTTAACTGTTATTTTAAGAGGGCTCGCCAAGCTTCCGGAAAAAGAACGGGCGGGGATCGGAGCTCGCGCGAATCGCCTGCGCGAAACACTGGAAGGGCTTTTTGAGAAACGCGCACGGGAACTCAAAAAACAAGAGATTGAATCCGTGCTCCAAAAAGAGCGGCTGGACGTCACGCGCCCGGGCATACGAGCACGACGAGGGCATCTTCATCCGACAACGATCGTTCTTCGTGAAGCAGAGCGCATTTTCGGCTCTATGGGATTTGAAGTGGTGGACGGACCCGAGGCGGAAACCGAGTACTACAATTTTGACGCCTTGAATATCCCAAGAGATCATCCCTCTAGGGATATGTGGGATACCTTTTGGCTCAAAACGCAGATCGACGCTGATCATCAGCGCAGATCAGCGCGGATGGATCCGCGTAAATCCGCACTCTTGTTGAGAACGCATACGAGTCCTGTACAGATCCGCTACATGGAAAAGCATAATCCCCCGCTCCGCATCATCGTACCGGGACGGGTTTATCGCTATGAAGCGACTGATGCCTCGCATGAATTTCAGTTCTATCAACTGGAAGGCCTTATGGTTGATAAAACCGTATCTATCGCCAATTTCAAAGCAGTTATTGAAGAATTCTTCTCACGCCTTTTTGAGACCAAAGTGCAAACGCGCCTCAGACCGAGCTTCTTTCCGTTTGTTGAACCCGGATTTGAGGTGGATATATCCTGCGTTGTCTGCGGCCAGAAAGGATGCTCGGCCTGCAAAAAAGCCGGATGGCTTGAGATTGCCGGGGCGGGCATGGTGCATCCGAACGTTTTCAAAGCCGCCGGCTACAACCCGAAACATTTGCAGGGATTCGCTTTCGGCATGGGACTTGACCGAATCGTTATGATGAAATACAAGATTCCGGATATTAGATTATTCCACTCGGACGACTTGAGATTTCTAAAGCAATTTTAATAATTATGAAGTTCTCCTACGCTTGGCTGAAAGAACTTGTTGATTTCAAAGATTCTCCGCAAGGGCTCGCGGAGTTTTTGACTCTGCGTGTTTTTGAAGTTGAGGCGGTGGAAAAAAGAAAGGGCGACTGGACGCTTGATATCAAACTCCTCCCCAACCGCGTTCCGGACGCTTCCGGCCACATTGGCATGGCCCGCGAGATCGCAGCTCTAAAGAATGCTGAATTAAGAATGCCGAATGCCAAAACAACCGTTCAGCATTCAGTATCCAGCATTCATAATTTTTTGAAAGTGGGTGTTCAAAACAAAGATGAATGCCCAAGATATATCGCCCGAATAATTGACAAAGTAAGGGTTGGGCCGAGTCCTAAATGGCTGAAAGAACGTCTTGAAATATGCGGGCTTCAACCAATCAACAACCTCGTGGATACGGCAAACTATGTGATGTTGGAATTGGGCCAACCCCTGCATGTATTTGACTACGATAAGCTAAAAGCTAAAAGCCAAAAGCTAAAAGCTATTATAGTAAGACGGGCGCGGAAAGGAGAAAAAATTGTTGCACTTGATGAAAAAACCTACGCTCTATCGCCAGAAGTTCTTGTCATTGCCGACGCCGAAGAAGCAATTGCAATCGCGGGTGTTAAAGGCGGAAAAGAGTCAGGAGTTTCATCAACAACAAAGACAATCGTTCTTGAAGCCGCCAATTTCAATCCTGCAAGAGTCCGCAAAGGGTCGCGAATGCTCGCCCTAAAAACCGACGCTTCCTACCGATTTGAACACGGGCTTGATCCTAACCTAGCCGAGACGGCAATTGATCGCTTAGCCCTCCTTATCGCAAAAATCGCCGGCGGCGAGATTCTTTCAGGGAAAATTGACGTTTATCCGGAAAAAGCGATTCAGCACCACCTGCCTCTTCGCGCGGAATATGCAAACCGCCTGATTGGAGTTTTGTTCGCTCCCATTATGTATGAAGTTGCGCTGAAGCGTCTTGGTTTTGCTTATGAGAAACGCGGAGTTGGCGAATATCACGTTGAAGTGCCGACAATAAGACAAGATTTGGAAATAGAAGAAGACCTTGTTGAGGAGGTCGTAAGAATCTGGGGATATGAGAAAGTGCCCTCCGTAAAACCAACGACCCTCCTTGCGCTACCAGAGGCCAATGACGAACGCTTTTGGGAAGAAAAAATTAAAAATATACTAACCGGCGCCGGCTTCACCGAGGTCTTCCGTTATATTTTCACCGGCGAATCAGAACTCAAAACTTTCGGTCTTGATTCGCGCTCCCTGATTGAAGTCGCAAATCCTCTTACGCCGGAGCATCGATTTTTATCGGGTGTTGCTCTGCCTTCCTACATCCGCGCAGCAGGAGAAAACGAGGCACACGAGAATTCAATCCGCATCTTCGGCCTCACCAAGGTATTTGCCAAAGGAAAAGGGACGTGGATAAAGGGAATTGATGAAAAAAAGCGTCTGGTTATTGTATGGTCAGAAAAATCCGGAGCGAAAGACGACCTTTTCTTCGGCCTGAAAGGGGCCGTGGACGAACTCTTGAACGCTCTCGGCCTTGCCGAACACTGGTATAATGATGAAATCGCATCAAGCGTACGCTCCAGAGAACTGCAGTTCTTCCATCCCTATCGCGTGGCTGAAATCAGAATTGATAATCAGAAAATCGGCGTCATCGGCGAGCTCCACCCGAGAATTCGCGATGCGTTAAAAATTAAACACGCGCTGGCCGGAGCGGAAATTGACGCTGATTTGCTGGAAACCTTGGCCGAGAAAGAAGCCGAGTATCTGCCCGTCTCACGATTCCCTGCTGTCCGGCGCGATATCGCCGTTGTTATTCCGGAAGAAGAAAAAACTGAAACAATTACCAATGTTATAGAAAATATCGGCGGGAAATTATTGATTGACAGCGATCTTTTTGATTACTTCCAGGATGAGGCCATGAAGAAAGGCAGAAAAAAAAGCTTAGCTTTTCATCTCATATTTCAATCCGTGGAACGGACCCTAACCGATAAAGAAGTTGACGCGATAATGACGCGTATTGTCCGCGCGCTTGAAGAAAAAAGGTGGATGGTGAGAAAATGACGCTCGCCATTTCAAAATTTTTTTCAGGCCTCAATTCGGACAAAACTTCCTTATGCGCTTCGCAATACGATTAAGAAAAATCTGAACTCAACCTCGCCCGTCTCCGACGGGCTCGGGATTCAGACAAACAGATTTTCCTTGTATTGCTCGCGTCTTCGTCGTTTTGTTGCCGAATCTCCGCAATGAAAAAATTTTGGAATGCCTCGCTTGATATGAAAACGCAATGCGAAATTTTTTGAGATATCTCGCTTGGATTAAAAAGAGACTGAACGCAACGAATATCATGGAATTCATCATTAAATATAGGAAAATTGTTGCGGTGTTCTCTACCTTTGTGTGGTTTGCCTTTATGTTCTCTGCGTTCAGGGGATTCCACTTTTGGTATGCAGGATTTGTTTTCTTCTTATGGTTGGCGCTAGGACTGCTAAATTATGGCCAGGAAACCAGTTTCTGGTTATTCAAGAATAAATTCATTGCCTTCTCTAAATTTTATCTCTTTTTAGTTGTTCTCGCGTTTACAGCAGATTTTATTATTGGTCAGCAATTGGCCGATCTCTGGGCATATCCGCACTATAATTCGGTTGATGATTGGCTCCGTCTTTATTTTATTATTTATCCTTTTGGCGGGCTGGCTGTTCTTGAGTTAACGTATTTCCTCTCTGGAATATTTGGCGAAAAGTTATCCTTTATACAAAAACCGTACACATATATTCACTGGCTTGTGGACAAATTGGACATGGGCTTGCTGTTTTTTATTTTCGCGGTCACTCTTCTGGCTATTGGCGGCATTGCCGGCAAGGTGTACTCGCAGCTGATGATTTACGGATTCCTTGTTTGGATGGTTTTCGGAACATGGAAGCTAAAATATCATATCTCGCACTGGCTCCATTACGTTTCTATCCTTGTGACAACACTTTTTGCGTCTGTTTTCCTCCATGAGATCCCGAATGTCGGAACATTTGAGTGGAAATATAAAAATGCACCTCTTCTTAATCAGGACGTCCTTGGAATTCCACTCTGGGTAATTCTAGGATGGTATATTTTGGTCTTGGGTATGGTCCGTCTTTGGATGTATTTGGTGCTGAAACCCAGACAAAAATAGCTTGCTGGCATGGTCAAATTATGCTACGGTTAAAACATGGAAACCCCGACAATTGTGCGTAAAACCAAAGATTACATCCTGGTCAAAATCCCCCTACATCGAGGGGGTGTTCCATCAGGCCGCATGATGCACAAAAATGGCAGACTGACCAGTAGAGAAAAACGGCTGTGGAGAGTTATCCAGGAAGGAGAGCGGGAATACCGCGAAGGAAAAACTATTCGCGCGCGCTCCATAGATGAGGCCTTGGGAATCTATGAGCGGAGGAAGAATAAAAAGGATTGAGTATTCCACCAAATACCTTCGGTCTTTCAAGAAACTCCCCGGACGCCTGAAACATAAAGCGCTCGAAAAAGAAAGATTATTTAGGAGCAACCCCTTTGACGCGCGTCTCGGATCGCACAAATTGAGTGGAAAATTTCAGGGCTATTGGAGTTACTCGGTAGATTACAAGAGCCGAGTAATTTTTCGTTTTATCAATGGTAACAGTGTATTATTCTTTGATGTCGGGCCCCACCCGATTTATAGAAGCGGAGAATAACTATGACAAAAAAGTCTAAAAAGAATCAAACGGGGGCAGAAAGCCGAAAGCCGAAAGCCGAAAGCGGCGCGAGCTACACCGCCAAAGACATTTACGTTCTGGAGGGCCTTGAACCGGTCAGAAAACGGCCGGGCATGTATATTGGCTCCACCGGTACGGACGGGCTGCATCATTTGGTATGGGAGGTCGTTGATAATAGTATCGACGAGGCCATGGCCGGGTACGCCAAAAACATCGCCGTATCTCTTCTTCCGGGAAAGAAAGTGATGGTCATTGACGACGGCCGCGGTATTCCGACAGAAATCCACAAGCAAACTAAAAAATCGGCGCTGGAAACTGTTATGACCACGCTGCATGCCGGCGCGAAATTCGGCGGAGAGTCATACAAAGTCGCCGGCGGTCTTCACGGCGTCGGGGTTTCGGTGGTCAATGCCCTTTCCAAATGGATGAAGGTTGAGGTCTGCCGCGACGGCTTTCAATATATTCAAGAGTACGAGCGCGGAAAAGCGAAATACGCCGTGAAAAAATCCGGAAAGTGCGAGGGGTCAGGCACTGCGGTAACTTTTGAGCCCGACCCGGAAGTTTTCAAAGACATTACCTATAACTGGGAAAGAATCATTGAGCATCTCCGCCAGCAGGCCTATTTAACGCGCGGCGTGAAAATAGTTGTCATTGATAATCGCGAAACCATAATCCCAAAAGATAAAACCGCTGAGGCCGCTCCGAAAAACATATACGCCCTGTATTTTGAGGGCGGCATTATCTCTTACGTTAAATTCTTAAACCGGGGAGAGACGCCGAAACACGAAAATATTTTCTACGTCCACCGCGAAGCTGACGTTGGCGAGGGGCGAAAGATTTTGGTTGAGACCGCCTTTCAATATACAGAAGATATTCAAGCCAAAGAAATCAGCTTTGCCAATAACATACACACCCCCGAGGGCGGTATGCACCTGACCGGATTCCGCACGGCGCTCACCCGCACGCTCAACGATTACGGCAAGAAAAACGAGTATATCAAAAAGGACGAAGAAAATCTCACCGGCGATGATGTCAGAGAGGGCCTGACCGCGGTGGTTTCGGTCAAGCTAAGAGAGCCGCAGTTTGAAGGCCAGACCAAAGCCAAACTCGGCAATCCTGAAGCGAGAACCGCCGTGGAGGCCGTTTTGGGCGATGCAGTTCAAGAGTTTCTTGAAAAGCATCCGGGGGACGCGGAACTCATTATGGGCAAAACGCTTCTTGCCCAAAAAGCGAGAATGGCGGCCAAAGCCGCCAAAGAAACCGTGCTCCGCAAAGGTGCGCTTGAAGGCTTCACCCTGCCCGGAAAACTTGCGGATTGCCAATCACGAAACCCCGAAGAGTCAGAATTATTTCTGGTGGAAGGCGATTCAGCCGGAGGCAGTGCAAAATCCGGCCGCGATCGAAAATTTCAAGCAATCTTACCTCTTCGCGGCAAAATTCTTAATGTTGAGAGGGCACGCCTTGATAAGATGCTCGCTTCGCAAGAAATCAAAACGCTGGTTATAGCGCTTGGCGCGGCAATCGGAGATTCTTTTGACTTAGGAAGAATTCGCTATCACCGCGTTGTCATCATGACTGATGCCGATGTTGACGGCGCGCACATCAGAACCCTGCTCCTCACTCTTTTCTTCAGATATTTCCGACCGATCATTGAAGCCGGATATCTTTATATTGCCCAGCCGCCGCTTTACCGACTGCAAAAAGGCAAGGAGGCAGGATACGCCTACACTGATCACGAGAAAGAAAAAATTGCTGCCGAATTCCAGAAAGCAAAGGCTGAAAAACCGCAAAAAGAAACGGGGGAAGAAAAGGAGGCGGCAGAAACATCGGAAAAAGTGAGAAGTGTTACAATTCAGCGCTACAAGGGTCTGGGCGAGATGAATCCGGAACAGCTCTGGGATACGACCATGAATCCTCAAACAAGAATTATGAAGCAGGTCTCAATTGAGGACGCGGCCGGGGCCGACAGGATTTTTGACATTTTGATGGGCGATGAAGTCCTGCCTCGTAAAAAATTTATACAGGCCCACGCCAAAGCAGTAAAAAATTTGGATATATAAATGCCGCGGCCATGTTTAGCTGCGGCTCGGAAGTGGAGCGACAGAACTGATACGCCAATACTTCAGCTCGAAATGCCTCTTTGTCCACCAATTTGTTTCAGGGTTATGACCGCAGCAAAGCGGAAGCCGCTGGTACAAACCGTCAATAGTCACATCTACCATAACTGCGGCTGGTTCATTGCATGGGTGATCAGTATCCCTGAATATCGCGCACCGCGGTCGCGCAATTGGTAAAGACATTATCGGGCCCTTGTTCGTACCCTTGAACTGAAAGAGCTTTTTCAAAACCTGAAACGGGTGCCGCTTCAACCACACAAGAAATTCCCGCCTCGACATCTCTTGCCCCCTTGACTTGTTACTCAGCAACACATATAATGTAAGATAACATATAAGTAGTGGTGTGTAAAGAGGCCTCGCGGCCTTTTTAGAATGGCTGTTTTAGTTCCTAGTTACTAGTTTGTGCCTAGTTACTAGTTTGTGGTTATAGTTTTCACTTCTAATCTCAAAAACTGCAACTAATAACCGGAAACTAAAACTGACAACCAATAACTAAAAACTGGCATCATGTTTGATCGCGTCATAACTTTTATAAAAGAAGCGCGGGTGGAAATAAAAAAGGTAATCTGGCCCACTCGCCCGGAAACTATCCGCCATACTCTCGCGGTGATTTTGATATCGCTGGGAGTGGCCGGCTTTCTGGGAGCGCTTGATCTGCTGTTTACTTTTATTTTGAATAATTTTGTACTTTAAAGGGCTTTGTCTATTTTTGTGAGCCGAGGGCGATACAAAAATAGCTACAAAACCTTTACCCGCCCAAGTTTTTGGGCTGTAAGAAGAAGAACAGGCATAACAATGGGTAAATTCCGGAGCTAACAAAAACATGATGTATACTAAGTACAAACTTGCGCTCGTAGCGCGAGCGCAAGTCCAAAAATTTGGGTGGGTGCTGAATTTTCTAACACCTCGGCTTCGCGAGCAAGCTTGCTCGCCTCGCTGAGAAAATTCGCATGCCAAAACAAACATCAGAATTTGGACGAAATTGGTACGCGGTGCATACCTATTCGGGCTATGAGGACGCCGTGTCCAGAAACCTCAAACAGCGCATTGAATCCATGGGCATGGAGGATAAAATTTTCAACGTGCTCGTCCCCACTGAGAAAAAAATCAAAATAAAAGGCGGCCGGAGGAAAATTATAGAGGAAAAAATCTATCCGGGTTATGTCCTGGTGGAAATGGTGGTTACCGACGACTCATGGTACGTGGTGCGTAATACCCCGCGAGTTACCGGATTTGTCGGCTCGGGCACCACCCCGACTCCGCTCTCACCCGAGGAGATGGAGAATCTGATGAAAAGGATGGGCGTGGAGGAACCAAAATATAAAATTGATGTTTCCCAGGGAGACGCGGTTAAAATCACTGACGGGCCGTTCAAGGATTTTGACGGCAAGGTCTCGGACATTGACGAAGAAAAAGGCAAGGTTAAAGTGCTGGTATCCATGTTCGGCCGAAACACTCCTGTAGAGCTGGATTTTTTGCAAATAAAAAAGTTGTAAGTATGCCTCCCCGCCCTAATTTTACAAGACATAACATGGCGACCCGCTTCGCCCATAAAGGTATGGCCTATTCGGCCACGCTGGTCGCAAAAGAACCAGAGGGCAAATCATAATTCGGGCATCTCGCATAAATAAACTGCGTAAAATTAGAGCGGGATGCTCATGTTTGTAGCGAAATTTTCTTCGCTACAAGCTCGTAAATTTCGACAAACATGGCAAAACCAATCAAAACAATCATCAAGCTCCAGCTTCCGGCGGGACAAGCCACTCCGGCGCCGCCGGTCGGAACGGCGCTCGGCCCTCATGGGGTGAACATCGGCGACTTCGTCAAGAAATATAATGACGCAACCGGCCAAATGGGCGGAGAAATCATCCCGGTGGAAATTATCATTTACGAGGACCGGACTTTTGACTTTAAGCTTAAAACCCCCCCGGCATCAGACATGTTAAGAAAGCTTGCCGGCATTGAAAAAGGCTCGGGCACTCCCAACAAGCAAAAAGTCGGCAAAGTCACTAAAACTGACATCCGGAAAATAGCAGAGCGCAAACTCCCTGATCTAAATACCGAATCACTTGAAGCCGCGGAACGCATAATCATGGGAACTGCCAGAAATATGGGGATTGAGATAATTGAATAATTGATTTAAAAACTGCTGAAAATGATTGTCAACAACTAGGCGACGATCGTTTATGATTTGTTAACAATCACTATGCGGCCGATAATTGACGGCGCGGCAAGGCCGCTTTGAAACGCGCAAAGAAAAAGCCGCCTGTACGGGGCGGTTTTTTAAAATTGTTAGGCTTTCTCCAGCCGAGTGGTAACCTCAATTCTAACAACAAGAGCCGCAGGGATAGACACGGACGTTGTTTTCTTTCCAGGAACACAGTTTATAAGGCGGATCATCCCATTCCTAATATGCTCGCTCGGGCGAACCGTCTCAGCCAGGCCTGCTGATTTACCAAAATCGTAGGTGTTTAGCCAAAACTCTTTGGGTAGGACCATCACTTTTCCAACAAATAAGTCCCCATTGTTGTCGGCAAGCATGTACTCCTCAAAACGAATTGATGTACACGTTGATTTAGTGAGCTTAGCCACTTTGTTTTGCCTCCTATAGAGTTAAAGTACAAAGTAATCTCATGATAGAGTAAACCCTTTCCGGTGTCAATAGCAATAATCCATTGCGCAGGATCGGATACCCATGTATCTTGTGAACAGTGCTGTTTTTTGAAAAGTGAATACGCTATACTGGAGGAGAAATGGCCAGTAAACACGTAAAAAAAATATATATCGGACTTGTCGGTGAAAAAGGCGGCGGCAAGGATACGGCCGCAAAAATAGTTGCCGAACTCCTGCCCAAAAAGAAAATTGCCCAGATCCGGTTCTCGGACGTCTTAACCGACACCCTGAATATCTGGGCTCTGCCGAGAACCCGCGAGAATTACCAGAAACTTTCTCCATCCTTTCGAAAAACATACGGTCCGTCGGCGCTGGCCAATGCCGTGAGGGCGCGAGCCAAAAAGGCAGAGACCAACATTGTTTTTTTGAATGGCGTGCGGTGGTGGGAAGACGCAAAGATGCTCCGCTCCCTTAACAAAAATGGTGTGCGGAGTTTTCTGGTTTATGTCACCGCACCGGCATCTCTTCGTTTTGAACGAATCCGCAAAAACAAGCGCAAGGAAAAAGTCGGGGAAGACAAAACAACCCTTCATAAATTCATGAAAGAGGAAAAGGCTTATACCGAAATTTTTATTCCGAAAATCGGCCGTAGAGCCGACGTCAAGATTGAAAACATCGGAAGCTACGAAAACCTCAGAGAAAAGGTAGCGCGCCAAATTCTTCCGCGCATTACCGGAAGGAAGCCGTCATGAA
>CAZDKA010000003.1:24146-26379 GCA_964505815.1 uncultured Candidatus Saccharibacteria bacterium | reverse complement strand
ATGAAAAAACGCGGCCTCTTCATAGGGCTTGAAGGCACTGACGGCTCGGGCAAGAAAACCCAGATGAAACTGCTGGTGCGCCGCCTAAGAAAAGAAGGTCATCCTGTTCGGAAAATTTCTTTCCCGCAATACGGCAAACCGTCCGCCTGGCAAATTGAGCGCTACTTGAACGGTTTTTTCGGAAAATCCGATAAGGTTGATCCGTACTTTGCTTCTCTCCTCTACGCCGATGACCGAAGAGAGGCCAGGCCCAAAATTGAGGACTGGCTTGGGCAAGGGTTTACGGTTATATCCGACCGATACGCCGCATCCAATGCCGGGCATCAGGGCGGCAAAATCGCAAATCCCCGCGAAAGAAAGCGCTATCTTGAATGGCTCTGGCAGACCGAGTTTAAGGTCAACCGAATCCCCGTGCCGGATATAAACATCGTCCTCTGGCTTCCGCCGTCGCTCTACCAGCGACTCATTCTCAAAAAGGGTGCACGAAGTTATCTCAAAAAAGGCAGAAAGCGCGACGGTCACGAGAGCGACCTTGTCCATCTCCGGAGAGCAGCCGCGTCATACAGGTGGCTGGTAAGACAGGACCCGAAACACTTCCGTAAAGTGACGTGCATGAAAGGCAAGCGGCTCTTAACACCAGGGGAAGTACACGAAAAAATTTGGGGGTTGGTCAAGCCCCTGCTCAAGAAATGACCCAGTAAGATAGAGCCTCGCTCATCTAACGGGGCGCAGAACCGCAAGCTGTAAGCACGCTTGCGGTTATTCATTATTTTCTGTCCTCGCCTATTATCTTCAGCACTTTATCAAGATCGTCTTTTGATATAGAGACGCGTTTGGATATTGCCGGCTCCGGCGACAGAACTGCAATCTGATAGTAGCGGAAGAATATCACGCCATCCAACATCAAGGCGGCCAGCAATATTAATATAAGAACTCCTATCGCGAACTTAACCGCTCGCTCCCGAGGGAAATGCTCTCTAAGCCGATATAGAAATTTTTTGTAATCAGGCATGCGAATTTTATTTACGAACGAAGTGAGTAACTATAAAATTCAGCACCCTGTTAAATAGCGCTTCGCGCTAATTTTGCGGAGCAAAATTATTTAACAGGGTAAAGGTTTTGTAGCTGAAATTTGTTCGACTCTGTCTCCAAATTTCAGACAAAGCCCTTTATTGCGCCAATACCTCAATACGGGCGATGGCACGAGAGCGCAATTCTTTACCCCTTCCGGGAAATCGCTCAAACGAAAAATCTTCAAAGATGGCCTGTTCGGAAAGCGTTTCCACGCTTTTTATGAACGAGCTGATGTCAGCAAACTGCCCCTCGGCCTCAATGCTCATGGCGAGAGACTTCTCCCTTTTTTGCGGAAGGCCAAGCTTCAGCGAAACCCCTTTGGCCCGAGAGAGTTTCTCAAGTTTTTCTACGAACGGCAGGGGATCCGATAAATCAACAAAGATTTTATCAATCTTGGCAAGTTTGCCCTCGGCTCTTACAAGCTGGGTGCGTTCATGAACAAGAACGGTCCGTTTCTGCTCCAGGGTCGCAATCGTTCTTTTGGCTTCGCCGAATGAAGCAGCATTGCGGTCAAGCAAGGTAATAAAATACAGGTCAAGAAAAGTTATGACGCCGATGAATGAGGCCCATATAAAGAAGGTGATAAGAAGGCGGGTAAGTGCGGGCGAGATTGTAATCTTAATTTTAGCCATTAAAGTGCGGTTTCTATCTCAAGAGTAAATGTTATGTCTTCTTCTTTCAGGATTTTTTCTATCGGCAGATACACGGATTTGACTGTGGGGCTTGCTCTCAGAGAGGACACGAACTGCAAAAGAGCCGAACGGGTGAGCGCCGTGCCGGAAACATTTGCCTT
Organism: uncultured Candidatus Saccharibacteria bacterium; assembly: GCA_964505815.1. GTDB lineage: Bacteria > Patescibacteriota > Minisyncoccia > Sungbacterales > SURF-37 > CAZDKA01. Next base: position 24,512 of record CAZDKA010000003.1, on the reverse strand, counting down.
TAAGAGGGAATCAGACATGGTAATGAGCGTTACGTTGACACCTGACGGACTCCGGGAAAATGCTTCGGAAACAAACGGAGATGGTTCCTTCCTTTTTTTCTCGCGGTCAATTATTAGGCCGAGGCGCTGATTTATGGCGCGGACCTTCGCTTCAAACTCAACAATGCCGTAGGCCTTGCCCACCGCCTCCTCGGCGCCAAGCGCCCTCTCAACTTCGCCCCTCTGAAAAGCTATGAAAAAATATGCGGGAAGAAGGCCGACGCCGAATGCTACCCCGACAATAACGAGCCACAATCCGAAAAACTGGACAACCCGCCGGTTGATTTCATTGTTGAGGTTTTTCTTTTGGGCCTCGGGAAGAAGATT
>CAZDKA010000003.1:0-24046 GCA_964505815.1 uncultured Candidatus Saccharibacteria bacterium | reverse complement strand
CCCGCCGGTTGATTTCATTGTTGAGGTTTTTCTTTTGGGCCTCGGGAAGAAGATTAAGATTCAACATGCGAATTTTTCCTGCGAGCGAAGCGAGTAGCTGAAAAACTCAGCACCCAGCCCTCTAAGCCGTACGAAGTGTAATAAATGCTGGAAAACAAATTTATGTTTGTCGAAGTAATACATATTTTCCTACGGCATAGAGGGCTGGGTAAAGGTTTTGCAACCGCCATTTGTTCGCCTACGGCTACAAATGGCGGGCAAAGCCCTTTACAATCCTACGCCGCGAAGTGCGGCACCGATGGCCGTTGTGTATTTTAGCGATTCGTTTTTGGAAAACGGAGGGGCAAAGTGTTTTTCAAGCAAAAGCCGCGAGAGCGGATTGCCTATTTTAACCTCTTTTTTAATCACAACGCCTAGATAGTTGGTTAAATTGATGAGATTTGAATCCCCGCCGGATAATACAATTCTCGCGATGTCGTCGGGCATACCGTGGCGGTGAGTTCGATGCTCGCGGTAAAAGGCAAGATTCTTTTTCAGCTCATCGGCAAGAACCGAAACAAGCGGGAGTAGCGCGGCATAAACTGCGCCATCTTTATAGTCCTTGGAAAGTCCGACTTCTATTTTTATTTTCCTCGCTTCATCTTTTGAAACCCCCAAGCGTTCCGAAACCACGCGCTCAAAGTCCCTGCCGCCGACGAGAACAGATCTGGTAAAGATAAGAGAGCCGCTTACCAAGATCGTAAAACTCGTTCTGGTGGCACCGAGATCCACGAGAATAAACGCTTCGCTTTCTCCGCTCCAGAGCGAGCGGGATATTGCCTGCGATTCAAGCTCAAGTGAGACCGGCGTAAATCCCGCCCCTTCCAGGGAACGAACATAACTGTTCACAATTATTCTGGGAAAAGCGGTAACCAAAAGATCAAGGTGATCCGACGAATCTTTTGCCGGCGTGAGTGTGGCATAGTCAAAATAGAGCTCTTCAGGAGGAAGCGGCACTACGCCCTCAATCTCCCAGCGCGCTGCTTTTCTCGCCTCCTCCGGCTTCATTTTCGGAAGCTGAACAATATGAACAAACCCTTTTTCCTCCGGCAGGGTTGCCGCTACAAATTTTTCGGAAAAACGCCTGCCATCGTGTGATATCAGATTGTTTTTCAAAATTGCGGCAAGCTCCGCCTCTTTTTTTATCTCTCCCTCAACCACAATTCCTTCGGGTATAACGGCCTCTCCGAACGCGTCCATTACGAGCTCTCCGGAAGGACGCTTGGTGAATTTAACGAACTTAACTGTAAAATCGGAAATGTCAAGACCAAACGCCGGCGGCGATATGATTGAAGAAACAAATCGATCAAGCAGCATGCCATTATTCTACCACATAACGTGGTCAGCCCATAAAATCCCGCCGTTTCTCTCCTATAACTGTCGTCTCGCAAGAAAAAAGCGGCCATTTGCCGCTTTTTTCTATACTATCTATTCTATTGAACCTCCACTCTTAGGTCCGCCTTAGCAGTTCCTGATAACGGCCAGTATGAAGTAATGGTAAATGACGCGTCGGCTAAAAATGTGACTGCTGTTTGACCGCCGGGCTTTACGGTTTCGGTCTTAAACTTGACGGATCGAAAATCAAGGCCTCCGTAATATACATTTTTTTCATGAACGTAAAATGATATCACAACGTCCGCGCCGCGCCCGACAACTATGGATTTTATCTGACTCCCGCCAAGATAAAATCCGAAGTCGTCCGCCTCTAACTTGTAAGCCGCCGGAATAGGTTTATCGTCTTCATCGCCGTCATCTTGTGGCGGCTCGTCTGCGGGCGGCTTGGGTGGTGGTGGCGGTGTAAACGCCGGCTCAACCACAGTAGACCTTGGACTGTCAACGCATGTTTTCAATGCTTCATCAACGGTAGCCTTTTTCGCTTTGTAAGTTTCTATGTCTGCCGTGCCTTCCGCGTACCACTTCTCAAGCTGCTGCAGTTGTTCACGAAGCGACCAGCATGGGGTCGGCTCAACAGGTCCGCCACCGCCCATGAATTTTTTAGGAAGACTTTGCGGTTGAGGACAAACTGCTTCATGTTCCTTTTGGTAAACTTCCCGAGATCGTTCAAACTCGCTTTCCGTTATTTTCCCGTCAGCAAAATTTTGTTTTAGTTCGCGAAGAGCCGAGTTGATCTCGTCGCACCGCGAAGATGCCGCCTTTGGAGAAATAGTTTTTTGAATCTTGTCGTTGTCGTAAGGCTGCGGACCGCCAAGCCATGGCGGAAGCGCACCTGACCCTGGCGGCCCAGACTGTGAAGCAGGCCCCCAAACTTTCCCAAAACACTCGCGGAGCTGTTTTTCCAATTCTTCCTTTGCCCGTTCATACTGAATGCGACCAATATACCCTTGGATATACCCATGATACCAATCGCGCAGGGCCTGGCGTATTTCTTGACATGACGGCGTATACCCTTCCGGCCAATAGCTTGGCTCCTTAACCGCGGGCACCTTTAAGGTCGGCGGGGTATAAAGACCCTTATTGCAATCTTTTATTTTCTGAAGAAGCTCGCCTTTGATTTTATTATACTCTCGATCGCTTGTACGATCACCCTTCCAGTCATCAAAGGCCCGAGCCAGCTGGCGCCACAATTCGTCACACGCTGGCGGATATGATGACGGAATCTTAGAGGTGCCGAAGAGATCAAAACATTCCTTAGATTCTTTAATAAGTTTCTTGCTTTTTTCCGCGTATTCATCATCACTCATTTTCCCTTTTCGGTAGCGATCCGCCAAGTCTCGCGCTTCCTGACCAAACTTATCGCAGGGATAAAAAACTTTTGCTTCGGATCTCTTGGGCCGCTCGCCTTCCTGGAGACAAAGTACAAAACTTTTTTGCAATACTTCGGTTTCGGAAAGAAAATCTTTTTCCGCGATCTCTTTTCTCTCATAACTAGCCTTTATCGATAAAATTTTATCTTCATAGTCCTTGCACGCCCCGGACGGCTCGGAGGCGCTTTCCGTAAAAACTTGTTCCACCCTGCGAATAATACCACCGACAATCTCTTGAGATTTCGGGTCAGAGAGACCACCATCTTTATTTTTTTCAAGAGCGATATCCAATTTTTCGGCAAACCTTTCTTCTTTATCCTTTATGGCTGCCTTCGCGACCGCATCCTCCAGAGCAACTTTGGATGTTTCGAGTTTTTGTTTCAGCTCTTCTTTACCCTCAACCTTTGTCTTAAGCTCCAAAAATAATTTTTCGTGCTTTACAGCGCGGTCGGTAATCTTTTCCAAAAGCGAATCTACGTTTGGATTTTCTGAAGTTTCTTTCAGCACCTCCAGCCGTTTTTTCAATTCCTCCTGAGAAGAACGGTAGTTTTCAATGGCGCGTCCCAATGCCTCGGTTTTGTCCGGAGTATCTTCCGCAACTTGTTTCGTTTCCAGTATTTTTTCATCAGCAAATTTAAGTTCTAATTCAACTTTCTTTATTGGATTAAAAGTGAAAAATCTCTGAAAGCCGCGGCTTATGTTTTTAATGAAATAAAACGGGCTGGTTGGCAAAAGCGTTGGCGTGGATAAACCAAAATCTTCCGCTTTGACCGTTTCTTTAACTGCCGCCCGGCTGACTCCGTTTTCATTTCTTCCGGCCGTACACGGATTCGGACTGCATGAATCCGAGTTTGCCGGCGTTCCGCCTGTATTACGGCATTGCTGAACACCGTTTGCTTCCGCACAAGAACCTCCCGCATAACAACAAGCGACAGGTGCGGCCGCCGCATCATAGGCAATAAAAAACGCCAAAAACGCCGACGCAACATAAATATTCTTTAATCTAAAAACCTCAATCATCTCGTTTTAGAATTTAGTATTTAGGGTTTAGAACTTTACTCTTGGTACTTCTTTATCGCTCTCCGAAACTTCTAAAAATTCTCCTTTTTTGAACCTAAAAAATATCGCGACGAAGTTTAACGGAACAGACTCCGTCTTAACGTTCAGCTCTCGCACCGCCTCATTATACAGCCTGCGCTCATTTTGAATGGCGTCTTCAACCTCGGCTAATTTCCTTTGCAATTCAAGAAAATTCTGATTTGCCTTGAGGTCGGGATAGTTTTCGACAACGGCAAAAAGGGATTTCAAAAGCCCGGAAAGCGCGTTCTCGGCAGACATTCCCTCTTGGGGAGTTTTTGCATTTATAACTTGCGAACGCGCATTGGTTACATTCTCAAGAAGCTCCCGCTCATGCGAGGCATATCCTCTCACGGTTTCTATAAGGTTCGGAATGAGATCATTCCGGCGCTTGAGCTGGGTTCCGATATTCGCGTACGCCTCGTCCGTCCTTCGTCTCACGTTTACCAGACTGTTGTATGCCCACACCACCCAACCGACAAAAGAACCGAACCCTCCCAAAATCGCGTAGAGAACATATAAAAGCAGTTTCTCAATATTAACGAAAGAACGAATAAAAGAAATAATATCCATAAGATTTAGTTAATGATTATATTATTTTTCGACCGTTTGAACTTGAAAGCGCCGACTATCACCATTCTACCACTAGGCCCCCGTATAAGCCACAACGGAAGCGCTCCGCGCTCTTTTAGGTGATAAAAGATGTCCAGCGCAATTTTGGAAAGTATGAGAACTGTAAGAAATGGCGCAGTTGAACCAAACGGAAACGCGAACCAAGCACCCAAAACAATCGTTAAATGCATTACCCCAATCCGCCGATACGGCTGCATAAGCTGGTTTGCTGGCGAAACCGAAAGAAATTCCTGTTTTCCGATGAAATTCACGGCATAAGATATTCCGTGGCTCGTAAAGAGTGCGGCAATGTAACCCAAAAAAGAAATGAGGGCTGTGGGAGTAAATTGAAAGGGTGTATAAACCTTTGATGAAGCGAGGGCAAATATAAAAACACCCAAAAACAAAGCATGAGCGGCCATAAATGCGCCGTAGTGCTGTATGAAAAAGAGCGCGAGCTTTCTTCCTTCAAGGCCCGCGGGCGAACGCAAATTCATGCGGTACCCCCGAAGCTCATTTATCTCTTCCGGAGTGGAAGGGGCGGCTGCTTTTTGCAGTTTTAAAACAGTATAAAACCCAACCACTGCGCTTTCCAGCCAATAAAGAACCAGTATGGAGAATATATCCCATTTAAAAAATAACACTCCGAGAAGCGGCACCAGGTTTGAAGCAACTAACGCGAGAACCGATGGATAAGTTCGGATGAATCGAAAGGTAGAAATGGTTGCATACGGAATGTTCCGAATAAGCCGCGCGGTAAAGAGAGCCGCCTCTGGAGCATAGCGGAGAACCTTAATTGCCGCTTTCAATACTTCGCGGGTGATTCTGAAAAAAATCCACAACCAGAAAGAGAGAAAAATGGCGCCCATGAGCAGTAAAATCACGGGTAAAATAATTTTCTGGAACATATCAAAAGAGAATCTAAAATCTGGATTTTCTACCCCCTAGGACTGCAAATGTCTTTCAGCGGCAAGTAGAAATGAAGTCGGGGGAGAAGTCAAAGCAAAACTCACCGCGAAAGCTCCGATCGCTGCGACAAAAAGAGCAATACTCTGTGAAATTTTTTTAAACATATCATGGACAAGAGCCAAGGCCGCCGATAAGAACAGGGGCTGACTCTTCTCTAATCTTATCAACAATCCATGGCCCCGCAATTATATTCCCTTGATCTACGATTTCTACTTTGTCGCCGACATGGAAAGTCTGGAATCTTTCCGGGGGTATGGGCTGAATAGCAAAAACAAAAAACTCTCCTGCATCCAATATATAATCTATGATCTTGGGGAATTGTTCGAATGAAAGCATTGAAACCGACTGATCATTCAATTCAAAGCTAAGGCGCGTGACTGAAATCGAGTCGCCGCCATCGTGCTTCAGGCAAATGCCACTTCTGCCGAATTTTATCAATTTAAGATTCGGCTTGGGGCTTTCCGCAAGGCCGGGCCGTGTGAGTGCCGGCGCGGTAATTTTCCCTTTTGACGTCGGTGGCCCGGTTTTCTTATGAAGACTTACGCCTCCGCCCGGGCCGCCGGTTAGTTCCAGTTTGCCGCCAACCATTCTCCACTTGGCATATTCATAAAACCCGGATTGCCCCTCAAGCAAAATTCTATTTCCTTCCACGCGATAACGGACGTTATCCGCGCATGTAGATCGCGAAGAGTATTGAGTGCAAAAATACTGATCAGTGAATTCCTTCAAAAACGGAAATCCGCCCTCTTCTTCCCACCAGCCAATAAGCAACTCTGGATTTTGTACCGGTTTCAGAAAAATAAAATATCCGCTGGCTACGGCAGCTACGACTGTGGCAATAATAATCACTAAAATGACGGGCGCAAAACCTTTTTGTGAATTCATGCTACTGGCTCACGGAAAAATTAATAGCGGATTCGATTTTATTCTGTGCTTTATCTGAAACCTTACAAGTTGCCGTGTAATTCCCCGCAAATGGCGGCTTGTATGCAAAAATAAACGGATCCCCGTTTGATCGAAATGGCCCTACTTCGGATGCGTTTGCGGTACCACCCTCAATAAGTCCGGCAATATCAAATGCAATCTGAGCAGAACCGGAATTATCGGTAGCGGAGCATGTAAGCGTTATCTCACCGCTGGTTTTCACTGATTGAGAGCTGGCCTTAAACAAAGTTATTTTGGGTTTTTCTGTATCCTTGGGTTCGGCAACGAGGTCGCGCGTGCCGGGGATTTTTACATACGTTCCTTTCCCGCCCGGGCTTCCAAATTCCAGTTTTCCATTTACCATCTTCCATTCATATATGGGGCCGTACCGCTCCCCTGAAAAAGTTATCGCGCTTACATCTTTATCTTTTGGTTTGTAGCCGTCGGAAGCAGTAAGGGTGCGATACGGCTTGTATTTGCCGCAGTACATTTTATCAAGCGCCTGTTTCAACGTTGGCGGTCCGGTTAACGGTTCAAAAATGCGGAGTGGCCACTCGCTGCACATCTCGCCATTCCTAAATTCTTGATAGGTTATGCGCGCCTTGAGTTCTTCGCTCTCTTTCCAAATCCCCGGAGGATTTACCCACTCATAGGCAATTTCAATTTTCCACAAACCCTCGAGCAATTTAGGATCGGTAGAAACAACGGCCCTTTTTGTTAGCGGAGGAGATTGCGAAGTTTTAGTTTCTGAAGTTTGACCCGATGGAAGAGTTGCGGGAGGAATTTCTGTTTGCGAAGCTTGCGAGGACGTCGGAGGAGAAGAGGTTTTGCTCTTTGAAATTAACACAAAACCGCCCGCTCCTATACCAAGAAGGACAACCGCCACGATAATAATTATAATCGGCGCAAAGCCGCTTCGTGAATTCATTAATTACCTAGTAAAAGTTGAAACAACTGCGTCGAGAAACGCGACCCCCTCCGAATCAAGCTGGCTTCTGGAGGGCGCGAATGTAATGAAAGCTATACCTCTATTTTTGTTAGGCATTACCCGATACAGCTTATGCAGTTTATCGCCTTTTGGCCCGGCTTTTGCTTCGATTCCTTCCACGCCGGCTATCACGATCGTCTTTTCCTCATAATACGCGGCGTTCTCGCTTTCTTTTTTAAGCTCCGCCAACAAATCGGCGTACGATTTGTTTTCGGGGATCGCAATCATTAAGGGTAATTCTTTAAGTTTTTCCGGCGGTTCAGCGCCGCTGGTGAAGTTTTTGAACTCCTCTGGAATAAAAGCAACGCCGTCGCTTTGCGCGTTGATCGTATAACTTGATGGATATTTTACTGTAAATCCATATTTATCGCTAGTGTAACTCTGCCAATCCTTGACAGATGGCCGAATACCCAAAACCTCTTTTAGTTTATCGGCCGGAGAAGACAGCGGTGATTGATCCGGTGTGCTCTCCCCCGTAAAAACAAAGATATATGCGCCGACCGCAACGCCGATCAGTACAATAACCGCTATTAATATAATTTTTGTGCTGTTCATGTTCGCTGTTTTATTAAATTTTTATCTCCATCGCTCAAGAAGTATTTTAAACTTAACGGACGGCTGGCCTTGAGAAGCCGGCGGCTCAAGAGTCAGCTCCAATTTATCGCCGGTAATTTTCCAGGTGACCGCTGGAAGGCCTTGACCGCTTAAGATAAGCTCATCACCCTTGACCGTAAATGTCTTATAGTTGGCGCACGGTTCCGGATTGCCTTTAGCGTCAAGCCTTCCGTTGTCACAGACCTGATTGCCCTTGAATTCAGTGTATCCGACGCTTGATGTCTGCGTAATTTCTTTAAAATCCCCGCTTGCCGGATCAAAGCCGAGAAGTTTCACCGGCCTCCACAATCCCTGTAAAGCGCCTTCACCCGACTTGCCAAAAGGCACGGGGATTATTTTGGGTATTACTCGTCCTCCGCCAAAAATTTTTTTGAAGAAAGAAATAAGGGGCTGGAATACTCTTTGAATAACACTTTTCGGCTTTTCGGCGGGCATAAGCACTCGTGGTGATACTTCTGTTTGGGGCGCCGCTTGAGGCGCGGCTGCCTGCGACTCCGGTTTTGATACGGGTTTCATTCCTTGGGGCAAAGAGGGAATGCGTGACTCTTGCGGAGTTAAGCGAGGCGCGGCAGCAGGAGGCGGAGTTTTCGCTCCTTTCGTAGTATAATTGCCAACAAAAGAAATTTTATCTCCTGCTTTGAAAACTTTTGTTTCAAGTAACGGAGTAGTGCAGCCCGATACCGCTCCCCACGTTATAGTGTACGTTCCCGGCAAAGGATTTTCCTTCGCCCAAATATTCCCCTCTCCGCTAAACGTTTCGGGCCCCTTGATGGTGAATGTTGCGCGGTTTGCGTTTGAAGCAACGTGGATGCCAGGCGCAAGACCCGGATATGCCAAATCAACGCTTACCGTGTAGTCGCAGTAGGTTTTCGGCGGAGGCGGAGGAGGCGGCGGACTTCCAACGGCGCGGTAAAGTCCGGCAAATGATGCTTTTCCTGTAGCAAGCACGCTGTAAAGAACTCCCGGCTTCCTGGGCCCCGGCGGATCAGTCACCGGCTCCGCCCTAATTTCTTTTGTTTCCGGCGAAGGAGTAATATAGCCGGGAATTTCACTCCACGTTATCGTATAGGTGCCCCACGGCACTTTTTCTTTTTTCCACGAATCGCTCGCGCTGCCAGCGTTTCCCTGATAGGTCGCGAGTCCGGTGATAGTAAAAGGAACGGTTTTTTTATCAAACGAAGAGAATGATGTCCACACGCTGATTTCAGTCGGTTCGTAAATAACGTTGGTCTGATATGTGAAGTAGTCATATCCGGCGGGAATATCAAATTCTTTGACATAATCGCCGCTATCAGCCACATAAAAACCTTGGAGCGGCTTAAATGTCACCACGTATTTTTTTGTCGGCTCCGTAGCAGTAATCTTCCAGCCCTTGAACGGATCGCCCGGCCTGCCGGATTTAATGTTTGGCTCTACTGAAAGCGCCTCACTTTTAGTGTATAGCCGTGAGCCGACGAGTACGGTGAAATCGGCGTCCTGATTGGCGTTCACATAAATAGTGTGGTTGGTGATTTGGCTTAGCGCTTCCTCTGCTCCAAAAAGCCAAAATCCGGGTCCGGCAAGAAGCGCTAACGTAAGTACAACATAAAAATCTAACCTTTTTTCCATTGCCTTTATTATACACCAATTGAGTCTTTTTGCTGCATATTTTATGTTGCTTGTACATTGCACTCCATCTTAATGTCTATTGAACGATCGTTCATTACGCATTAAGATGGATTTTGTATGAAATTACGTCACCTTATACTGGAAAAAATTGTTAAGCTTGGCGAAGGGGTGTTAGGCGCATTTTTCCCCGCGCATTATTGTTTGTTCGCCAGAATACCGCACCGCTTGCGGGCCAGACGCGAGGCGCATTCCGCGTTAGCGGAATCGCCCCGTCTCCGAGGATGAATGGCGACTACAAACAATAACCCCGCACCAATTTTGCTCCGTCTATGGGCGGGAGGATATAACTAGGTTTACACCAGTGATACATACGCGAAGCGCGTGCGCGAATAGCGCATCCCTTGATGGGGCCAGACGCGAGGCGCATTCCGCGTTAGCGGAATCGCCCCGTCTCCGAAGCGCTTCGCCTCGAATGATTTCGCAAAATTGGTGCCGGGGTTGTCAAGTTAATGTCGTGGATGCCGCACCGCTTGCGGTGCGGTATTTCCTTGAACGTAAAAACAGGCCGGCTTCCATCGCGGCGGCAAGAGAGTAATATATAGCCCCCCAGCCAAGGAGCGTTTGGGGCCTATCCGTGAATTCTCCGCCGGAGTAATGTATCGTATATCCCTTTTTCTCCCATTCCTCCCAGGTGGTTTTGTAGAGAAACACTTCTTCCGGAAAAGGAAAGGTTTTGACAAGCAGCGGGGTTAAAACCGCAAAGACGAAAAGCAGCGACAAGAGGAGAAGTACTCCAAAGGCGGGTTTCCTCACTTGAAGATCTTCGGCAGCCGCCTTACTGCCAAAGGCCTTGGCAATAATACTGCCAAGAAAGACAAGAGGAATGGTTAGATCCTGCAGGATAAAAAATCCAAAACCCAGCGCGAAAACGGCAATGAATAAAATCCCCATCCCGCCTTCTAAAATTGCAAAGAAAGCATTAATCTTGCCGAGCCGCCGTAAACTGAAACCGATTGCGAAAATACTGATAAGTTCCGCCATGAACAACCAGGGGCCGGTCCTGAAAATAAAATCAGTATGCTGAAGCGGATTAATGAGGGCTCGCAAAAATAACCCGGCCAGCACCATATTGCCGCCAACCGCTATGGTCAAAGGAAGAATTCCTTTTAGTATATGTTGCTCACCGGTCTCGTCCTCCACAATAATGTGACGCTTTAGAAGTGAATGATGAACGAAAGCCGCGGGCCAAGCCCGCGGCTTTCTCATTCTCAATCCTAACTCACTCAATCCTAAGGACTTAGTTACGGCTTCACCCAGAAAGAAGAGGGATTGGAGAGGCCGAGGTAACCCGTCCAGTTGCCGGTCGCCGGATCAAGAATGCCTGGCGCCGCCAGAACCGACGCCTGATAAGTCACGGTCGGGTCCAGCGCCGGGCCGTCATAGAGCCGATAACCGCTCGTCTCAAGTCCGGAGAAGGGTCCGGCATACTTATACCAAAACGAGTAGGAATAATACGAAGAAGTGGTGGTTTTGGGGCTTACCGAAGCAATGAATCTCCGCTCGGCTGCCGCTGGCCAATTAGCCGGAATTGACCATTCAATTCTGAAGGGTGAGGCAATGGGTGATTGGGTAACATTCGGGCTGGTCACGGTTATTCTTTCCATGACGTGCATTTTCAAAGTGGCAATTGGCGCGCTCTCAATCCCGGCGCTATCAACCGAAGTGATCGTATATTCATACGCTCCCGCGGGCAGATTTGAAAGAAGTCCTGTACCAGAGACAAAGCTGTCTGTAAACCGCAGCGTTTGGCTCCATCCATCATAGTAGTGATACCACAGCCCAAAAGCTGCTGTTAGAGTCGTGCAGTAGGAAGTATAGTATATCTGCCGAGGACAGCTTGCAATAAGAGTTGCGGTTGCCTCGCCGGGTTTTCTCTGATAAACCTTGAACGATGTGACATTAGTAAGATTTGCGCTTGGGTACTTCGCAAAGAGATTCTGCTGAATATAATTCGGCGACCACGCAGACCAAGTAGCGCCGGAGCCGGTCACAATCCAGAAAGGAACGGACTCTCCTGCAACCGAAGCATTAGATGAGTCGGAGACCCGAGTAGAGTAATTCGCTCCTGCGGGAATATCGGCGGGAATGGTCCAATTATAGCTGTAGTAGTTGGAAGGATACGTCTGGGTATATGTAGTAATCGTGCGATACGGCGCGCCATCTTTCAAAAGCTCAATTTTCACTGACTTGCTCGCGATGTTGTAGCTATACCACCCGATATATAGGGGAGCGCCGGGAGAATACTGCCCGCCGACATACGGGGAAGACATCTGGATAAACGGCGGGATCGTTCCGTCCGCGTTCCTCACGGTCATAGAAAGATTAAATGCGCCATTGACACCTTGGGCATCCTCTGCCCGGATTATTGCGTTATAAATTCCGGTCTGGGTAGTGGTGCCGGAAAGCACACCGGCGCTTGAAAGATTCACTCCCAGAGGCAGAATGCCGCTTGCCACCGTAAAGGCGTATGGTCCCGTTCCGCCGCTCGCAGAAACGCTTCCGGTAATCGCCTTGCCGATCGTAAGATAGGTTGGGCTGTACAAAGCAGTTGCCGTTACTTGATACGGCTCCCACTTAATATTCTGGTTAAAGTTGGAAAGAGATTTGGCAACACAAGGACCTGCCGGAACATTGACAAAAGGCGAGTAGTTAATCTGGCCGGAAAGATCTTCAAGCTTGGCCCATGCGTCAACGCCTACAGGTAGTGCTCGTCCGTATGTTCCTAAAGTTGCCGAATAATAACCCTGGAGCGACTGCCAGCTCTCTCCGGTCGCGCTGTTTCGGTAGTAAAGCGACGGCTTCAGAGGAATATCAGAAATCCATTTAATGTCAAGCACTTGCCAGAATGCCGCATCGCCAAAATTAGCTTCGTTTAACACCGGCGTTTGCACTCCTCCGCCAAGAAGCGGGAAGCGCGACATATACCCATATAGGCCGTAGTTGTTGGCCATAACATAAAATGACTTACTTTCGTAACAGTTCGGATATGTCCAAAACCGTACGCTCTTTGAAGGCGTGATGCTCGCCGTAGGAACGCTCAACAATAGTTCTCCCGTGCTTGAAGTAAGGACTTGACGGTACGTTGTGCCATCCCATGTCCACACGCTTTGGTTGGCAAGTGTTTGCTTGGTGAAATGATCAAGGAATTTTGCGCGGATGGTAAGCGTGTCAGGCAGTTTTACAATTGTGAAAGGTTGATTAGACGTGTCGCGCACTTGCGGATTTGCCGCATCAGTAATCTCGAGCGTGTAGTCGCTCCCCGTAGGAATATCCGTGGGGATATCAACATACAGATCAAATGTCCCTGAAGAATAAGTCACACTCGGCCACCAATAATATGCTTGCGGCACATTGGAGGCAAGCGTCCGGTAGAATACACCACCCTTCAAAAGATTTATATTTACTTTCTGACTCGTGATATTGGCGGCTTGCCACTGAATTCTCCCCTTAAACCCGTCGGTCCATGTTTCTCCGCCATTCGGGGTTTTGAGCTCAACATAGGAAGAAGCGTTGACAACGGTAAACGGCGCGTCACTCTCATCATGAATTGACGGATTGGTCGGGTCGTACACCTGAATTTTATAATCACTTCCGGCCGGAAGGTCTGTGGGAAGATAAAACCCTCCTTCAATAAGTCCTGTCGTTACTCCTTGAGACACCGTTTTAATAACTTTGTAGACCTGGTCGCCCTTGAGAAGAACAATGGTTACCTGTTTACTGGCAAGGTCATAACTATACCAGCAGACCACGAGATACTGCCCTACGCTGTAAACTCCGCCCCAGTTTGGAACAGTCACCACAAGCCGCGCCCGCTCTACCACGCTGAACGGATTGTCGCTCACATCCCAATTCCCCGCTTTATCAAGAAGATCGTCCCAAAGGGTGAGCGCGCCGAGTTCGTCCTCGGAAAGAGCCAAAATTTTGTACTGCCCCGGTGTGACCTCGGAACAGAGCGTGTTTTCAACGTTGCATACTTTTCTGGCATCCCACGTTAGCGATCCGTCCGGAGTGGTTGAGGTGGCGATCCAACCTAAAATCTTGTTAGTTGGGTCAGCGCCGGTTACCGTATCAGAGCTTACCAGAAGAATCTGTACACGGTCAGTACCTCCGCTCCAGCTGACGGTATTAGGCAAACCCTGACTAAACTGTTCCCCGCCGTTCGGAACTGAAACTTTAATGGGGGTGATAACTTGGGTTAAAAGGAAAGATACGACATTTGACGCGCCGTTGGCGTTAGTAACCGATACTGAACAAGTGCTGCCTACTTGGCAGGATGTTTGCGGCACGTTAAATTCAAGCGCTGCGCCGTTTTTACTAGAAGCAAGGCCGGTGACAGCATTCGCAACTCCGGCAAAGTTAACCGCGTTTCCGGTTGCGGTAAAGCCGGCGCCTTCAATAGTGACTTTTGCTCCAACCGGACCTTGAGACGGTATGAGGCGGGTGATGCTCGGCGCAACCGGTACTCGTTCCGGTTCCGGCGAAGGAACTGGAGTCGGTATAGGAGTCGGCTCCGGCTCCGGCGCTGGGGGTTCGGGCAGACCAACAAGTTTAAATGGCCGCGCGTTTGAAATGCCGTTTGCGTTAATAATCTTAATCGGGCAGGCTTTCGGGGGATTTGCGGTGCAGGGCGCAGTAGAGGGCAATACAAAAGTAATGGATGTTCCGCCATCTTCAGAATCAAGGCCTGATACAATTGTTTTGCCCCGGACAAAAATGGCGTTGTTTGCTGGAGTAAATCCTCTGCCTTTTACAGTAACAGTGACGCCCGCAGTGCCGGATGTCGGAGACACATCGGTAATTTTTGGCGGTTTTTGCCGGGCACCTTCCACCATAAGAGAGTTCATGAGTTCCTGCGTTCGCGCGTCTATTTCGCCGGTCTCGGTAAGACCGCCTACTTGTTGAAAGCGACGTACCGCGTTTTCCGTTGCCGGCCCGAAAAATCCGGTTGCCTGCCCTTCAGGATAGATATCGGGAAACATTCTTAAAAATTCCTGGGCACGTCTCACCGCGTCACTTGAAGCGCCACGCCGCGATCTTTGGGAAACAACTCCCACTTCCTCGGCAATAGATCTTCCGGGAGGAGTCGCCCCTCGCGAGAGCCGATCTCTCGTCAACGGCCCCACAATACCGACTGCCGGCACCCCGTTTTGTTCCTGAAAACGCCGTACTGCCGCTTCGGTCATGGAGCCAAAATAGCCGGTTGCCAGGCCTTCAGGATAAATATCCGGCAATCGGCTAAGATAGTTTTGCAGACGCCGCACATCTTCCCCCGAAGACCCCCTTCTTAATGTACGCAGAATCGTTGGCGGGCCCTGATCTTGGCTCTGAGCCTGATCCCCGGCCTGCTGGCTAAATCCAGTAATCGGCAGTGAAACTGCCGCGACAAAAAATAAACCCGTAATAACAAAAGTTACTCGGCGAAACATATAGTTCATATAATTTATGAAAACTTAATAATTAGTATACTGCTTAAATATACTTAGAAGTATAGAGCTTGTATATAAGAAGTTATACACAGGACACCGGAGTTGCCAAAAGCCAGATTTTGGTAGGAGGTATAACGCCTTGCCACTATAATTGCTATAGCAATTATAGTGGCATTGCAGTGGAAAAGAAAAATGGCATGCCCTCTCGCGAAACGAGCAACAAAAGATATCCCGCCCGGAATGGTGGAGGGATTTATAAAACTACTCAACCTCGTTCCAGGATTGCAAACGAAAGCCGCCGGTGGGACCGCTTGAAAATTGTACATCGGCAAGCCCGGTCTCATAAGTTACCGCGGCTGAATTCTTAATAAGTATTTTCCAGGCCGTGACTTCTTTCAAATTCACATTGTTTTGCAAAGTAGTCATGCCGTGAGGGGCGTAATAGATTGCCGCGGTAGAAGAGTTGCCGACATCAACCGCATCCTCACCGCCGCCGATCTCGGCCGAGTTGTTCCTTGAAACAAGCATTATATAGCTTGACGGCTGGCCCGAACCAAGAACTTGCGCCGAGTTTTGAATTTTAACTTTGCTCGAAGTAGTGCGGTTGGCCGTATTGTCGGCAATCACTATGCCGGACAATCTGCCAAACGACGGGGCAAGTCTAAGTTGGGCTGAATTTTGCATGTTAAAATTCCCAATTATACGCAGGATGCCGGTAAGCGTTATGATATTAGTCCCTTCTATTGAAACGTCGCAGGTAACTACCCCCTGGATAGTTGAGCCGCCAGCCGGCTTATACGGGCAGGATGCCGGAGTAGTGGTGCCGAGAAGCGAGGCCTCGCGTTCCCAATCATCAAGCGCGGAATCGCTGATCGGCATGGCCAGAGGCGATAAATCGGCCTGCGGAACGGTTGGCGTAGTGGATGTTCCGCCAACCGTACAACTCGTTCTAATATTATATGATGCGTTTCCGCCGATAGTGCAGTTTGAAATTGCGTTCGCGTTAACATTTCCGCCTACAGTGCTGTTGGAAAGCGTAAATGCGTCAGCCCGACCGCCAACAGTTGTTGCATCAATGATTCGCGCCTGGGCCCTGGCGTCTACGGTCATTCCGGTGATTTGACGATCCGCGCCACCCATATAGACGCGGAAATTAAAATCGCCGCTCACAGGAATCCAGCCGCCGCTTGTCCAATCCGCGCTTTGTTTCGCGTTGCCCCTGGTATAGCCGGCCGCGCTATCCAGGCCCCACACAAGATAGTTGGTGTCGCTGCTATTTGCATCAACGACTAACCAGTACGTGGCGTCAGCGTTTATGGTGGGAGTGCTTGAGAGGGCAATACGAAGCCAGCCATAAGCAGTCCCTATTTGCGAAGTATCAATGGTGCCGGTTGAAATTACATCATTGGCGTTTGTGCCGGGGGAGCCGCCTCTATTTTCTATGATGCGTAATGTTGCATTTGCGGGACTTCCGATTTTTTTCAGATAGAGATCGGCGTCGGTGATGCGATTCGTAATGTTTGGCTGGAAACTTTGTGCGACATCAATTGGGAATGTGGGCGGGGCGCAGGCCGCATCCCGGCAGCGGATGAACTTAAGATCTCCGTTTGTCCCGTCATAATAACCGACGCGTCCGAACCCATCTACGCCGAGCGAGAGCGAAGCGTATCTCCCCACGTCTCCGGAAGAGTCGGGTGTTGAAATGTTGCGGCTCGCGCAATCATCATTGAGGCATTGTGCAAATTTTAAATTGCCGCCTGACGCATCGTAGTAACTTATCCGGGCATAGCCGTCAGAACCAAGCTCCATGGAGCTGTATCTTCCCGCGTCCCCTCCTGAATCCACTACGGTGATGTTTCTTGTCGTACAGTCCTCATTGGTGCATCTTGCAAACTTTAGGTCGCCGTTTGCGTCATCATAGTAACTAATGCGCGCAAAGCCATCTCCATGTAATGCGATAGATGTTTTGTATTGTCCCAGATCGCCGGTGCTGTCCACGGTGGTGATTACATTGCCAGCACAGTCGGTATTAGTACAGCGCACATATTTAAGATCTTTATTCGTATCATCGCGGTAACTGATATGGGCAAAGCCGTCTTCGTCAAGGGTGAGCGCGGTATACGTTCCCACTGTCCCGGGAGCATCAATAACCCGTGTATTTCTCGCAATACAATCAGCATCAAGGCATCGCGTAAATTTGAGATTTCCTCCTGATATCGCGTGGTAGCTTATTATCGGAAATCCGTCGGAACCAAGCACCATGGATGAGAATTGACCCACGTCGCCCGACGAGTCCACTACGGTGATGTTTCTTGTCGTACAGTCCTCATTGGTGCATCTTGCAAACTTTAGGTCGCCATTGGTATTGCTGTAATAGCTGATGCGCGCAAAATCATCACCGCCTAAAGCGATGGAGGTATAACGCCATCCGATGTCCCCGGTTGTATCAACGGATGTGATGTTCCTCGCGCTGCAATCTATATTTGTGCAGCGCGCAAATTTTAAATCTTTATTAGACGCATCATAATAACTGATTCGCGCAAACCCATCCTCTCCCAGAACAATAGCGGCATACTCCCCCACATCCCCCGCGGCGTCCACCACGGTAATTATGCCGCCTTGAGTGGTTCCTACTGCAAAATCACTGTCTCGTACTTCCCAGCGCTGGTTAATTGTGGGTGCGTTTCCTGCCGCCACAAAAGCATCGCCGGTAATACGCGGGGAGTTTTGGCCGACAATATCGCCGTTGGAAAATACGCTGCCATTAACTTGACTATTGTTTTCCATAACAAGGCCGCCGTCGCCAACTTGCGTTCCGTATACAAAGGCAACGCCGTAACCGGTAGTCAAAACATTTTTGACGGCTCTAACTCTGGAGGATACATCGCCCCTGGAAACGACTTCCCTGGTTGATCCCGCTGTTGTCACGGCGGTTACTGTCGTTGCGCCGTCAAGCGACAACGATTCCGGAGAGGCGTATTGTTTTCCGGTCGTAATTCTATACGTTACGTCCTCCACGCCGGCTTCGGCCAGCATGTAGGCCCTCACGGAATTTTCTTCACCGCGGGCCGAGCGCGTTTCCGAAAGGGCGATGGTTGAGAAACTTAAAAGCACGGCGACGCTGATGAACAAAAGAAAAATAACTGTGGTCAAAAGGGCCTGCCCATTCGGGAAAATCCCAAATCTCAAATTCCAACATTTGCCCTCTCGGCAAATTCCCGGGCTTCGCCCGTCGAAAGTAAAAACATTTACTTTCGACCCAAATAAATTCCAATGCTCAAAATTCAAAATTCCAAACAGTTTGGAGTTTGGTGCTTGCGATTTGGTGCTTATTTGTAATTTGGTGCTTGGTGCTTGGAATTTTTTCATGTCAATAGGATCCTCTCAACCCCGCGGTTGTATAATAATTTTTTGTGGTTGAGGCGCTCCCGGCTGATGAGGAAAGAGTCAATTCAACTTTTACCGCCTTGGACACCGTACCGTTGGTAATCTGCCGAAATGTCAAATTCGTGACGGTAACTCCGCTCGCAGTAAGAGCGGCGGCGGAACTTGTTGCGCGGCGAAGTATTAATTCGCCGCCGGAAACATAAATCATCACATCTTTAGCAGTTGAGTCCTCTTCGCTCTCTTGACTTGCCAGACTCAACACCCCCGGCGAGACGCCAAGAGTTGAAGAAGCGTGGATGTCATTCGCAAGCCGCAGTTCGCGAGTGATTCTCCGCATTGCTGTCTCGCCGCTTGATATAACCCTCCGCTCCAGACGGAAAGAAGCTAACGTTCTGTTAAGAATTAAAATTGAGTTGGTGACAACGAGCGCCACCACGGCAAGAATCCCGATATAGACCACCAACTCAATGAGAGTAAACCCGCGCTCCGCGCGGCAAATTCCAAATCTCAAATTCCAACATTTGCCCTCTCGGCAAATTCCCGGGCTTCGCCCGTCGAAAGTAAAAACATTTACTTTCGACCCAAATAAATTCCAATGCTCAAAATTCAAAATTCCAAACAGTTTGGAGTTTGGTGCTTGCGATTTGGTGCTTATTTGTAATTTGGTGCTTGTGATTTGGGATTTTTTCATTCAGTTGTTGAAAAGGTTAGTAATGTAAGTAGAAATAGCTGCCGTTGTGGTAGCGCCCCTATCAGACCAGGCAACGCTGACGGTTATCTTTTTGGTGTCCGAATCAATTGTGCCGCCGCTATCTACAATATCGTCGCTGGAATTACGCCTCGCTGCGGATATTCTCACTCGCCGGTCAAAACGCTGATCAATGAAAGGTTGAGGTGTTAAAGCAAGAGTCCACTGCCCGGCGCTGAAAGCGAGCCAGTAGTCGCTGTCAAGAGTAAGCAGCGCAATATTCGCGGCCCATCCCGAGTCGCGGCGCCCTTTCACGGCCTCAACCCCCTCTTCCAGAATAAACGCCGCCTGGAGTCGCAGGGAGGCGCCGTCAATGACGCGCGAGGCGATTTTCCCGACCTCGGCAATGCCGAAAAGAAACATCGTTATCAAAGCCGTACCGACAACCGCTTCAATCAGACCAAACCCGCACCTAGCGCGGCAAGCTCCAAATCTCAAATTCCAAATCCCAAATTGTTTGTGATTTGTGCTTTGTGATTTGTGATTTATTTGTAATTTGGTGCTTGTGATTTGGAATTTTTTCATACTATTGCACCTCAATAAGTCCGGATGAACGAATGGTAATGACTTTTGTGTTGGAGCCCAGAGTCAAGGTAAGCATACCGGCATTATCAGTTTCTCCGCTAATCCGTTTGAAGACGACATCGGCGAGCCCCGAAGCGGTAACAGCGCTCGGTAGCGTAAACACCTCGTTGTCGGCGGCCCCAAAAGAATAAGTTGTTCCCTTAAAAAGCGTCGTGCGCGAGCTTTCAACGTGCACCCCCCACCGCGAGGCGTCTCTGGATTCCACCGTGCGCCGCTTGGCCTCTCTCAACTGTGCTAGGACTCCATCGACGGCGTGATTCAGGTCTGCTGAGCGGCGAAACGCTGAGAGGCCGGAGACAATTATCAAAACTATTATAGCAACGACCGCAACGGAGATGAGTATTTCAATAAGAGTAAACCCGCGCGCAGCACGGGAAGTCCTAAACTCTAAACCCGAAACTCTAAACAATACGCTGCTAAAGACGGTTTGAATTTTGGTCATTGGGATTTGTTTAGGGTTTAGGGTTTGCGTCTATATTCCGCTAATTCCGGAATAAATCGGTTGAATCATGGAAATCGCAAAAAAGCCGACAACGGCTCCGATGAATATCATGAGCACCGGCTCAATGATGCTTGAAATGTTCTTGGTGGCATTGGATACCTCGGATTCGTAAAAAAGCGCCAAGCGGAGAAGCATACGAGTCGATGTGCCTGTTTCCTCCCCGACTGCAAGCATTTGGGTGACAAGCGGCGGGTAAAGCTCGGGCCGTTCTTTTAATATATCGCTCAAGGCGCGCCCTTTTTGTATTTCGGATGAGGCGCGCGAAAGCGAGTTCTTGAAGTGGATATTGCCGAGCACCTTTGAGGTAATTTCAAGCGCCCGCGATATAGGAAGCCCCGAGGCAATGAGTGAGGCGAGGATTCTAGAAAACCGCGCGGAGTTCATTCTTTTAACAAGGGTTCCGAGAATAGGCAGGCGAAGCGAGGCCGTGCTCCAGTAAAACTTGCCCCGGTCGGTCTTTAAAAAACGCCAGCCACTATATCCGGCCACGGGAATAAGGCCCAGAATCAAGAAATAGTAGTTTACCAAAAATTCCGATGTATTGATGACCATTCGCGTAGTCAGCGGCAGTGGAATTGCCAGCTCGCGAAAGGTGCTGGTAAGCACCGGGACCACGTAAATCATCATCAGCGCTCCGATTAAAATAAGGGCGAAAATTATGACAGCCGGGTAAATCAAAGCGCCCTGCACTTTTGAAATAAGGTCGTGATCGCGCTTCATCTGGCGCGTAAGAAGCTTCAAGACGTATTCCAGTTTTCCGGAAATCTCGCCGGACTCAACCATGTTGACAAAAAGCGAGCCGAAAATTTCTTCATGTTTTCTTAAGGCCTCGGCGAAACTGACGCCTTTCAGCACCGACTCTCTGAGGTCGGCAATAAGCGTCTTAAATTTCGCGCCCTCAACCTGCTCCTCAAGAGCGTTTAACGCTTTGGAGAGCGGGAGGCCGGCGCCGATCATTACCGCCAGATTCCGTGCGAACATCATTCGGTCAACAAGGGTAATCGGGCGAAGCCGGAGAGTTAACGAGGTGATGGTGAAAAGTTCTTTTATGCGCGTCTGCGCCTCCTTGGCCTCAATTAAAAACAGGCCTTCGGTTTTCAGCTTTTCGGCAAGTGAGCGTTCCGAGTCGGCTTCGCGCTCGCCCGCTGAGGTGAGGCCGGCATTATTGATTGCAGTGTAGGCGTAGAGCATTACAATCGACACCAATTACGAATGAGACGCGAATGTACGAATAGATTATTCGTGTCATTCGGGTGCATTCGTGTATTGGTGTCGCTTAATTATTCACTGGTAACTCTAAACACTTCTTCCAGGGTGGTCACGCCTTCCGCGGCTTTCATAAACCCGTCCTCAAGCATGCTTACCATGCCCTCACTGCGGGCCTGCCTGTCAATTTCGTCGGACGAAGCGTTTTTCAAAATCAGATTTTTGACCGCTTCCGAAGGAGTGAGCATTTCGTGGATGCCGATTCGCCCTTTGTAGCCGCCCGGACACTCCTCGCTGGGAGTCGGCTTTGGCCAGTCAATGTCTTTAAGGGTGGCGCGCGCATCAACAGCCTTCTCTTTCTTCATCACCTCCAGAATATATTTGAGGTTAATGCCTTTGCCGATGGCCTCGATTTCGGCGTCTTTCAGCTTCACCTTTTCGTGCACCGGACAAATCGTCCGCACCAGACGCTGAGCGGTTATAGCGGTGATGGTTGAAGAAATCAGAAACGGCTCTATTTTCATATCAAGAAGCCGCGGCAAGGAGCCCGCGGCATTATTGGTGTGCAGGGTGGAAAGTACGAGGTGGCCGGTCAGAGCGGCGTTTATAGCGAGGCCCGCTGTTTCGTTATCGCGTATTTCGCCGACCATGATGACGTTCGGGTCCTGCCTCAAGAGTGAGCGGAGGCCGTTGGCAAAAGAGAGGCCGATGTCCGGTTTAACCTGGGTCTGATTCACTCTTGGAATGTGATATTCAATGGGGTCTTCAATCGTGGAAATGTTAACGCCGGGCTTATTTAAAAGGTCAATCAGCGTGTAGAGCGTCGTGGTCTTTCCTGAACCTGTAGGGCCGGTGACAAGTATAATGCCGGTTGTTTTTTTGATTGCGCGATACAGCTCCTCAACTTGGCTCGGGCGGAAGCCGAGGCGCTCAAGAGTAAAGCCCTTGGCGGTTTCCGGCAGAAGCCGGAGGACGACTTTCTCGCCGTCAAAAACAGGAATTATTGAAACGCGTATGGAAACGTTGAATTCCGGCGCTTCCACCTTGAAACGCCCGTCCTGCGGCAGGCGGTGCTCATCAAGTTTAAGGTTGGAAAGCACTTTGACCCTGGCCACTACGGCATCGGCCACCTGCTTCGGCAAAACCATGGCATCATGCAGTATTCCGTCCACACGGTAGCGCGCAATAATTTCCTTCTCCAACGGCTCTATATGGATGTCCGAGGCCGACTGCAAAATGGCGTGCCGGATCAGCGTGTCAACGATTTTAACGATCGGCAGCTCCTCGGCCATTTTTTTTAAATCTTCGCCTGAGGTTTCCTCCCCCTTCTCGGCAGCCACCCGTATCTGGCCGCCTTCTTGGCTGATAATCTCGCCAAACTCGGCCTCTAATGTTTTTTGATACTGCTTTAGGACGGCCTTGATGGAAGAGGACAAGGCAAAACGCGGCAAGACGCTTAGGCCGCTTTTCTTTTTGATAAATTCAATGGTCTGGATGTCGTCCGGATCCAGCATCGCCACCTCAAGATTTTTGCCTTTCAGGCCATAGGCGACGACGTTATTTTTTCTGGCAACAGATTCCGGGATAATATTCAGCACCTTGGGGTCAACCGCTTCCTTTTCTAGCTCAACGAAAGGGATGCCGCGGATGTAGGCAATTAGTTTATTGAGCTCATCGGCAGGAACGAGCTTCTTCTCCAGCATCAAGTCATAAAGTGTTTTTTTCTTTTTGCCTGCCTCGCGAAGCGCTTCATCCAAATCCTGTTTTTTAATGAGGCCCTTGTCTAAAATAAAGGCCTTCAGTTGTGAATCATCAACCCGCATGCGAATTTTATTTACGAACGAAGTGAGTAACTATAAAATTCAGCACCCTGTTAAATAGCGCTTCGCGCTAATTTTGCGGAGCAAAATTATTTAACAGGGTAAAGGTTTGCTAGCCAAATTTTGTTCGCCCTTCGACATACTCAGGACTCCAAAATTTGGAGCAAGCCCTTTATTCGCCGACCAGACCTTTTATCTTCTCCAGCACTTCCTGCAGGCGGTAATTTGTTTTAACGAGATACGCGACGGCTCCGGCTTCAAGCGCCTTGTCAATGTCTTCAGCGCTTTCAAGATTAGTCAGAACAATCACAGGAATGCCGGCCGTTGCCGGATCGCGCTTCAACTCCGAAAGCACATCAAAGCCGTTTTTCTTGGGCAGAATCAGATCCAGCAGAATCAGGACCGGTTTTTCCTTTTTGGCCATCTCAAGGCCGGTAACGCCGTCATATGCCGAGAGCACCTGGAAACCGGCGTCTTTCAGGAAGTCGCCGAGCGTTTTCTGAAGCGCCGGCTCGTCTTCAACAAAAATAATTTTCTTCATGCTTCGCATAGCGACACCAATACACGAATGCACCCAAATGACACGAATAATAAAAAGAGGCTCAAAAATTCGTAAATTCGTGTGTCATTCGTAATTGGTGTCGCTATAGTTATTTGTATATTGGTAATCTAAACCAGAAAGTCGACCCCCTTCCTTCCTGGGACTCAAACCCAA
>CAZDKA010000002.1:0-45591 GCA_964505815.1 uncultured Candidatus Saccharibacteria bacterium | reverse complement strand
GATTTTTCTGTTGAAGTTCCGGAAAATACGGCGCACGGCGATTATTCTACAAACGCCGCACTGGTGCTTGCAAAAAATTTCAAAAAACCGACTGCCGATGTAGCTCGTGCCATCGTAACGGGTCTGGGCGCCTCTGCGCTTTTTGATAAAATTGAGGCCCCGCCTCAGGGTTTTATTAATTTCTGGCTTTCCAAGGAAGCTATTTTTGACGAGTTAAGGGTAGCGCTCAAGCGCGGAAAATCTTACGGCCAAGGCGAGAATAAAAAAGAAAGGGTCAATGTTGAGTTTGTTTCAGCCAATCCAACCGGCCTGCTGACTCTCGGCAACGGAAGAGGAGGGTTTTACGGCGATGCTGTTTCTAACACTCTTGCTTTCGCGGGTTTTGACGTTACCAGGGAGTACTACGTCAATGACGCCAAGAACTCAACCCAGATTAAAGAACTCGGGAAAACCGCTCTTGGCGATGGCACGACATATTTGACGCCTGAAGTTAAAAAAATCATTGCCAAATTGAAGCCGAAAATATCCAAACTCGAGAAAAAGGGCGCAGCAAATCTTTCGGGTGAAGCCGGACATCTATTGGGCCTGGAAATTCAGAAACAAAACACCGCATTTCTCAAAAATAAGGCGCATATTTCTTTTGACAGATTTTTCTCAGAGGAGTCGCTTTACAAAATAAATGCGGTCGGGCAGGTTCTTGTTTCACTCAAAGAAAAGAGTCTGAGTTATGAGCAGGATGGCGCGGTGTGGTTCCGCTCCAAGGGTTTCGGCGACTCGGAGGACAGGGTGCTTGTCAGATCCGGCGGCGAGCCGACTTATTTTCTGCCGGATCTCGCTTACCACCTCAACAAATTCTTCGTTCGCAAATTTGACAGGGCGATTGATATCTGGGGTGCGGATCACCACGGCTATGCCCAGCGTCTATCCGGGGCTCTTTCAGCCCTCGGCGTTCCAAAAGAAAAGTTCAAAATCATCATCACCCAACTGATTCGGCTGGTGCGCGGCGGGGTTGAAGTAAAAATGTCCAAGCGCAAGGGTGTATTCATAACCCTTGAAGAACTGATTGACGAAGTCGGGCTAGATGCCGCGCGGTTTTTCTTTTTGATGCATACTCCCGACTCGCATATGGATTTTGACCTGGAACTTGCCAAAGAGCGCTCGGTTAAAAATCCGGTCTATTACGTGCAGTACGCATATGTAAGATGCAGAGGCATCTTACAAAGAATTCAAAATTCAAAATTCAAAATTCAAAATGACAATTCAAAATTCAAAAAGCTTAATTCGAAAGAAGAATTATTCTTGATAAAAAAATTGATTCAATTTCCAGAAATAGTTGAAGATGCGGCGCAGGATTTGCAAGTGATTCGCATAGCCCGCTATGCCACAGAGCTTGCCCGCGCATTTCATAATTTTTACGAACAGCACCGGGTTATTACCGAAGATAAAGATTTAACTGGCGCTCGGCTCGCCCTTGTCAAGGCAACCCAAATCGTGCTACAAAATACATTGGGTCTTTTAGGCGTTTCTGCACCTTTAAAAATGTAGGAGGATGGGGCGATGGTGGTAGAAGGCGGATGTCGACGAGATTTCGACGAATGCTATTGCAGTCACCATGCCTTGGAGAAGCTGCCGGGAATCGTTATTTGCTGTCAGTGTTGTTTTCCTTGTCGTCACTGCGGCAAAAACATCAAGAGTTTCCGCCATACGGCGCACGAAAAAGAATGTGGGAAAAAGAAAAAGGAGGGGTAATGCAGAAAAAAATCATTGTTGTGATGCTGGCGGCTATCTGGTATCTGACTGGAGTTTTTGGAGTCGCGATGAGGCGCCACGATTTGGTTCACTATACCCATGATCAAGCAAAGGCATTAGCCGATGCCGGTCAACCTCTCGATCCGGAGCCGCCTTCTTACGAAGAAGTGAACGCAAAATAGTATTACGGTCAACGGCCCTTGGTTTACTTCGTGATTCTCCCTACCGGCGGCCCATTGAATATTGCTGCTCAGATGTTAGATGAATATCATGCGCATTTCGGTCTCAGCGCCGAGTGGCCCGTTCCGATGAATACTATGCACCAGCATTGACAGATCAGCAGGCCGAGATTAATATTTC
Organism: uncultured Candidatus Saccharibacteria bacterium; assembly: GCA_964505815.1. Lineage (GTDB taxonomy): Bacteria > Patescibacteriota > Minisyncoccia > Sungbacterales > SURF-37 > CAZDKA01. Next base: position 43,482 of record CAZDKA010000002.1, on the reverse strand, counting down.
TTCTATTCCTTAAATCAGTACCGCATCTAACAAAGGAGGCATCATGAAGCTCTTGGTGGCAGTTCTTATCGCGCTTTTCACAGTGTCTTCGGTCTTGGCTCCGGCCTTCGCCGCAGCCACTCTGCCGGACTACCAAAAGAGCGGCAAGCTGGGGTACACGCTCGCTTGCGACAAGGGGCAGAATACGATCCGCAAATACACAAGCAAGGAGTGGAGAGTATGGGAAATCAGGACTTACACCGGCGACATTTTCGTGGAACTGGACAGCGACGAGCCCAAGTTTTTCATGAAGCTTGCCGGCTCGAGTCAGATGCAGGATGTCACTCACCAGGTGTGGGACAAAAACCTTAAGGCGAAGGCACCTGCTGTTTTCTACTGGATACACAGCGGCGGCCCGTCGGACTGCGTCAAGCGCTAAGCGAAACATCCGTCAGTCAGCACGCGGGAGTAATCCCGCCTTTTTTTATTCCTATGTTTTCACTCTTGTTAAAACTTACGCGATCGCGTAAGTTTTTAACTATGGGGACAGGAAAGAAGATTTTTAAAAGAGGATATGAGAGTAAACTCGTGAAACGGGCAGTTAAGAATCGGGAAAACCGCCGTTTTATCGTTGAACATCTTAAAAGAGAATGGGAGGAGGCGGAAAGATTGGTTGAAAGAGACGCGCGTAAACTCAGACGGCGCGAAACGCTGAAAGAAACCGGAACGGTTTTGGGGCTTACTATTTTAGGTATGGCTGCGGTGTGCGGGATTTTGATAGTGGGTGCGGTTGCGCCAAACATCTTTTCGGCGTTTGGCCGGCTCGGCAAGCACAGGCGCTATTTTCATCGGAAAGATTTTGAAAATAAAATAACTTATTTCAAACGGCGAGGTTATGTGAGCGTCGTAAAGACCGAAGACGAAACAAGGGAAGTTCGGCTTACCAAGTTAGGTCAAGAGCAGTTAGCGAAACGGGCGTTTTGGGGCTTAAAAGTTCTGCGCCCAGAAAAATGGGACGGCATCTGGCGGTTGGTGTTTTTTGATGTCCCGGAGGGGGATAAATGGGCTAGGGATGGCCTGCGGCGATGTCTAAAGAATATGGGCTTTTGCCCTCTTCAAAAAAGCACCTTCGTTTTTCCGTATCCGTGTAGGGAGGAAATTGAGTTTTTGAGGAGGCTGTACGACCTGGGCGGCCATCTTCGCTACGTAGAGACGAGAGTCATCAACTTCGACGATGATCTCAAAGAATTTTTTGGCCTAAAGAAGTGATTACAATTACAATTTGGTATCTGTAAAAACTTACGCGATCGCGTAAGTTTTTGCAGTAGGGATGGATAGGATGGGGCGGGATATGTAAATTCGTCTTTCTTTGATTTAACACTAAAACATCGTAGAATACAGATGATGCAAAAGAAACAGGTATTCAATCTCCCTGGAAGAGAGCAAAAAATTCTTGAATTCTGGGAGCGGGAGAGGATTTTCGAGAAGAGCCTGCAAAAAACCAAGCGGGGCAAGCCGTTTATTTTTTATGAGGGGCCGCCGACGGCTAACGCCGCGCCTGGCATTCACCATGTTGAGTCGCGAGCTTTCAAGGACATAATTCCGCGCTACAAGACCATGCGCGGTTTTCAGGTTTTGAGAAAAGCCGGCTGGGACACGCATGGTCTGCCGGTGGAACTTCAAGTTGAAAAGGAACTCGGCCTAAAGACAAAAAAAGACATTGAACATTACGGTATTGCTGAGTTCAACGAGAAGTGCCGCGAGTCGGTATGGCGTTTTAAAGAAGAGTGGGAGCGCTTGACCAAGCGAATCGGTTTTTGGCTTGATCTAGAGCATCCATATATTACCTATGAGACGAGTTATATCGAAACTCTCTGGTGGATTATTAAAGAAATTTGGAAGAAAGGTCTCCTTTATAAGGATTTTAAAATCATTCCGTGGTGCCCCAGGTGCCAGACCGGCCTTTCTTCGCACGAACTTGGCCAGCCCGGAGCGTATATAAAAGTAAAGGAGGATTCAGTTTTCGTCCGCTTAAAAATCAAAGACAGAAAAAACGAATCGCTGCTGGTCTGGACCACGACGCCTTGGACTCTTCCGGCCAACGTCGCCGTTGCCGTTAACCCGACAACGGAATACACCAAGTTTAAAATCGGCAACGAGTTTGTATGGTCGGCAAATGTTCCGCCCTATGATGCCAAAGGGGCCTCTCCGGAAATTACCGAGAAAGTTTCCGGCAAGGCGCTAGTCGGCCTCTCATACGAGCCGCTCTATGCCCCGGCTTCCGACTACGGAACAGTAGCGCCCCCTTACCGCGTTTACGGAGCGGATTTTGTTTCTACCGAAGAAGGGTCGGGTTTCGTGCATCTTGCTCCGGCATACGGGGAAGAGGATATGGCGGCGATGAAAAAAGAATACTCGGGCGACTATCCGATACTGGAGACGGTTGATCCTGACGGCAGGATGAAAAAAGGAGTTATAGGCGAGGGAAAGTTCGTTAAGGAGGCCGACAAGGTCATTGTGGAAGACCTAAAAAAAAGAAAACTGCTCTTTGCTATTTTGCCGTATGAACACGAATATCCCCATTGCTGGCGATGCGGAACGCCGCTTCTTTATTACGCGAGAAATTCATGGTGGGTGCGGATGACGAAAATTAAACAGGAACTGATTAAAAATAACCAGACCATCGACTGGGTTCCGGAGCATATAAAAGACGGACGCTTCGGCGAATTTCTCTCGGAACTTCGCGACTGGGCTTTTTCCAGAGAGCGCTACTGGGGAACGCCTTTGCCCATATGGGAATGCACTAAGTGTAAAGCAGTTGAAGCGTTGAGCTCGCTTGAGGAACTTGCCGGAAGAGCAAAAAGTTCCGGCAACACTTATTTTGCTCTGCGCCACGGCGAGTCAGAAACCCAGCTCTTGGGTATTGTCGCGGACTCGAACTCAAAATACCACATGACCGATCTAGGCAAAGAGCAGATCAGATTGGCCGCGGAAAAATTAAAAAAAGAAAATATTGATATCATCATTCACTCCGATGTTCTCCGTACCACAGAGGCCGCACGAATTGTCGCCGAGGTTTTGGGCGTTAAAGAGGTTTTGAAAGACACAAGGGTTCGGGAAATTAATGTAGGCATATTCAACGGCCGGCCGACAAAAGAGTATAACGGCTTTTATTCCTCGGCCGAGGAGTATTTTGCGAAAGCCCCGCCGGAAGGAGAGTCGCTTTCTGACTTGAGAGCCCGCCTGATGGGTTTCATGCAGGACATTGACCGGAAATACCGCAACAAAAAAATTCTTATCATAAGCCATGAGTATCCGATTTGGATTTTGGACGGCGCATCCCGAGGCCTCGACCGCGACGGCATCATAAAATTACGCGGCAGAAAAGAGGATTACATAGGCCTTGCCGGAGTTCAGCCCATCAAATTTTTAAATTTGCCTCGCGACAACTCGGGCGAAGTGAATCTGCACCGGCCATTTATTGACGAGGTGCGGCTTATCTGTAAGTCAGGCCTTTCCGGCGGGCAGGCCTGCGGCGGCAAGATGGAGAGGGTTAAAGATGTGGCAGACGTTTGGTTTGACTCGGGGGCGATGCCGTTCGCCCAAGCTCATTACCCATTCGCTTGGGCTCAAAATCAAAAATCAAAAATCAAAAATCAAAAAGAAAAATTATTGTATCCGGCCGACTTTATCGCCGAAGGCGTTGATCAGACGCGCGGCTGGTTTTATACCCTTTTGGCCGTCGCGACTCTTCTTGAAAAAGGGGCGCCCTTTCGCCATGTAATTTCCCTGGGGCATGTTCTTGATAAAAACGGTCAGAAGATGTCTAAGTCCAAAGGCAACGTGGTGGATCCGTGGGAGATGATGAAGAAATACGGCGCTGACACCATCCGCTGGTATTTCTTCACCGCGAATCCCCCGGGCGAGCCAAAGCGTTTTGATGAGAAAGACCTTTTGAATAAACTGCGCGGGCCGCTGGCAACACTTTGGAACAGCTTCGTGCTTTTTGATACATACGTGGACAAGGTGCCAAGAAAGAAAATTCAGCGGCACAGAGCAACGACTGTTCTTGACCGTTGGCTGGTCGGGCGACTTGAATATTACAGCAATCTTGTTGGAAAGCTTCTTGATGCCTACGACGTTGTTGGTGCCGCCCGGCATTTGGAAGGGTTCCTTCTAGACGATTTCTCGAATTGGTATTTGCGTAGGTCACGCCGCCGCTTCCAGAAACCAGCATCAAAGGCCGACAAGGATGAAGCGGCGGCGATAACCGGTTGGGCTCTTCTTCGTCTCGCGGAGCTTGTAGCGCCCTTTACTCCTTTTCTTGCTGAGATTATTTATCAGGAACTAAAACCGAAATTTGGACTGAAAGAAAATAGTGTGCACCTCCGGCCGTGGCCGCAAGTCAAAGCGGTAGAGTTTGAATTCTACGAGATGCACGAAGCCCGCGCCCTTGTAGCACTCATCCTTGCCGAGCGCGCAAAGCACGGAATAAAAGTTCGTCAACCCTTAAGGACGGCTAAGGTGAAGAGTGTAACGTTGAGCAAGGAGTTGTTGGATGTAGTTAGAGACGAGGTGAACGTGAAAGAAATCGTAAGAGACGAAACAATAGCCGGCGAGGTTGAGCTTGATACCGAAATTACCCCGGAACTCCGTGAAGAGGGATGGCTTAGAGAGTTTGTGCGGAATGTCCAGGAGATGAGAAAAGACCTGGGCCTTCGGCCAGAGCACCCTATAAAACTACAGGCCGCGGGAGACGCGGAGATGCTTAAGATGCTGGAGCGCTCTAAGAAATTTGTTGAAAAAGAAACCGGCGCCAAAATTTTTACGCTCGGCGGCAAGAAAGTGTTTGCGGTTGAGCGCGAGCTCTCTATTGACGGCCACGAGCTTTGGGTAGGGATTGATAGAGCGTGAACACTATGCACGTAACTGACGCAATCATTCTCAGGAAAGAAGAACTCGGCGAGGCCGATCTTTTGATTACTGCGCTGACCGACCGATTTGTGAATATTCGGCTCATTGCCCAAGGAGCGCGCAAAGTTGAAGCAAAACTCAAGGGTCATCTTGAACCGCTTTCCCTTTCGCGGCTTTCATTTGTTGCCGGAAGGAATAATTACCGTCTGGTCGGCGCGGAGCTTCTTAATTTTTTCCCGGCAATCAAGAGCGATCCGTTCCGACTAAGGGCCGCTTCTGAAATATTTGGGGCCGTAGGCAGCGCGCTTTTTGAGGATCGCCGTGAAGAAAACGGAAATTTTTTTGCTGTAGCTTTAGAAATGCTGGACCTGCTTAATGGCCCGACACTTGGCTCCGAGGAGCAGAAAGCAGGGCTCGTTTGGTTCCGCGCTCGCTTCCTTGACGAACTCGGTCTTTTTTCCGAGCCAACATCAAGATGCCTTCTCCTGCCATGCGCCGAATTTGCAACCGTCGGGGAGGCCTCCGAGGTAAGACGGCTTGATGAGGTTACATCGCGTCTTTTTGCCGAGCATCTCGCTTAACCTGTGCATCTGATATACTGAATACATGGCAGATCTTGAAGAACTGAAGAAGAAGCTCTACGGCCGCGAGGAAGCAGAAGAAGAAAAACGGGGAGAGAGACAAGCGTTAAGAGGATACGGCAGGAGGGCGCGTGAGGAAACAAAGACATTCTGGGGTGGGGACGGCCTTGAGGTTCTGAAAAAACGCCCCATCAGGAAAAGGAGCCGCTGGCTCGTGAATCTTTTTATTTTTTCATTCGTAGTGCTTATCGGCCTCACCCTGTATGTCAGTTACGAAATTTTCTTTGTAAGAGAAGAAATAAACGTGACTATCGTCGGGCCTGACGGGGTTGAACTCGGAGAGCGCTCGGATTTTGCGATTTTCGTCAGGAATATAGGCCGGGTAGGCGTAGCAACCCTGGAGCTGAACATCACTTACCCCGAGAACTCGATTCCGCTTACGATCACCGGAGAGTCGAAAGAGGCCACTCGCGAGAAAGTTATTTTTGAAAAAATCTCTCCCGGCGAGGAGGTGAAGTACGACATTGCCGTACGGTTCCTCGGCAAAACAGGGGACGAAGTTCCTATTTCGGTTCTTGCGGTATATCGCCCGGAAAATATTCAAAGCCGTCTGACTAAAAAAGCAAGTTTCGTTCCAAAAATTACCCGCGCTCCATTTATTATTTCTTTTGGTACTCCTGAAGAGGTTTCGCAGGACCAGCGTCTTGAAGTGAACTTACGCGTTCTTTCCGAGGCCAAATCTACGATTGACAATTTGGCGTTCCGCGTTGACTATCCCCAAGGGTTTACGTTTATTTCTGCCGATCCGGCACCCAATTTTGAAAATAATATCTGGTCGCTCGGGGCAGTGGCCCGGGGCGAGGAGCGGAGCATCACAATACGTGGAACGCTTAAAGGTCAGCCGCAGGAAACGAAATCGTTTAACGCCGTGGTCGGCCGGTACGCGCCGGCAACCAAAGAGTGGTTGGTGTTTTTGGAAGAGGCCAAAGGGCCACGCGTTGCCTCCCCATTCCTCTTTGTTCGCCAGGACATGAATAATAAGAGAGAAGGCACGCTCGCGCCTGCGGAGGCGCTGCGCTTTGAGATTTTTTATAAGAATAATCTTACAAAAAAAATCAGCGATGCTTTTATAACCACTCGCCTTTCCGAGGATGTTTTGAACCTCGCCACGCTTAGAGTGGACAAAGGAGCGTATAACCCATCAGCCCATGAGATTCGCTGGACGGGCGCGACACTTCCTGAACTCAGAGAATTATCACCCGGAGAGGAGGGGATGGTCAGTTTTTCGGTGAGTCTGCGTCCTTCGCCTCCGTTGAAAAATTTTTCCGACAAAAACTTTGTGTTTAGCGCCAAGACGGCCATTGACACCAAGAGCGCTCCTGAGGAATTCCGCGGAGTGAAGCTTCGCTATGAGGACAGCATTGAATTCAAGATTAGTACTCGTTTGACGCTGAATACTCGGGTGACATACTTGGATTCTCCTGTAGAGAACAGAGGGTCCATACCGCCTAAGGTGCGCGAGGTCACTACTTATACTATTTTCTGGCAGCTTGCTAATCAATCCAATGACGCGGTTGGCGTGACGGTTCGCGGCGGCCTGCCGGCCAATGTAAAATGGATCGGTTCGGTTGGGGATGTGCCCGGCAGTATTATTTTCAATAGTGCGGCAAGCGAGGTTGTCTGGAGCATCCCGCGGTTATCAGCCGGCACAGGAGTGTTAAAACCGCAATCAACCCTTGTTTTTCAGGTTTCACTTATCCCGGGCGAGGATCAGATTGGAACTTCTCCTGTGCTCGTTACTAATGTTACCGCAGAGGCCGTTGATGACTTTACCAAGGAACAGCTCCGGGCCGAGGCCAAGAATATGACCACAGAGCTTCCGACAGACAAAGTGCAGAACATTGAGCACTGGAAAGTGGTGCGATAGCGGGTTCGGCTTGCCATTTTTTCTTCCCGCCTCCTTTTTCTAGAAAATCGCTTCACGATTTTCACGCCCAGGGATCCCCAAATTTGCCCCCTCGGCAAATTCCTGGGCTCCGCCGAGCTTAGCTCGGCTCCGCCCGTCGCAAAGCTATTTAAACGCTTTGCGACCCAGCCCGAGGAAGAAAAAATGGCTCGCCTCGCCCGCAGAGTTTAGATGGTGAAATGAAATTTATGAAGAAAAAAGAAGTAACCGAAAACGGAGTAATGGATAAAGTTGTTTCCTTAGCGAAAAGGCGGGGTTTTATTTTTCCCGGTTCAGAAATTTACGGCGGCCTTGGCGGCACGTGGGACTGGGGGCCGCTCGGCACAGAGCTCAAAAACAACATCAAGCGCGAATGGTGGCGGATGTTCGTAGGCGAGCGAGAAGACATGTACGGGGTTGATTCCGCGATTTTAATGAACGCCAAAGTTTGGGAGGCCTCGGGCCATGTCAAAAATTTCGTTGACCCTATGGTGGATTGCAAGTCATGCAAAAGCCGTTTTCGCGCCGATAAGATTGATCTCAAAAAAGGCTGTCCGAACTGCGGCAAGAAGGATTTTACCGAGGCCCGGCCGTTCAACATGATGTTTAAAACCTACGTTGGGCCGGTGGAAGATACGGCGGCCGAAACTTATCTTCGGCCGGAGACAGCGCAAGGTATGTTCGTGAATTTTAAAAATATTTTGGACTCTATGCATCCGAAATTGCCTTTCGGCATTGCCCAGATCGGCAAGGCCTTTCGGAATGAAATAACTCCGGGCAATTTTGTTTTCCGCATAAGAGAGTTTGAGCAGATGGAGATTGAATATTTTATCCACGAGAAAGAATGGCAGGCGAGTTTTGAGTATTGGCTCGGCGAGATGCGCAGGTGGCTTGAATTTTTGGGCATTCACAAGAGAGTTGTGGAGCGTGAGGTGCTGACCGAGGAGCGAGCTCACTATTCAAAGCGAACCGTGGATATTGATTTTGATTTTCCATTCGGCCGCGAGGAGCTTTACGGCCTTGCCTATCGCACCGATTTTGACCTCACCGGGCACGCCAAAGCGTCCGGAACAGAGCTTGTTTATTACGACGAGGAAAAAAAAGAGAAAATCGTGCCGCATGTGATTGAGCCGACATTCGGGGTGGAACGGACGGCCCTCGCGCTACTCGCTGCCCATTATGCCGAAGAAAAGGATCGGGCTTTGCTTAAGTTTCCGCCGCGTCTTGCGCCGGTTACCGTTGCTGTCTTCCCGTTATTGGCCAACAAGCCGCAGCTTGTTGACAAAGCAAAGAGTATATTTTATAATTTAAAGCGCAATTTTATTGCGGCTTGGGACGAACGGGGTAATATAGGGAAAAGATATTATGCTCAAGATGAAATCGGGACGCCGTGGTGTGTGACCGTGGACTTCCAAACGCTGGAGGATGATATGGTGACCGTAAGAGATCGGGACACAATGAAGCAGGAGAGAGTTGATGTTGAAGGATTGACAGCATATTTTAAGAAAAAGATATGATTGAGATTAAAAAGGCCGTTGTACCGCGGGACATAAAAATTTTGGACCGGCTCGACAAGCTTAGTTTTCCCGACTTATCAGACCAGATCTATAAAGAAAGCTGGAAAAAATATCAGAATTTTATCCTTTTTGTGAATAAAAAATCAATCGGTTACGTTTCGGTCCAGCCTCACACCGGACTTTATAATTATAAAACCTATACGCATGCCCGACGGCCTGGAGCGCTCCACCTGACGAGTATCGGAATTATCCCCGGTTTTCGCAGAAATGGACTTGGTGAGTTGTTAGTTTCCTGGGTTATGTCGTATGCCCGGCTCGGCAATTTTAAATCCATAAACGCCACCTCCCGCACAAGCAATAAGCCGATTATTTCTTTACTCGTTAAAAAATTTGGGTTCCGCATAACAAAAGAGATCAAGAAATTTTATCCCGACGGCGAAACAGCCGTTGTAGAGGAGTTTTTCCTTTAAATTCATGTTCAAAAAAACAATTCTTCCAAGCGGCCTACGCGTCCTTACTGCCGCCATGCCCATGACCAACACCGTGACCGTTTTGATTTTTGTCGGAACCGGCTCAAACCACGAAACCAGAGAGATTAACGGCATCTCGCATTTTTTGGAGCACATGTTTTTCAAAGGAACGGTGAAACGCCCGTCAAAAGTTGAGATTTCAACCGAGCTTGACGGTCTCGGCGCCGTATATAACGCCTTCACTTCCAATGAATACACAGGTTACTTTGTCAAAGTCGGCTATCAGTATTTTGATAAGGCCTTTGATGCGGTCACCGATATTTTTTTGAACTCCACCCTGCCCGAAAACGAGATTGAAAGAGAGCGCGGCGTAATTATTGAAGAGATGCACATGCGTCATGACGATCCCCCTTCCCGAGTTAGCTATCTTTGGGAACGGCTTCTCTACGGCGACCAGCCGGCTGGCTGGGAAACGCTTGGCGAGGAACATATCATCCGAGCGCTCAAGCGCGACGATTTCGTTGATTATTTTAATTCCCAGTACGTTGCCGAAAATACGGCGGTCATCGTCGCCGGAAACATAAAAGACGAAAAGGCAGTTGTTGAAAAAATAAAAGAAACATTTGCTTCGCTCCGCGATGGTAAGCCTAGGTCTCAGCCCAAGGTCGTGGAAGAACAGGAGGGGGCGGCACTTATCTGCGAGGAGCGCTCCACCGACCAGACGCATCTAATCCTGGGTCTCCGCGCTTTCGGCAAAAACGACCCGAGAATCTGGGCGGCCTCGCTTCTTTCTGCAGTTCTCGGCAGCGGCATGAGTTCCAGAATGTTTTTGGAAATTCGCGAGGAGCTCGGGCTTGCCTATCACATCTCAACGAGTTTTGATGAATACAGCCGCTACGGCTATTTGGCGACATACGCAGGTGTGCCCCACGAGAAACTGGACAAAGCCATTGCCGCGATTCTAAAAGAGTACGCCAAGATTCGCGATACGGCAGTTTCGCAGAAGGAACTGCAGAAGGCGCGCGACTTCATTAAAGGAACTACGCTCATTGCGCTGGAGTCCTCATCCACACTCGCCACTTTTATCGGCGGCGAAGAAATTCTGACCGGCAAGGCCCAGACGCCCGAAGAGGTATTTGCTAAACTGGACGCGGTAACCCCTGCCGAGATTCAGGCCGCTGCTCGTGATATTATGAAAGAGGACGGTTTGAATCTGGCCCTGCTCGGTCCTAAGTGCGATCGCGAGGAGATTGAGGGATTATTAAAAATATAATTTATCCCATCCCCAATTTTGCGAAGCAGGCCGCGGCGAGGCGCTTCGCCCGTCGAGGGATGCGCTATTCGCGCACGCGCCTCGCGTACACTAGTAAAGTCAAGGGTTAGTATAGCTTCGTATCTCTTTATAGGGCAAAATTGGAGAGGGATGCTCAATGCGGTAGTAAAAATTTACTTCGCATTGGGCTCGTAAATTTTTAACCGCATTGGCATGCCCGCAAAACAACCCGAAAAAATAGATATCACTTTCGCGAGTTTTCTTCGCTTTTTCGGCCTGCTCATACTGATTGCCGCCGTATATTTTCTACTGCAGGTTTTAGCCGCCCTGCTTTTCGCCGTGGTCATCGCCTCGGCCATTGATCCGATAATCCAGTGGTTGAGGAAGTATCACATCGCGCGGATTGTCGCCGTGCTCATAATTTATGTCATTGCCGCGCTTATTTTTGTCGGCATTATTTATCTTGTCCTGCCGGCGGTCGCGGGCGAGCTCCAGAATTTCATATCGTCTTACCCGATTTATCAGCGGGAACTTCTTCGCGAAATTCAGTTTTTTACCGGCCTTCCGCTTTACAATCTGATTTTGGACAATCGCCAGGAGCTTCTTGTAACCGCCCCCGAGCAGTTGTCAAGAATCGCCGAGAGCACATTTCAACTGACCGCTGATATTTTCGGAGGTCTTGCCGTAGCGCTTATTACCGTCGTGATTTCTTTTTATCTTGCTACCCAGGAGCGGGGGATTGAGAACTTTCTGCGGCTGGTTGCCCCGCTTGAGTATGAAGAATATGCCGTGGATCTCTGGGGGAGAGCGCAGTTGAAGCTCGGCCAGTGGCTCAGGGCGCAGCTGCTGCTCGGCCTCATTATCGGAGTGCTTGTCTACATCACGTTGACACTTCTTGGCATTCGCTATGCTCTTATTTTTGCGGTGCTGGCCGCGGCATTGGAGATTATTCCGGTCATTGGCCCGATTATCGCCGCGATTCCGGCAGTAGTCATAGCTTTCGTGCAAAGCCCGCTTTTGGGCGCGATTGTCATTGCCGCCTACTTCGTCATCCAGCAGATTGAGAGTCATCTTATTGTTCCCACGGTTATGAAGAGAACCATCGGTTTGAATCCGCTTGTGGTTATCGTCGCTCTTCTTATCGGCGGAAAGCTCGGCGGAGTGCTCGGGCTTTTGCTTGCCGTTCCTGTGGCGAGCGTCGTGGTTGAGTTTTTGACGGACACTGACCGAAAAAAACGTGGAGTGTTTCAGTACGGAGGCGGAGCCGGATAACCTTGCGGAGGGTGTTTGATAGAAGCAGCATCTGGATACTGGATAATTGGATAATTGATTAATTTCCAAACTAAATTGCTTAAGCAATTTAGTTTGGAGGATGACAAAAAAAGAAGATGACTGGTACGAAGAGAAAATACGAGAAGAAAATTATTCCACGCCTTTTAGATCACAGGGAGTTTTTTATAAGGCACATGCGGCAAGAATGGGCAGAAGCCGAAAAGGCAACGAAACGAGAAGATATGATTCGTGCGGCAAAAGCGGGAGGCATTGCATTTGGTAAGGGGCTTCTCGCCTTGCTTCTAGTTGCTGGAGCGCTTACTGTTGCTGCTGCCGCCCCCAATATATTTAGCGCCTTCGGACGTATGCGCGGCAGAAGAATATATCGAACATATATGCATAGTGGGTATTTTCAACGCGAGCTCGCCGTTCTTAAGAAACAAAATTTTGTTTCCGCTTCGAAGATAAATGAAAATGAATATGAAATTAGCCTTACGAAGTTAGGAGAAAAACGAGCCATCCAAAGAGCATACAACACATTTATAATCCGGAGACCGGATTTGTGGGACGGCACATGGCGCATAGTCGTATTCGATATTCCTGATACACACAAATCAGCGCGTGAAGGATTTCGAGAAAAGTTGAAAGCAATAGGTTTTTATTCGCTTCAGAGGAGCGTTTTCGTGTTTCCGTATCCCTGCAATGAGGAACTAGAGTTTATTATCTCTCTTTACGGCGTTGGCGAGTATGTTCGATTAGTTGAGACGAATCATATTGTGCATGACGATGACATAAGAAAACATTTTGCTTTTGTTTGACTCCCCCGGTTCATAGTAAGGAGATTTCCAAAGTAAATTGCTTAAGCAATTTACTTTGGAAAATGACTGTTACCCTTTCAGTGAGAACCGCTTTTTGGCGGTTGGAAAGAAAAAAGCGCCGATGGCGCTTTTGTGTTATCCGACGAGCCTCCTATTTTTGCGGAGCATTCTCGTCGGTGAGGAATTTGATGATATCCTTATCTGATGCCCGGATGTCAATGCTTATATAACCATCACCCTGAGAGGATCTGTCATTAGTGGGGTACACGAGGACGTCTTGAGACTTTGCGTACTGTAAGGCGTTAGCGAGATGAGTATTTCTTTTTATGCGTGCGATGACTTCCTCGCATTCACTCACGGAAAGCCAAAGGCAATTCACTCCAACTTCATTCGCCCGCCTACTAACGTCTTGTCTCGCGACTCCTTGTGCACTGGCACGGTTAACCGCAGACATACCTTGTGGAGCTTTTGAAATTTCGGTAGAGACGCTTGTTTGTCCGCCCTGTGTAACTTTTGTGGTTTCGGTGGAGGTATTGGCCTGCCCGCTTTGTTTCAGATTCAGGATGCGCTGGCTTACTCTGTAAGCGCCGACAATTGCTCCTGTCAGAACCGCGATAATCAGCAATCCAAGCAGATATTTCTTCACCATCGCCTCCTATGCGTGGTTTGGTTTAGGTTGGAAATGAGCTAGATATTATGTATTATATGTCATACGAGTATTTTTATGTCAAGCGCAAAGCAAAAGTTTTATATCACCACGAGCATCCCATATGCTACGGCCCCGCCCCATCTCGGGCACATTTTGGATCCGCTTATTGCGGATGTCCTTTCACGATACCGCAGAACAAAGGGCGATGAAGTTAGATTTTTGGTCGGTACGGACGAGCACGGCGCTAAAGTTGTACGGACTGCTGAGGATCTTGGCAAAACCCCCAAGGAACTTGTGGACGAAAATTCAGAAAAGTACAAAGAAATGCACAAAATTATTAATATTGCCTGGGATGATTTCATCCGTACCTCCGATCAAAAACGCCACTGGCCGGGGGCGCAGAAATTGTGGCGGGCACTAAAGGATTCCGGGGATATTTATTGGAAAAAATACAGAGGGCTTTACTGTGTGGGACACGAGGCGTTTATAACCGAAAAAGATCTAGTAAATGGCAGGTGTTTGGATCATCAAAAAGAGCCAGAAGTTATTGAGGAGGAAAACTGGTTTTTCAGACTTTCAAAATACGCGGAACGCATTGAGAAAAAAGTTGTCTCGGACGAGCTCCGAGTCATACCAGAATCACGAAAGAATGAGATATTGTCATTTATAAAGAGCGGCCTTGAAGATGTGAGTATTTCTCGGCCAAGCAGTGATATTCCCTGGGGCGTTCCCGTTCCAGATGATTCAACGCAGACCATGTATGTGTGGCTTGAAGCGTTGACAAATTATATCTCTTCTATTGGCTATGGCCGAGAAGATTTGGAGTCCGTTGAGCTGTTTCAAAGATGGTGGCCCGCTGATGCTCAAGTGGTTGGAAAAGACAATCTGCGCTTCCATGCTGCCATTTGGCCGGGTATGCTTCTTTCGGCCGGCCTTCTCCTCCCGAGGACCCTTTTTGTTCATGGATTTGTAAACGTGGATGGACAGAAGATTTCTAAAACCGTTGGCAATGTTATAGCGCCAGAAGAAGTGGTTAAGAAATACGGGGCCGATCCGGTGAGATACTACTTTTTAAGAGAATTTCCATCTTATGAAGACGGAGACTTCAGTTACAAAAAATTTGAAGAGCGCTACAACGGCGATTTGGCCAACGGCCTTGGCAACCTGGTTTCAAGAGCAGCCGCGCTCGGCCAAAATTTAAGCCCGCTCCATTTTAATTTTGAGGCCGATATTGACGCTGAAATAAAAAAAATATCCACCGAAGTATTTAAGTCATATGAGGGCCATATCGCAGAAATACGTTTAAACGAGGCGCTGGCGAATCTGTGGCGTTTGGTCTCTTTTGCCGACAAATACATCAACGAAAAAAAACCGTGGGCCGAAAAAAACGAGAACGAACTTCGTCGAACTCTGCTTAACGCCGGCTATTTGATTTCTACGATTACCGCTCTTTTATCGCCTTTTCTTCCGGAAAGCGCAGAAAAAATAAAAACGCAAATCAGCATTGACGATTCGGTTTTGAAAATAAAAAAAGGGGAAGCGTTGTTCCCCCGTTTGGGCTGAAGCGTGCTAGTCTTTTTGCACGCAGTCGTTAGATCTGCCGGTGAAACTCTTGTGGGTTTCCGGTGCGAGCTTTTTGAACAGCGGGTCAAATTCTTCAAATGTGCTTTCAGCCATTTCGGACGAGCCGGCGCGTTTCATGAAGAAACCTTGGCCGTTTACGCTCTGGAGATAGACAAGAATATCTCCTGAAGAAGCAGTGATTTCGTAAGCGGCCCACATCTCGTCTTTGTCGGCGTAAGTTCGGGTGGTCGTTTGGCCATGATCGCAGATCCAGGTTTCAGTAACTTTGCCGTCTTTCTGATAGTCAGGCAGGGTAATACCCAGCGCTATAGCGGGAATAATAAGCAGTGCGGCCAGAAAAACGAAAATTCGTTTCATGGTTGCCTCCTTTTCCTTTTGCAGAGTTGTCGGTTACTTCTTGGGCGCGCAGTCTGATGGGCCAGTGCCGTGCAGTGCGTGGTAGACGGCCGGCGCCTTTTCCAAAAGGGCCGTATCCCACTCCTCGTGTGAGACTGCAGGCATCTTGTCGGCCCCGGTCTGTTTAACGAAAAATCCCATACCGCCTCGACCTACCATATCCACAAGGACGTCACCGGATGCAGTGTTGACTTCCAGGATGCTCCAATCATCATGCAAGTAGTATCTGGCGGTTGTCTGACCATTGTCGCAAACGTAAGCCTCATCTGGCTTGCCGTCTTTTTGGTAGTCAGGAAGCGTCGGGACCTGGGCAAAAGCCGCGCTGGAAATCGCGAGAACGGCTGCAAAAGCCGCGAAAAATCGTTTCATTATGACCCTCCTTTATGTAAGAAGTGGTACTGATTTTAAGGAACACATTAAGCGTACGCCCTAGCCAAAAAGTTGTCAAGCACCCCGTTAGAGATCCGCCCTCCTTTGAAGCGGCGGTAGCCGCTTTAGGGCGGCTTATTTCTAACGGGATTCATACCTACGTTCAACTCGCCGCGTTTTCACCCCATTAGAGGCACCGCCTCTAACGGGGGTAAGGACGACGCGGATTTGGTGATTCTGCGGCCCTTGAGCGGTTTCCGGCCATATGATATAGTAAAAATATGGGACTTACATTTTCAAAATACATAGAAAAAATGCTTACCAAGGCAACGTATAAATATGACGAGTCGGTAAAGCGGTGGGCGGCATGGATTAACGAGGTGCCTGGCGTGTACGCGCAGGCGCCAACTATAGAGGAAGCGCGCAAGGACCTGGCCTCGGTATTGGAAGATTATGTTTTGGTTTCTTTGAGCGAGGGCAAACGCGTTCCGGGTTTTAATTTTGTCTTCCCCAGATTGTCCCAGCGTCGAGTTCATGCCAAAACCCGTTAGTTACAGAAAACTAATTGCGAAGTTAAGAAGGGCCGGATGTTCGGGCCCTTTTTCTGGCGCGAAACACCCATTTATGCGCTGTGGCGGAGTGAAGTTGTATATTCCAAATCCGCACGGAGCGGATGTCGGCCCAGAAATTCTCAATCGTATTATCAGAAATCTTGGAATTTCAGATAAGGAGTTTGAGGATTTGTAAAACCCCAGCACTAATTTTGCGAGATATACTATAGCGAGGCGCTTCGCCCACCGAGGGATGCGCTATCCGCGCACGCGCCTCGCACACGCAATAATTCAATTATGTAATTCAAGCAAAGCCGTTTTCACCACGGCAAAATTAGTGCGGGGTTCTGTTATTTGTCTAAATTTTCTCTGCCTGGCGGCTTGAAAATTTAGACAAATAACGAAAAAAGCGGGAACGTGTTCCCGCGTGATTACTACGCCGCTAGAGTTTGTCGTATCGATCTCAATATTGCGATGATCCCGTTACTCCCGAAAAACATAAGAAACGCCAGTACCGCTGCACAAGTTAGGCCTAAGACGCCCATAAGGACACTAATGGGTGCCGCTTCGTTTATTAAGTATTGAGTTCCTACGTATCCGAAAAGCACCGTAAAAGCTCCGCCTACCATCGCAGCTACAAGTAGACAAAAGATGTCGGCAGTAACCCGTAAAAACTTTATTACTTTCCTCATGTCCCCTCCTTTTAATGTTGTTATAGAGCATTTTGGAAGTTAGCATATAATAATTTTTATGTCAACCCCGAAATTTTTTGACGTCCATACCCACGTTCAATTCGCAGCATTCAAAGATGACGCTGATTTGGTAATTAAACGGGCGTTGGAGCAAGGAGTATGGATGGTTAATGTCGGCACGCAAAAAGATACTTCGGAGAACGCGATAAAATTAGCCGAGCGCCATCCGGAAGCCGTTTACGCCACAACGGGGCTCCACCCGATTCATACCGAAAAGTCATACCATGACCCCAAGGAGCTCGGGACATTCTCACATTCTCAAGAATGTGAGAATGTTGCCGGTGGCTTCGTGAGTCGCGGAGAAGAGTTTGACTACGAATTTTACAAAAAACTTGCAGGGCATAAAAAAGTAGTCGCCATAGGCGAGTGCGGCTTGGATTACTACAGAATTAGGAATAAGGAATTAGGAATTATGAAGCAGAAAAAAGCGTTTACCGCACAGATCGAACTCTCTCTTGAGGTAAAAAAACCGCTTATGGTGCATTGCCGGAACGCGTTCAAAGATTTGATTGAGATCCTTAATTCGTACTTCATAATTCATAATTCGAGCAACCCGGGCATTATTCACTTTTTCAGCGGCACGGAGGCCGATGCCAAAGAACTGCTCGGCCTCGGCTTCTCGTTTTCATTCGGCGGGGTCATTACCTTTGCACGCGATTACGACGAAGTTGTACGCTTAATTCCGCTTGAACGGATACTTCTTGAAACTGACGCACCTTATGTCGCGCCCATACCCTATCGCGGAAAAAGGAACGAGCCCGCCTATGTCGCTGAGGTAGCAAAAAAGATTGCCGAGCTAAAGGGACTGCCGTTTGAAGAAATCGCGGGAGAAACCGCAAAGAACGCGCGGAATATTTTTGGAATATGAAAATCCCGCAGGAGGCGGGATCTATCTATTATCGAGATCTGCAAGACCTTGGTCTCTCAGGAAGCGCTTCATCTCCTCGGGTGATAGAAGGCCGCCTTCCTTTGTAGGATCACCGTGTCTTGGCTCAGACGACGAGTGCGGACTGATGTGATTCGGGAAGGTAACAAAGTCAACGTCAAATCCTTCCGGATGGGTCTCAATGTGCCCGGCCCAGAGGATGCTATAGACAAAGGTTACATGAACGTGGATTGTGCCCTCAGCGTGTCTTTGCTCTTCGCCTTCGCCGCCGACGGGCCAGTTATTGTTCAAAGGGTGGGTGGCCGCGAAGTACTGGCCGTCAGGCATTGGCATTTTCCGTTTAAGAAAAAAGCAAAAGCTAAGGTTTTTTTCAAGACACTTTATGCCCAAGGTGACAAGTTCGCGGAACGCTTCCCCCGATTCCTTGTTTTTCCCCTGCATACCGAGGACTTGCATTTTTTGGAACTGAACCGCAACGTCGCGTACTAGCCCAAGGACTTCGTCGTAGTTCATGCCGGCCCTCCTTCTGAAAGAGCATTCTTTCTTCTTAATAACATCATAAAGTCAGCGAGTCAATTCTTGACCCCGCTAGAAGTCCAGTGCATAAAAATTTCGCAGCGAAATTTTTATGCACTGAGTCGGGGGGACAAAAACAGCCAGAGAAGTTTTATTGGTAGGAAGCTTTATTGCCGGAAACACTGACTTCTAACGGGGTTGAATTTACGCTTACGCGATGCGTATAATGATAAGCATTATGCGTTATCAGCCGAAACAGATTGAGGAGAAATGGCAGAAAAGGTGGCTGGCCAGGGGAACTTACGAGCCCGATTTTAAGCGGGCCAAAAAACCATTCTATAATCTGATGATGTTTCCTTACCCCTCGGCCGAAGGCCTGCACGTCGGCAACATGTATGCTTTTGTCGGCGCCGATATTTACGGCCGAGCAAAACGCATGCAGGGTTATGATGTTTTTGAACCGATCGGCCTTGACGGCTTTGGCATCCATTCCGAAAACTACGCCCTGAAAGTCGGCGTCCATCCCATGAAGCAGGCCGAAGTTTCCGAGAAGCGCTTCTACGACCAGCTTCAAATGATCGGCAACGGTTTTGCCTGGAAAGAGCGCCTCGCGACCTATCGCCCGGATTATTACAAATGGACCCAGTGGATTTTCGTCGAGATGTTCAAGCGCGGTCTGGCCTATCGCAAAAAAGCCGCGGTTAACTGGTGTCCGTCGTGTCTAACTGTTCTTGCCGATGAACAGGTGCTGGCCGGCGAGTGTGAGAGATGCGAGACAAAGGTGATTAAACGCGAGCTTGAGCAATGGTTCTTCAAAATCACCGCGTATGCCGAACGGCTGCTGAATAATTTAGAAAAAATTGACTGGTCGGAAAATGTAAAAATCGCCCAAAGAAACTGGCTCGGCCGCAGCGATGGGGCCCTTATTAAATTCCCAATCGCTACGCAGATAAACGCAGATTACAACGCGGATCAACGCAGAACCAGAATCAGCGATAATCCGCGCATAGATCCGCGTGAATCAGCGTTTATTGAAGTGTTTACCACCCGAGCCGACACCTTGTTCGGGGCAACCTACATGGTGCTCTCACCCGAGCACCCGCTGTTAGCAGGGCTCATTACCAAAGAGCGCAAAGACGCGGTTCAAAGTTATCTCCGCGAAGCCGCCAAGAAAGACGAAATAGAAAGGACTGACGCGACAAAAAGCAAAACCGGAGCGTTTCTCGGCTCATACGCCATAAACCCCGCGAATAGCGAAGTAATACCCATATGGGTTTCCGATTATGTTTTGGGAGGAGTAGGCACGGGCGCGATTATTGCCGTACCGGGACATGACGAGCGCGACTTTGAGTTTGCCAAAAAATTCAATCTGCCGATCCGCGAAGTCATATCCGACGACGGCGCCTCACATGGAGTGTTGCGAGCCCCGTATCTTGCCGAGGGGCGGCTTCTGAACTCCGGATGGGCAAACGGGATGCGCTCGCAGGAGGCGCGGCGTCTCGTTGCCGAGAGCTTGAAAGCAAAATTTAAAACGCAGTATCGGCTCCGCGATTGGCTGATTTCTAGACAACGCTATTGGGGCCCGCCCATCCCAATGATTTTTTGCGACGAGTGCGCCCAAAAAGGAAGAGGCGAGAAGAAAGACATGCCGGGATGGTACTCCGTTTCCGAAAAAGATCTGCCGGTGAAACTGCCGTTCATCAAAGATTTCAGGCCTACCGGCACGAGCCAGTCGCCGCTTGCCGAGGCGCCGTCCTTCTTCCGCGTCAAATGTCCGGACTGCGGAAAAATTGCGCGGAGAGAGACAGACGTTTCGGATACGTTTCTTGATTCGGCTTGGTATTACTACCGTTACATTGATGTTCGCAACAAAAAACAACTCTTCGATGGGCTCAGGGCAAGAAAGTGGCTTCCGGTTGATATCTATATCGGCGGAGCGGAGCATGCCGTATTGCATCTTCTCTACACGCGTTTCTTGACTATGGCCTTTCACGACTGGGGTCTTGCTAAATTTGATGAGCCGTTCAAAAAGTTCCGCGCGCACGGCTTGCTTATCAAGGATGGAGCAAAGATGTCCAAGTCCCGAGGCAACGTGGTCAACCCCGACGAATACATTAAACTCTATGGCGCAGATGCCCTTAGGATGTATTTGATGTTTTTGGGGCCGTTTGAGCAGGGCGGCGATTTTAGAGATACCGGCATCCGCGGCATTACCCGGTTTTTGGAACGAGTATGGAAGTTATATCAACGGACAAAAGACAAAAGACAAAAGACAAAAGCAGCTTTTGGCGTTGGTCGTTCGTCTTTAGACCGATTTATCCACAAAACCATCAAAAAAGTCACCGAGGATATTGAAGGATTGCGGTATAATACCGCAATCTCCGCTCTTATGGTGCTTCTTAACGAACTTACCTCCGGACGAGGTGGAGTTACGCGCGGCGATGCGGAAATATTTTTGAAGCTGCTCGCCCCGTTTGCCCCATACATCAGCGAAGAACTTTGGAGTTCTCTCGGCAACAAAACAAGCATTCACCGCTCGCCCTGGCCGAAATTTGAAAGTAGCTACTTGATGGAGGAAACCTTCCCGCTTGTCGTGCAAGTCAACGGCAGGGTCCGGGCAACACTTACAGCAGGAACGGGCGCATCAGAAGACGAGGCGCGGAAAATGGCGCTTGAGAATCCCGTGGTCAGAAAATATGTTCCAGGCGTTCCCCAAAAAGTAATCTTCGTTAAAAACAAGCTCATCAACTTTGTAGTGTAAACTGCAGGCGCTTGCCGCAGCGCGTATTTGCAAAAGTTAAAAGTTCCAAAGTAAATTGCTTAAGCAATTTACTTTGGAATTACACTTTTTGCGTTAAAGCGGATGAATAATGAAAAATAAAAAAAGGGGAGCATTGTTTTCCCCGTTTGGTGAGGTAGTCTTCTTGTTGGACTAGCTTGACTTTACAGCACCTTACAGTCACTCGTTTGGAGAAGACTCCAAGCCAAGAAATTCGGGCTGTTGCCTTCGGCTTGAATTGCTTTACTCCAGGACTGTGCATCCATTTCTTCTGCCTGCGGCTGGCCAGCGGCTTTCATGAAGTAGTGTGGCCCCGTGCCCGTGCCCATAAGGTAGAACATGTTGCCGGATTTTGTTTGTGTAACTTCTATGAAGTAGTCGAAGTAGTCTTCGCTTTTACGGTAGGCGGTTACGGTCGTCTCGCCGTTGTCGCACTTTGCGGTTCCAATAAGTTTTGCTTCTTTTTCATAATCCGGCAGCGTCGGGATCTGGGCGAAAGCCACTGAAGAAACCGCAAGGATAGCCGCAAAAGCCACCAAAAATCGTTTCATTATGATGACCCTCCTTTATGTGAGAAGTGGTACTGATTTTAAGGAACGCATTAAGCATACGCCGAGCCAAAAAGTTGTCAACCAATAAAAACAGGATAGTATCTTTTCTGCAAAATACGTTTTAGCATGCTATCGCTTGCTAAAACGTATTTTGTTTATTCCCTCACCGCCTAGCCACCTCATAACAAAAACCGCAGTTATGTGGTTGACGGCAAAGACAGATCTTTATACGCTGAAGGCACATTTGTTCATTTCAAAAAGGAGGCGCCATGAAGCGCGGGACCGCGTTTTTTCTTGGGGTAGCCGCCGGGTTTATTTTGTATTCACTTCTTTCGGATTTGTTTGACAAAGACGACAACAGCGAGAAACAGATTAAGGATTATGGTGCGGGCTCATGAAGTTTGAGTGGGAAGCAGGCAGCAATCGCGAAGTTTTTGAAGAGCGGCCGCTCTATTTTGATGACTTCCAGATTAGTATGCGCTTTAATTCGCTGCCATGGGCCGTAATTGCCAATCATGACATTATTTATTTCGGTCTCGCCACCGGCGACAAGAATGCCCTGCATTTTAATGAGGCCTTTGCGAAGCAAACGGCGCTGGGCGGACGCGTTGCTCATGGCGAGCTCGTTATGAATTCGCTTTTTGGCGCGCTCCACCACGTGAATTTTTGGGAGAGGTCCCTTGAAGCGCTTTGCGAAAAATACGCGAAATTTCTTCTGCCGGTTTTTCCCGGGGATCGGGTTAAACACTTTCTTTCGGTAGCCGAGACGCGAGAGAGCAAGAGCCGCCCCGATAAAGGAATTGTAAAGTTTGAGTTTTATACCCTGAATCAGCACTACGAGAAAGTGGCCGAAGGATGGTTTTCGGCGCTCATGCGAAAAAAGGAAGCCCTGAAGTAACCCGACCGATGTCGGGTTTTAAATTTTTTATTTGCCATAGCAATGGAGATGCATTAGGTTAGAGTTGATGTGGAGAAGCAACTTAGTAAAAGCATTTTTGACGCCATCACTGAGCCGTAAATTTGTATTGAAAAGGCCGCTGTTAAAATTGCTTAGCCCGTTAAAAGGAAAACATTTGATTGAGTTTGGGTGCGGCAGTGGTTACTGGACGCGGATATTCCGTGACCACAGAGCAAGGTGTGTTGGTGTAGATATATCGCGTAGGCAAATTGAGCTTGCGCGAGAACACAATAGCCGAGGGATTATATATATTGAACATGATGCAGCAACGTTTCGCTCGCGGAAAAAGTTCGATATTGTATTTATTGACCATTTGCTCGCCGATACTCGCTACCCCAGAAAAATAGTCCGCATTTTACGGCATGCGCGGGCATTATTGAGGAGAGGTGGCGTTCTTGTGCTGAGCGAGATACATCCGAGTGTTGCGGACTTCCCGTTTATGCATATGATGGTTCCGCGAAACTACTTTTACTTCAAAAGCGGAGCAGTGATTCGATTTAAGTTAAAACTAGGCAACGGACGATATATTTCCGTGCGGGACTATCATTGGACGCTCGGCGATTTATCTACGTTTCTACACAAGGCCGGATTTTGTATCGAGCGCATCATTGAACCGCGTGCTCCGAAAAATAAGATGCGAGATAACTATCTTCGAGAGCGCTATAAATTTCCCAGCCACATTCTTATCAGGGTGATTCCGATGCAAGGAAAACTTACAAATACTGGACCTGAGTATTACTAAAAAGATGCACCCCGCACTAATTTTGCGTAATCTTTCAAAGGAAGGCATCCCGCCCCAGTTTTACAAAGGACACCTAAGCGACGCGCTGCGCCCAATAAGGGTTGTGCTATTCGCACACGCGCGTCGCAAAATGTTAATAAACTTTTTCCAACTGTCATCGTAAATTAGCATGGTATGGTAAAACTGGGGCGGGATACTAAATTTTGCAGCCGCTCGGGCTGCGTTGCAAAGTAACTTGCTCTCGCGGGCAAAATTTGTATGTGCGGCATTGTAGGATACATCGGAAGACAAAAGGCCTTGCCAATCCTAATGGATGGCATAAAAAACTTAGAGTACCGAGGATATGACTCGGCGGGATTTGCTGTACTGACGAAAAACGGCAACGTGAAAAGCGAAAAGGCGGTTGGAAGGGTTGCGGCGCTGGAAGAAAAAATAAGCGGCAAAGAATTTGCAGGTACGGCCGGCATTATCCACAGTCGCTGGGCAACGCACGGGGGTGTTACCGAGACGAATGCTCATCCTCATTCGGATTGCTCCGGGAATATCTGGCTCGTGCATAACGGCATCATTGAGAACTATAAACAACTGAAAGAAGACCTTGAGAAACTCGGACACACGTTTCGTTCCGAAACCGACACCGAAACGCTTGCCCACTTAATTGAAGAGTTTAAAAAGAAGAGTCCCGAACTAGATATTGAAGAAGCAACGCGGCTGGCATTGTTGTCGGTCAGCGGCACCTACGGTCTCGCGGTGATCGACTCTCGGGAGCCGCATAAATTGGTGGCGGCGCGAAATTTCAGTCCGCTGCTCCTTGGCGTGGGCAACGGCGAATATTTTATTGCCTCGGACGCCTCGCCGCTACTTAAGTATACAAAAAACGTCATCTACCTTGATGATGGCGAAATGGCCGTGCTTACTTCTGACTCGCACCGGGTGTATGACCTCGGCCGCAATATTCGCGAAAAGGAACTTCACGAAATAGAGTGGACAGCGGAGCTTGTTCAAAAAAGCGGCCATCCCCATTTCATGCTGAAGGAAATTTTGGAGGGGCCGGAAGCTATAGAGAATTCAATTCGGGGGCGTCTCATCCCCGAAGGGGGACTAGCCAAAATCGGCGGCCTCGCCGAAGTTTTGGAAAAACTCAAGAGCGCAAAGCGCGTTTTGATTTCGGCTTGCGGCACTGCATATCTTGCCGGTCGTGTTGGTGAATACATGCTTGAGGAATATGCAGGCATCCCAACGGAAGTGGATCTTGCCTCGGAGTTCCGCTACAGGAAGCCGGTTTTTCGCGAAGGCGACGTGGTGCTCTCTATTTCGCAATCGGGGGAGACCGCAGATACCCTCGCCTCCCTTCGTGAAGCCAAAGAAAAAGGAGTGCTGACCCTCGGCATCGTCAATGTCGTTGGCTCAACCATTGCCCGCGATACCGATGCCGGAGTGTATCAGCACATTGGCCCGGAAATCGGTGTTGCCTCCACCAAGGCCTTTACCAGCCAGGTTGCTATTTTAACTCTGCTCACCCTGCTTCTTGGCCGTCAGCGCGAGATGTCCTTGGTTATGGGTGAGCGCATTGCCGAGGAGCTTAAGAAAGTTCCCTCGCTTATGAAAAAAATCCTCGCGCAAAACGACCAAATAAAACAGCTTGCTCAAAAATATCAAAAATATGAAAACTTTCTGTATCTCGGCCGGAAATATAATCTGCCCGTTGCCCTTGAGGGAGCGCTGAAATTGAAAGAAATTTCTTATGTCCATGCTGAAGGATGCGGCGCGGGCGAGATGAAGCACGGCCCGATTGCCATGATTGATGAAAATTTTCCGTCGGTATTTATTGCGCCGCAGGATTCGGTGTATGAAAAAATGGTCTCCAATATCGAAGAAGTGCGGGCGCGTAAGGGCCCGGTCATTGCTGTTGCCACCGAAGGCGACGAGCGGATCCGCGAGCTGGCTGATGACGTTATTTACATTCCCAAAACCCTTGAGATGCTGACTCCGCTTTTATCAGTGGTGCCGCTCCAGCTTTTCGCGTATCACTTTGGAGTACTTCGTGGTCACGACGTAGATAAACCCCGTAATCTTGCAAAATCGGTAACTGTGGAGTAGACTCCTGTTATTAAAAGCTCTTTTGGAGGCGAAAAATGACAGCAGTTCGGCGTTACCTTACGGATGATCGTGACGAAAAGCATCGCAATGAATTGATTATCTTTGCTGGCGGGAATGGTGATTGGTACATCGGCATCGGCGAAGAAGGCACATGGCCGTTTGACAATTTCGTTCGCCTCTGCACAAGCGGAGGCGCGGCCTCGGCCTGCCCCGGTCTGCCGAGCGCAATCGCTGCTGCGTATCGCGCTATGCCGCCTTCGTCAGAAGAGGAGCAAAAATAAAAAGTCCCTCACGAGGAGGGCTTTTTGATTTGGACTTGAAAGATTCGCCAAAAAACTAAGACCGACAAAATAATGAGTATGCTGTAAAAAGAGGTCGACTCGCGAAGCGGCGGGACGAAAATGCGTACAAACGAGAGGCCGATCAACAAGAGCCACGCCCAGTATGCTCCGCAAATAATTCCAGTGAGCAGTGCACGAATAAACCTTCTCATTGTTTATACACCTCCGCGTCAGGGTTAAATTCTGCAAGGCGCCAGCCCTCTTCGTTTTTCACTACGCGTTTTGAGCGCGAAAGATGCGCGGATGAACGCGCGATAAGAAGTTTCCACGGCTCCATAGGGTCTTTTGCCGTTACTGTTGAACCCGCGGCAATCATCATTCCCTTGAGAATTTTGATGGGCGCTACCAGACAGACGTTGGTGCCGATGAACGCGTCATCTTCTATGATTGTTTGGTTTTTATTCGCACCGTCATAGTTTGCGGTAATTACTCCGGCGCCGATATTGACCCGGTCACCGACGACGGCATCCCCGAGGTAGCCGTGATGGAGCATTTTTGAGTGGGCGCCGAAACGGCGCACGCGTTTCAACTGCGCGGTGTAGCCGATTTCGGCATGATGGCCGATAACGCTTTTCTCAATCCGCCCGCCGTCAACCAGGACGTTGTCTTCAAGAATTGAATCAACAATGACCGAGCCGAACTTAATCCGGCAGTTTTTTCCGATTTTTGTTTTGCCCATGATCCAGACGTTTGGTTCTATAACTGTTTCTTGTCCGATTTCAACTGCGGTATTAACGTAGGTATTCAGCGGATCAATGAAAATCGGCATCGGGTTAATATGGCCTACCCAAAAAATACTACGCAACCAGCCCTTCATGGCCTGCCGCAGATGTTTTCTCTGCCATAAGCATGCATTCGGCACTTTTGGCATTTCCTTCTCCTTCTGTAAAAGAGCAAAAAGCGCTTTGTTGTTGTATAACATAACCTCGCTGGATAGAAAAGGGTAGAATAAAGCAGTGAAGCTGGAGCGTAAAAGAATTGCAAAAGTTGTCGTCATTGGCGGCGGAACCGGAGTGTTTACGGTTCTTTCCGGTCTAAAGCGCTATCCGCTGGAATTGTCGGCGGTTATTTCAATGGCCGATGACGGCGGCTCAACCGGCGTGCTCCGCGAAGAGTTCGGAATACTTCCGCCCGGGGACGTGCGAAGGGTGCTGGTTGCGCTCTCCTCGTCGGGCGACCGGCTTCTTGCCGACCTTTTCAGTTACCGATTTGAAGAGGGCGGACTTAAAGGTCATAGCTTCGGAAACATAATGCTTACTGCCCTTGAGCGTATCACCGGCAGTTTTGAATCAGCGGTTGAAGAGGCCGGAAGAATTCTGGGTGCCGGCGGCAGGGTTATTCCGGTAACGCTCTCAAACGTGCAGTTGATAGCCAAACTTGAAGACGGCTCGGTAATTCGCGGAGAAACAAATATTGACATACCAAAGCACGACCCGCGGCTGAAAATCGCTGAAGTTTTTCTTAGGCCCGAGGCGCGAGCAAATGAAAGAGCCCTTGAGGCAATAAAGGCGGCCGATTTGGTGGTAATAGGCCCTGGTGATCTTTACACAAGCATTATTCCGAACCTGCTGGTTTCCGGAATTGCCGAGGCACTCCGGCGCACTAAAGCGACGAAAGCGTATGTCGTAAATATTATGACGAAATCCGGCGAGACCAACGGTTTTGCCGCGCCTGATTTTATTGCCGCTGTTGGAAAATACCTAGGCAAGGGCACACTTGATTACGCGGTGATCAACACTAAGCACCCCTCGCCGGAGCGGCTTCGTTATTACGAAAAAGAATCCGCAGAGTTTGTTGAGTTCGTGGAGCTTCCCCAAAAACCGACGCCAATTTTCGGAGATTTTCTGCGCAGAAGGGGATTCGTCCGCCACGACCCGGAGCGTCTTGCCGAAGTATTAGTGTCGCTATTATAAAGATTGCATACAATTGAAATGTTCACGATTTTAAGCGACCGCTTGAAATACCGAACATTTGAATTTAAAAAGAGCCGTTGCGGCTCTTAGTTCATTTCTGCTTTGTGTCTGAGTTGCTCGAGGGCATCATCGAGTTCTTGGGGAAGCGAAATAAAAAAGTCAACCGCTTCCCGGACGGCAGGGAATCGTTTTACGGCCGCTTCTATGAGGGAGAGATGGGTATAGTATGTCCCGTAACGAAGGAAAAAGGCGTTGTTAATCTCCTGAGTACGGTTAAGGCCTTTTACGGTTACGCATGCTTCTTCCGCGTCTTGCCAGATGGGATCGGCGCGAATCACGCTGAAAAGTTTTTCGCGCTCCAATCTTTTCTCTTCTTCTGGCCTCTCGATAATCTCCTTGTATTTTTCTTCAAGCACCAGTGTGGCTTTCTTTACCGCCTGCTCGAATTTTTTGCGGAAGACCCGAAGAAGCAAAAGGTCGCGAAAGAGCGATTTATCTCCTGTGCGTTCGGCAAACTCTAGTATGCCACTATCAGCAATGGCAATGGCCGCCGGTTCTTCGATTTCGTAAGGTGGTTTTGCCTTACGGGTCCAACGGGTGATATGCAGGCCTTCGTGAAGCACCACATAGGCCTGGCGGATTCTTGGCTGTTCAAGGAGAATCGGGAGTATGGGGCAAGGCGCACCACCCCAGGCCTCGGCGACATAGAGGTAGGTGTCAAAACCAAGTATTCCGAAACTTTTCTGAATGACCGAGAGCGCCTCTATCTTTTCGCGGTTTTCTAGAGCCTTGACGAAGGGTATAGCCTTGATAAAGGGTTCTCCGTATTCATCACGCACAATGCTTCCGATGTTCCACCCGGAAGAGACGTAAAGCCAGTGCGGTGACGGACGATCCGGCGCAAAATGCCTGAAACTTTCGCCGAAATCGAGACCGAGCGAGGATTCTCCGAAACGGACCAGCTCGCGGATGAAGTCAATTTTTGATTCAAGATTTTCCACGCCGCCCCCTTGTGAAGGAACAGATTTATTGCTAGTACTCTATACAGAGTAATGAAAATTGTCAAACTAACTGAAGAATCAAAAGAAAAAACCCTCTCGTTGGCCGAGAGGATTTTAAAAAACGGTGCGGTAATCATTGGGCCGTCGGATACCGTCTACGGCCTTTATGCTGACGCGACTGACGAGAAAGCGGTCAAAAAAATATTTGATATTAAAAAACGCGCCCCGGAAAAAGCCCTGCCGATTTTTGTGAAGGACATCGCCGCAGCCCGGAAACTTGCCTATATTGACGACCGCAAAGCCAAATTTCTTGAAAAAGTGTGGCCGGGCGCGGTGACTGTAGTTTTTCAGCATAAAGAAAAGTTGCCACCCGTACTGACTGGCGGATTGCAAACCATTGCTATTCGCATTCCCGACCATCAATTCTTGCTCCAACTTCTAAACCGTCTTGATTTTCCGCTTGCCCAAAGCTCGGCCAATATTTCTGGCAGGGTTCCAATTCGCTCGGTTGAGGAAATGGATAGCGTGGAGTTGCAGAAGTCAAAACTTGTTGACTTGGTAATTGATTTCGGCGAGCTCCCCCAGAGGGCTTCCACAGTAATTGATTTCACACGAAACGAACCGGCTATTTTACGAGTCGGCATCATAACCAAAAAAGAACTTGACGAGGCGCTGGGCCGTTGATAGGCTTTCGGTGCTCTTTGATTGTCGAGAGAGGGAGGTTCGCAATTATAGAAATCGTGAACATCGTCGTTATCCGCGACGGCCGCCTCGCATGAGGCGGTTTTATATTCGTCCGCAAGAACTTGATTGGCTTTTGGAGTGGAGATAGCACGGATTACTAAAATGGCCCTATTCTATAGCGATCTTGATTGTTAACAATTTGTAGACGATCGTCGATAAAGTGTTAACATTCTTTTTTCCGCCTGCGCGGCCTTTTCAAATTCTGGGTATTGCGTCCGTGGTTTCACATCAGTTAATATGTGAGCATTATGCTTCTCTCCCGCGACGCTATTGTCAGGCACCTCAAAGAAGGGACAATCGTCATTGATCCTTTTGATGAGCGGAAACTCAAGACCACGAGCTACGATGTAACGCTCGGCGATTGGTATTGGAAGGAAAAGCATCCCGACGGTGGGGCAACGCTGCATAATCTCTACGACGAGGAATCCACCAAACGCGTTTGGTCAGGGCCGTATCAGGCCGAACCCGCCGAAGAGGTAATAGTGCGGACAGGAGTTTCCCTCAAGAACATCAAGCCGGAAGAAAAGGTGATTTTGCTCCGGCCGGGCGAGACGGTCCTCGCTCATACCACGGAATTTATTGGCGGCCGGCATCGAGTGGTCAGCAAGTTATACGCCCGCTCCTCGCTCGGCAGAAATTTTGTTGAAGTGTGCAAAGACGCCGGCTGGGGCGATATTGGCTATTTCAACCGTTGGACCATGGAGGTGACGAATAATTCTCAATACTTCACGATCCCGCTCGTGGTGGGACGCCGCATCGGGCAGATGGTATTTTATCAGGTTGAGCCGTTAAAAAATGCGTCTGACTATGTTGGCGAGGGCGGAAAATACCAGCTCTCCCAAGAAATCGAAGAAGTCAAAAAATCGTGGCATCCGCAAATGATGATTCCGCAAATGCATAAAGATTGGGAAGTGAGAACAGGGTAGGCCCTCCTCAGTGACACTTTAAAATCCTTAGAGGAAGAAACTCGCATGAGCGGATACTCAAATCTCGAAAAAAGCGATTCGGCACTCGCGCGATTAATTGAAGAAGAAACAGGGCGTCAGCAGAGAACGCTTAATTTGATTCCGTCGGAAAATATCGTCTCGCCCGCGGTGCTTGAGGCGCTTGAATCGCCCCTAACCAACAAATATTCCGAGGGCTATCCGGGCAAAAGGTATTACGCCGGTAATAAAATTATTGACGAGATTGAGCTATTAGCGCAGGAGCGAGCACGCAAAGTTTTTAAACTTGGCAAGCATTGGCACGTCAATGTCCAGCCCTATTCAGGGTCGCCGGCTAACATGGCCGTCTACTATGCGTTGCTCGAGCCCGGAGAAAAAATCATGGGCATGTCGCTGCCGTTCGGCGGCCATCTTACTCACGGCTGGAAAGTAAATTTTTCCGGCAGGTTCTACGGGGCGGCTCAGTACGCTGTGGGCCGCGACGGCTTAATTGACTACGGCGAGGTTTGTAAGCTTGCCAAAAAAGAAAAACCGAAAATTATTGTTTGCGGGGCAACCGCTTATCCGCGCATCATTGATTTCAAGCGTTTTCACATAATCGCCAAAGACGTCGGCGCTTACTTGATGGCCGACATCGCGCACATCGCCGGACTTATCGCCGCCGGAGCCCATCCGTCGCCGTTCCCCTATGCCGACGTAGTAACCACGACCACGCACAAAACTCTCCGAGGACCGCGGGGAGCGATTATTTTTGCAAACCGTAAATCAGCGGTCGCGAAAAAGAATTTGATTGATATTGCCTCGGCCATTGACAAGGCGGTTTTCCCGGCCTTGCAGGGCGGACCGCACGACCATCAGACCGCGGCAATTGCCGCCTCGCTTGCTGAGGCCATGAGGCCATCGTTTAAGCGATACGGCAGGCAAATCGTAAAGAACGCCAAAGCCCTTGCAAGAGAATTACAGCGTCTCGAGCTAAAGCTCATTTCTGACGGGACCGACAACCACTTGATGCTCATTGACCTTACGAATCTCGGCATATCCGGTAAAGAGGCCCAGAACCGTCTTGAGGCAGTAGGCATTATTGTTAACCGCAACACCATTCCCTATGACACCCGCTCGCCCTTTGATCCTTCGGGCATCCGCCTCGGCACTCCGGCCTTAACTACGCGTGGGATGAAAGAAAAAGAGATGAGGGTAATTGCTCGGTTGATCTACGAGGCCTTGACAGGAAATAAATCCCGCTCTATACTTAAAAAAGTCAAAGCTCTTTGTAAAGAGTTTCCAATACAAGTATAAGGAGGACTCCGTGTCTAGAAAGACGCGAGTAGGATTGGCAGTTGTTTTGTCAGCAGTTCTTATTGGCATCGTTGGCCTGTTGATTTACGATAGGTTCTTCGTGCCCACCACGTTGGTTGTATGTGTAAATCCGGCTGAGAAAATCGAGCATGTGGTGATTCGGAGTGTGCACGAGGGACTGCTAACAAGAAAGCCAGTAAACGGAGAGGCCCGGTTTGAAAAGATCAGCAAGGGTGAGTGGAAGGTCTACTTTGCAAAGGACGGGTATCTGGTAGCAAAGGGCGAGGGAATGTTTGACGGCGTTGAAACGAGACTCTATTGCCCTGAATGAGTAGATTCATTGCTAATCTCGAGGAGGCCATCGCGCCTCCTATTTTTTATTTTATTCTTCCGTAATCTGGATTATAAAAACTTACGCGATCGCGTAAGTTTTTACAATAGTTACCGGTTGGTTGAATGGGTCCAATTCGGCATGCCGTCAATAACTACAAGAGGAATGAAGGAAGCCATCGCGCTTCCTTTTTTGTTTTTCATGGGTTACAGCAATGTTCCATATGGCAAGCGGCCGCTTGCTATATGGAACATTTTTATTCTGCTTTGTTTCTGGCATTTTCTGGGTTATGCTCTGGGTATGATATTGCTTGACGGGAAAAAAATTTCGGAAAAAATACTAAACGAATTAAAGGCAAAAATTACCGACACAAAGAAAGCGTTGCGTCTTGCGGCTGTGGTGGTTGGGAAAGACCCGGCAACGCAAAAATTCATTGAACAGAAAAAGAAAGCCGCCGAATCAATCGGAGTTGAGGTGCGAGTGTATGCGTTTGAGCCGAGTATTACAACCAACGAATTAAGAAAGCGCATTGCCGAAATAGTGCATGAGAAAAACAACATCGGAGTCATTATCCAGCTTCCTTTGCCGGCGCATATCAATACCCAATACATTTTGAACGCCATCCCGCCAGAAAAAGATGTTGATGTATTGTCAGCCCGAGCGCTGGGGAATTTTTACGTGGGTAAATCGGAAATTTTGCCGCCGGTGGTTGGGGCGATCAAAGCATTTTTTGATGAATATGGGATTGAAATCAAAGGAAAATACGCGGTGGTGGTCGGCGCGGGGCGCCTGGTCGGCAAGCCGACAGCTCTCTGGCTTATGAATGAAGGTGCTCTGGTAAGTGCAGTAAATGAATATACGAAAGATTTCGGAGTGTTTACCCGCGCGGCCGATATTATCGTTTCCGGTGCGGGAAAGCCGAAGTTGATTAGCGGCGATATGATTAAAGACGGAGCAATAGTTATTGATGCCGGAACTTCGGAATCCGAGGGCAAAATTGTCGGGGATGTTGATTTTGATTCGGTCAGCAAAAAAGCGGACTACCTTACACCGGTTCCAGGCGGCGTGGGGCCGCTCACGGTTGCGATACTTTTAAAAAATTTAATTACGCTTGGGACAAGAAAGAAAGATGAGTAGCATAGATGTCGCAATTTTTCGTTGGCTCAACTCCTGGGCCGGAGTTTCGCCATTTTTTGATTGGGCGATTGTCTTTCGGGCGATATATCTTTGGTACCTGGTGATGACTGCAGTGGCGATATTTATTGCCGGAACGGTATTTTTACGATTTCGTCGGTACAGAAAACAGAATACCGATTTGTTTATTTTTGCTTTTATCTCGGCATTCACCGCGCGCTACGTCATTACAGAAATCATACGATTTTTTTATAACCGGCCGCGGCCGTTTGAGGTTTTGGATGGCGTCAGGCAGCTTGTGAGTCATAATGGCGGCGGCTCTTTTCCGTCGGGGCACGCCTCGCTTGCCTTCGCGGTTGCCTCAGCAGTCGCTTTTTATTATCCGAAAACAAGCATTTTATTCTTTGCCGCGGCATTATTCATCGGGATGAGCAGGGTTGTCGCTGGCGTTCACTGGCCGAGCGATATCCTTGGCGGCGCACTTGTCGGGATTGGGACAGCGTGGTTACTGCGGCGGGCAACGGCAAAATTCATAGAAAAACGAGAAGAGTGAAGTCTTTTTTTAAAAGAGATTAAAATACGTTTTAATATGCTATAGCATATTAAAACGTATTTTGTAGGAAAAAACGGCATGGATAGCCGTTTTTGGTTGAACAGAAATGTTGTGGCTAGGCCGAGAGTGACTGGCCGTAGCCGTCTGAAATGGGCGAGGAGCACTGATTCTCCTGGTTTAGCTTTTAATGATATTACTCTCTTCTTCGGCGGGACCGAAAAGGGAGTACCCCGCAACGTAAAGAGCCGCAAAAGGTACTATGACAATTCCTACCGGAATGAGAATAAACATTGCGCCGCCAGCGCCGACATAATGCCAGATGGTCATGTCGGCGGCTTTACTTTTTTCGGTTGCAAGCCAGATAATGGCCAGGGGCGTATTTGAGAGAATGGCGATGAGCAGGATGAGCGCAATCGCCGAGAGAATCGGACGCTCCATGAACCAGCTCATTTTATTTTTCCTCCTGACTAGATGGCTGGGAATGACACGAGCACCTGGCAAAATTTGGGTTGTTGATTTTGAGACGCGTCTCAATGCCGATTTTCACCGTAGTCATCTCAGCATTATTTAGTTCCTTCTCGAGTTTGTTATCAATCACTACCGAAAATCCTTCATACGGAAAGACCCCGTCATTATCCTGCTTTGTGTCAGTGAAATGAAGCGCGTACATCGGGCTGCAGCAGCCCTGTCCCTTGATGCCGATCCGGAGATACGGTTCGACCCTCCCCATTTGTTTTTGGGCTTGATTGATATAGGCCACAGCATCAGGCGTTAGCGTAAAGTTCATACTGCCCCCTTTCCCTCACGTTGCTTCTATACCGAAAATGAAGTGCCGCAGCCGCAGGATGATTTGGCGTTGGGGTTTACAAAAGTGAATCCTCCCGCCAGCCCCTGAGTTACATAGTCAAGAGTTGTGCCCGCAAGATAGAGATAGCTTTTCTTGTCAATAACGACACGGATGCCACCAATCTCAAACTCTTTGTCGTGCTTTTCGTCGATCGGGTCTTTTTCGGCATCCCTTAACTCAAGCGCATAAGAAAGGCCCGAGCACCCTCCGCCTTTTACTGCCATTTTGAGATAGACCAGTTTATCGTGCCAATCGGCCTCAATAATTTCTTTAATTTTTTGCCGCGCTGCTTCGGTGAGTTCAATAGTCATTGCTCTCCTCCCTGTTTGGTTTGATAATCTTTAATCGCGGCCTTAATCGCGTCCTCTGCCAAAACCGAGCAGTGGATTTTTACCGGCGGCAACTTTAACTCATTTACGATGTCGGTGTTTTTGATTTTTGCCGCCTCCTCAATAGTTTTGCCTTTTAGCCATTCGGTGGCGAGCGACGAGGAAGCAATGGCCGAGCCGCAGCCAAATGTTTTGAATTTCGCGTCCTGAATAACTTGTTTGATGTTGATGTTTGCCCAGTGGCACATCGGGCAGATCGGCTCCTGGCGTTCTGGATACCAGACGTGGTGACACTTTGCGCACTCATGCTCGAGCATTACTTTAATTTGCAGTTTCATCACATCTCCGCACTCCGGCGCGCCGACAAGCCCGGTGCCCACACCTTTCTCATCTTTCGGAAACGACCCGACGTTGCGTGGATTGTTATAGTGATCAATCACTTTGTCGCTGTAGGCCATATACACCTCCATTTTTTCAAAGAGCGAATATAATCTAGCATACTTTGGACTAAACGGCCAGAGAGATAGCTATTCAATAGCCATTGTCAAGGAAGGACGAGTAACCTACGATAAGTGGTGCATGTTTGGATGGTGGAGACCTTTCTCCCAACAACTTCATGCGGTTTTAGAGTGGTTAAGCGGGGTCGCGAACGAGCGCGATATTATTTTTGTTGATCTTCCGGGCACGCACGGCTGCTTTTATTTTGATTTCCCGCTCCGATTCGGTGACAGGCCAAAAAAAATGAGGATGCCGTCAAGTGATCGAACACCAATGTTTATTATCTGCAACGCCAAGCCGAACGAGAAACTTGATGCACCGTGGATAAAAATTTTTTCATCTCCGGAGATCGAGATTCTTGAAAGAACAGACCGTTTAGTGCAAGTGAGGCCTCTTCGTTGGGGGTTTGACGAAGAAGAAAGAATAATCGCGTTGAAAATTGCCCGACACGCGCTTGAAAAATTTTTTGTTACCGGCGAGCGTTTCACCCGCGAATACTTTAGTACTCTTTCTGAACGTTTCCAGTTGTCGATCACCCTTGATGTTGCTTTGTGGACCAAGGGGCATCTGCGCGGTTCTTCAATAGTGGAGCGCCGACATTTGGGAGAGGGTATTGCCGATGCCGCAGTAAACGCCAGTCGCGACCCTAGATTCAAGCCGCTTTCGCCGGAAGAGCTGGCGGATACGCAGATAGAAATTACTATTATGCACGACCTCCGTCTGCCGTTGTTGCCGGTTGAGTTTGGGCGGAACGCGATTTATTCGGAAAAAGGATATCTTTTACAGCAAAAAACAACCCGCGGTCATTCCAACATTCTTAAGAATGTTGGAATGAAAAGCGGCGTGGAAAAAAACGGAGAAGGACGAAAAGGATGGTTTCTGCCCGAGGCGCATAATGCGCGCCGGTTTCAAAATCTTGAAGATTTTTTGGGGGATCTGGCAGAGAGTAAAGCAGGACTAAGCCGCGCCGCATATAAAGATGCCGATATTTCTATTTTTGAAGTTGATGATTTCATAGAATCCGAAGATGGCAAAAAACATTTGTCTCTTTTCGGTCCGGTAGTTGCCCCGGAATCCGTAATTCTTAATTCAGAATTCATAATCCAGCGTTTACGAATGGCCGCCGATTGGCTTTGCCGGATCCAGGAGCCGGATGGCAACCTTCCGCCGATTATAGACCCGCTAACCGGCCGCCAAACACAAATTGACTGGCCGCGCCTAGCCTTTACTGCTCTCGCGCTTGCCGAATTCGGTAAAGCCGCAGGAGAGCAAAGATATTCTATTGCCGCAGAAAAAAGTTTTGAATACCTCAAGAGTTATTTAATTACTAATTCTCAATTCCAAATTTCCAATTCGGAGTTGACATTAGCCTATTTCGGGCAGTTATCGCTTGCATTGGGCAAGCCGAACGAGGCGGGAGCCGCAGCAGACAGAATTTTGAGCCGACTCGCCGCCTTGAACTTCGAACCGCTTACCTTTGCTCAAATCGCGAGTTTCTTTAAGATGATAAGAGCCGATCATCGATTCTCAACACCGTTTGAAAATCTAACCCGGATTTTGAAAGAAAAATTTGCAGCATCGCTGGAAAGCGGCCGGGCCGAGAATCTTGCGGTTTGGGCGGAGCTAGCGCATAGTTTTCACGGCAGCCACGAGATTTTCTATCAGAGAGTTAACGATTGGCTCAAAGGCCACCAGCTTTCAGACGGTGCCTTCCCCGAATCTACGATCGGCGGCGTCCCTTACACTCGCGGAACCGGAAAAGTTTTTGAGGTATTGGCGTTGGATCCAGGAAAAAATAAAGACGCGATTGATATGTGTTTAGCCTGGCTTTTGTCCATGCAATACGACCAAGAAAACACCTTTTTTATTCGCGAAGAGATTCGGCCGAAAGTTATCGGCGGCTTTCGCCACGACTATTTAACCGTCGAAGCATGGATTGACGCGGCAGGGCACGTGTTGCTTGGCGTATCGCGCCTCCGTATTCATAGTAACAGCTATTAGCCTTTATGAACTCAGACAAAAATATCTCTACGGAAAGTACGTCCGAGCCATTAGCGCGTGAAGTTTTTAACGACCGCCAGTCGTTTCTTCCGCAGAGCGGAGTTGGTGTAAAAAGAACCAGCGAAATCTTCAGCGAGGCGCAAAAGGCGGCAGGGCGTTATCGCTCGCCGCAGTCCCCGCATGGCCGCTGGTCTTTGCAGTTACAGCAAAAAATTGCAGAACTGGGTACCAGCAACGATTCTTTTATCCCTAGTGATGCTTCTTATCCGGTTCCGCCGCAATGGCAGGCCATACCGAATTATCTCTTTGAACAAAAAATTCTTACCTCTCCGCGCGCCGTATTTGAGCCGCCATTCAACGATGAGCCGAAATTATTTTATCTCCATCTCCAATCCCAATTCGATAAAACACTGACCGACGGCCACGACCCGCAGCAGCTCTATAACCGCGGCACATCGCTTCATTTTGAAGAAGCGCTTTCCAAAGCCATCGGCGAGCTGCTGGAACGACATTTTCTTTCGCTCTATCGGAAGGAAAAACTTGTTAGAAGCTCCCTGCGTTCCCTTAAAAAAAAAGGCGTTTTGTATCTTGATCCGGCGAATTTGGCAGAATTTTCAGAGGAGCAAAAACAAATATTTCCAGAACGCCGTTTCAATGACGCCGATGAATTTTTTTGGACGCCGGGGCGAAAACTGGGGAGCAGCATTCCGGTACTTTTACCGGCGCAATGCGTTTTTTGGAACTACTGTCATCATGCTGAGTATCACGAACCGTTCCTGCAGCAGCCCATTACCAACGGCGCTGCCGGGCATTTTTCGCTTGAGGAAGCAGTCATATTAGGCATATACGAGTTAATCCAGCGCGACGCTTTCCTGATTCACTGGCTGAACGCCATTGCCCCGCCCCGTGTTGACATCTCCGCGCTCAATCACCCCGATGCTGCCACGCTTCTTGCGCTCTGCCGCCGCTATCATCTTGAGCCGACCATTCTTAATATTACAACAGATATCCCGGTGCCGACTTTTGCCGCGATCATAATTGATCGTTCCGGGCGCGGGCCCTCCTTGACCATTGGCGGCGGGTGCGACGCAAAGCCAGAAATAGCGGTTGTCAGGGCTTTAAGCGAATCGCTGGGGATTCGGCAGTCGCTGCGGACGCAGTATACCAGAACTCCCGAATTAAAAACTTACCGCCTGTCGGAGAATTACTCGCCTTTTCGCGAAGAAATAGGACAAGAGGGGCGCCTTGCGCTGTGGGCTAATCCGGAAACGCTTCGGTCCTTCTCTTTTTTCTTGGAGGGCGCAGCGCAGCTGTGGAATGATATTCCGGCCAGAACCTTTTCGTCCAAAAAGGAAGAGTTGGCGTGGCTGCAAGGCGCCATAGAAAAACTTGGCCCCCAATACGCAGTTTATTTTTATGAGGCAACGCATACGGTTTTAGATACGTTGGGATACCATTCGGTGCGGGTCGTCATACCGCCGCTTATTCCTCTTTATATGAAAGAACACGCCGTCCCTCTCGGGGCCGCGCGGCTCAAGCATGTGCCCGAAAAACTAGGGCATAGAAGCCGTGCCGCATTTAATCCCCTGCCGCACCCATTTCCTTAACTTTTTATTTTTATTATATGTACACAACATTGAACTATCGTCTAATCTTGTGTACATTGGCGGGCGTTAAAAGTAGAAAACTTGGACCAAGCCATACCGCGTAATCTCTGTGGATAAGTGACGTTTGTAGTAATAAAGATAGTCAATATATAATGGTGGCATATGGATACATCTACTAAAAAAATCGGCCTGGGGAGAGTTTTACGACTTTTGGTCTTAACTTTGGCGGTATTTACTGTCGGATTCGTGTTGCACAAAGAAAACAAGGATAAACCATCGGCCGGAGTAAATCCTTTGGCCTGTATTTTTCCGGAAGCAAGAGCCGATGGTCCAGGCGGTCTTGGAGATCCTGTTGTTGTTGGGGATTGCTGCGAGTGTTGTTCATGTTAAACATTTCGCGAGAAAATTTTTTTTCCGTTGCCGAAAGAGGACTCACAGCTCTTTTGCTTTTGGGTCTGGCTGTATGGGGCGGAGAGAAAATATATATGCATTACACTGATGCCAACAAAAAGGCCCGGCATGAAAGCCTTCACGATGAAGCCATGAAATATCATCGTCTGGCTGACACCGACAAGAGTATTCCCCTTTGGGAACAGGCCCTCATTTATGTGAGCTCGCCGCAGGAGCGCATTCATGCCCAGGCCGCGCTTGCCTGGGACAACTTTATTACCTGCCAGCCGGAGAAAAAGAAAAAAGGGGTAGCGATGATGAAGGAAATGGTGGCCGATGAATCAATTCCCGGTTTGACGCGGGCCATGATTTTGACTTCGATGCTTGATATGTATAACGCCACCCATGATGATGACTTTTCTCACGCGGTTATTTTCAGGGGCCAGCCTTATGAGACGTTCTTGGCGGAAGCAGGAGGCCATGATACTCACATTGCCGCGCGCAAGCTCTACGAATGGAGTCTTGCTCTTGCCCCGACTGCCAATGCCCATTTTCGCATTGCCTACTGGTACGGCGAGCAACTGACGCGAAGCAAACTTCTGGAAAAAGAGCTTTCTCCGGAAGTGAAGACAGCCTACGCGAATCAACTCATAACGCATCTTCGCAAAGGCGAGGAGCTCATGGATCGCGATATTACGTTGATTCAAAAAGCCGATTCTCCTACCCGTATCGCGGCGCTAAAAATTATCCACGCGATGGTTGTCGGCTTTGCGGCTTTGCGAAACTCTGAGGATACGTCTCTTGCGCACGTTGATACGCTTTTTAGGAGCATTCTTAACGATATTGACAAAGAAAGCAAAGAGAAAGCAGATGACCTCTTTTTGCGCGATATGGTCTATGAAGTGCGCTATGACTATGTCGGGTTCCTGGTAGCCGGTTACGGAGCAGAGAAGAGGGAGGATATCCGCGAGCTTGCCTCAGTTATGGGCGATGCCCTCAGGGCGATTAACGGGAAAACGCCTCTTTTTACCCAGCTGATCATGAATGAATATACAAGAAGCGTGCGTCTCGCCGGCGTGGAGGACCACGTCCACTTCCCCGATTATCACGAACTTTTGAAGGTCGCCGAATTTGTGCCGGAATTTAAAATAACGCTTGAAAAATTTGGCTGGAAGTTTGTCGCGGCGCGCTAAAACGATGAACCAGTTTTTTTCTTTTAAGAAAATTCTTATTGCAGCAATAGCAGCCATTTTAATACTGGCTGGTTTTATTTTTGTTGATAGATTTCAGAAGGCCCAGCGAGTAAAACGACTTGAGAAAAAAGCGGGGGAAGCCGGCGTTCTCCATAAGTCCGGGGAGTTTGAAAAAGCAATTACCGCGCTTGAGGGCGCGTTAGAAGATGCTGAAGAATCTGATACGCTAAAACAAGCGCGCATAAGAGCGATTATTGCTTTTGACAAGTATTTTAAGGGCTCTCCGGAGCAGAAAATTGAAGCGGTGAATGATCTTAAAGCAATGATAGAAGACACTTCTTTTTCTACTCATCTCCGGTCGCAGCTTATGAACGGATTGGTTGACCTTATTACCGCAACTAATGATGAGGATTTTGCAAGAAACGTCATTTTTACCGGGGATCCGTACCAGAATATTCTTAAGAATGCCAACGGCGACATTCCTACAGCAATAAGACTTCTTTATGAACGCTCAATTGAAATTAATCCGAATAGCGTTGCGTATTTATGGAACGCTTACTGGTATGTCCAGCAACTCATTCGCAATCAAAATCTGTCTCAGGAACAAAGGACTCGTTATCTCGGCGCAGCAAAAGAAAAGCTTGCCGAAGGCGGAGCGCTTATTGTTCGGGATGTGGCCATAGCCGAGGCAACAACTTTTATTCCGAAAAAGTCGCGTGCCATAAGACCTTATTTTTATCAGGCTTCTGTCGCCGGCGCCCTGGCAATACTAAACGAGTATGATGCCAAAAGCGCTGAAGAACTTTTCAAACAGACTCTTGCTCTTCATAAAGACGAGGATCTTGCGGACTTTGCTGTTTTTGATTCGTACTTGCGGGTGCGGTTTCAGTACGCGGCTGTGCTCGCCTCCATTGCCGGAAAAAGCAGGCAGAGCGACATTCGCGAACTTCTGAAGCCGATGGCAAAACTTGCCGAACCGGAAGGAAGCAAATATCCTTTTAAGTTCA
This sequence comes from uncultured Candidatus Saccharibacteria bacterium, assembly GCA_964505815.1. GTDB lineage: Bacteria > Patescibacteriota > Minisyncoccia > Sungbacterales > SURF-37 > CAZDKA01. Next base: position 1,751 of record CAZDKA010000002.1, on the reverse strand, counting down.
AACTTTTAAACGAATACCAGCAAAGCTTGAAAAAAGACCCGGCTCGTATCCGCTTCATTGATTATCGCGAAGTTATACTGCTGGCTGGCCTTGATCCGGATTTCAAGGCAGTGATGGAAAAGATCGGCTGGAAGTTTTGATATCTGTCAGTATAAAATAAAACCCCTCGCGCGTAATGCTTCGCGAGGGGTTTTCGATTGCGGCCGCCCTATTTTTTCCGATAAAGCGTCATTGATACGCCGCTCGTGGTACAACTGAAACTTCCCGAGAGGGTATCATACTTCTTACCCATCTTAAATGAGAGCGAGGCGTTAATGGTACACACACTTCCTTCCGCTGAGAAAGTGAATGTACTCCCGTCCACACGCCCTTCCAATCTTTTAGCGCTCGAACCGAAGGTCTGGGCGCCGTAGAGATTAATGGTGCCGGTAACCGTGTGGTTTTTTTGTTCCAATTCCAGATACACTGCTCCGCCGCCCAAGCCGCTATTCCAGTTTCCTTCCCAATTGCCGGTGAGGTCGATCTTGCCTTCGGTTCCTGGATCGGCAGATGCGCACCCGGCGATGAGCAGCAGAGCTGCCGCGACTGTGATGACCGTTGATGCGATCGCTTTCATTTGCTCTCCTCCTTTTGTGGTTTTGGGTTTACTGCACGCTGACTCGCAGCGCTCGGGCCGCATGCCAGCCGTACCCGCCCGGATTCCAGTCCTGGCTGAGCGGTTGGACTCTGCCACGGCTGTCTCGCGCTCTGGCAAGCAGCGCATAGGTTCCGTGTTGGGCCGGTCGCCAGACAAATGACCACTTTCGCCAGGCATACTTGGCTCGCTCCTGGCCAAGTTGAGCCTTTTCCCATGTTATACCCTCATCAACCGACACGTCAACGGTAACAACCTCGGCCTCGCCGGTCCAGGCAAGGCCCTCGATTTTTATCGGCCCGGCCAAAAGAATCTCTCCTTCCTTGTGGCTGGTGATGACCGAGTTTACAGAAAATTCGGTAAAGGGTTTGCCGTTCACACGATAGGCCTCATTCATCCAGAAGCCGTCCCACGGTTTTTCAAGAGCGATGATGTGGGTTAACCACTTAATGCTGTATGTCCCGCCCCAGCCCGGCACAAAAAGACGCACTGGGCCGCCGTGCATATCCGGCAGCGGCTCGCCGTTCATGGTAAGAGCAAGGATCGTGTATGGATTGAGGGCTTTGGCAAGCGGAATGCTCTTGATGTAGCTATCAGGTCGATCGGGAAGAGCATCTTTACCGACAAACGCAATATGCTTTGCCGCCGATTCTATCCTCGCGGCCTTTAGCAGCAAATCAGCCAAGCGTATACCGCCCCATCTGGCGTTGCCAATGGCGCCGTATTCCCATCGCAGTCCCTCAATTTTCGGTTCAAAAAACTTTCTTCCGTTTCCGGCGCACTGGAGGTAAGCAGGAAACTCAATCCACTCGAATTTTTGTCGCAGCTCATCGAGGCTGATCTTGAACGCACGTCCTACGGCGCCGTCAACATTAACCTGCCAGTTTTCGCGCTCTTCCTGACTAGGCCGTATGTCGGCGCGAGAAAGCACGAAGAAAAGATTGTTGGGCGTGAGCCACGACCTGCCGAGTTCTTTCAGGGGCGTCTCAAGAAGAAGCGGCGAGCCCCAGTGCCGGATGAGCTCACTGCTCTTTTTGAGCGCGGCCTCAACCGCCCTCTGCCCTGAAAGCGCGATGGCTCCAAGAAACGTAGCCATGCCAGCGAGAAACTTCCTGCG
>CAZDKA010000001.1:36658-59800 GCA_964505815.1 uncultured Candidatus Saccharibacteria bacterium | reverse complement strand
TCTTTTTCATACAACTCCATTATCTGAAGTTGCATTTCAAAAGAGAATTTCCGAATCCCGAGGAAAGGGGGTGACTAAATGGATATCAGGAACGGTTGCCTATCAACTGGAAGGGCGTGGCACGTCGTCCCCTGCGCCAAACCGGATAACGGCATCAAGGAAGGCAAACATCTGATCCTTGAAGGGCTTAACCAGCCGACGCCGGATGAGCTAACACCGGACGAACTTGCCGAATTCAGAATGCTCGCATTCTCGCTAGCCGAAGAGCTGGCCGTGGAACCCGGCAGGTGGCGCGTAGACGCCAACGGTCCAAAGATTGCCACAAGGAGCCATCTGCACTTCCATCTAAAATTGCCAGCAGGAAACGATAAGCTCGCGCGGCTTGTTGGCGAATAAAATATTTCTACATGCTCGGCAACCTGCCGAGCTCTTTTTAACCTCTAAAAATTACAAACCGATTTTAACTTTGAATTTACGACCAACCTCTTGCTGTAAACGTGCGGTCGCGCCATCAATATCCCGAGCCAAATCTTCTTGAATATAATTCCTCCAATCCCCAACAACCCCTTTCCGAAACCCACTTTTCACGTTTTCCACCCCCCTTTCTCTTGCAACACCGTCGCGTGCTGTCTGCTTCTCAAATGAGGCCTCCGCGACCATATACGCAAGAATTTCTTCAGAAACCGGCATGCCTAAATATCTGACCATTCCCGCGGCTACATCATATGTATACTCGCTTAATGCCTCATAAGTTAGACAATGCACCGGATTTTGATACGCCAATAATGCTCGGAATTCCGGTATTATTCGCTCCTCTAAATAATTCATGGCAAATTCGCGGCTGATGGTCATTTCTTTCTTTCTGCCCTTCCGAAGCATATTAAAATGCCAAGAAACTATCTTATCTTTCGGGTCTCTCAAGATGCACAGTTTCTTCATCTCCGGGTACAGGGAGTCAATGAAATTCAGATGAAAAACATACGCCGGCGTTCCCTCTCCGACAATTTTCTTATTTCCGCGCTGGCTGTCGCAGAAATCGCTGTAGCGCTGCCTAAACATCTTATATAACTCCTCTTTAGAAACCTTGTCTCTCAAAGGCACCAGGTCCGCGAACACTTTGTTATACTTTGTAGAAAAATCAGAAAACGGCCGCGTAAACCTGTCTTCGTTCTCTACTTCTAGACTTACCAGGGTATTAAAAAAATGCATCTCCCCCACCCTCTGTTCTCCGGCTTCATTATAAAAGGGCAGCGTTGGGAAACAGGCAATATCAGGATGACTGTTCAAAAGCGCGGCAACCCAATGCGTACCGCTTCGCTCCATGCCGACAATTAAGAAATCCGGCCTATATTTCATGACTTACGACTGACAACTTACGACTTACGACAAGCGTCATAAGTCGTTTGTCGTTAGTCGTTGGTCGTTAGTATCTTGACATCGGTATTTCCATACCCATCTGCGGCGCCAACCTTTTCTCAAAGATTTTCCTCCCCGGCCCTGGAAACAAGATGTGCGTATGGCATGGGAAAGAGCAATTTCCCGCCCTGCGCAAGGTAAGTTTCTTCGCGTTTTACGATCTCTGTTTTGAAATACCACGGCAAAACCAGCTTGACGCTCGGGCGAAGTTCCCGCGCCCGGCCATCGGATATCAACTCGATGTCAGTGCCAAGCGTGCGTTTACCTATTTTTTCAGGATTAATTTCGCTGATGTAGGGCAAAATGGAATTATCAATGCCGAAGAGCTGTAAGAGCACGTTACCCTTGGTAGAAGCCCCTAACCCGATAACCGTATTTCCGCGTTTAATTTCATTGATGATATACCGCTTCACGGTTGCGGCAAGTTCCATAATCTTTTCATGAAATACGATATAAGTTTTGGGGTCAAAAAGCTTCATCCGTTCCTCTTCTTTAATGAGCTTCTGATAACGTTGTGACCTCTCCCGCCCACTATCCTTATGGGCAACGAACACTCGTGCGCTTCCGCCGTTGACCGCATTCAGCTCTGCGTCAAATATGGTTAGACCATGCCGTTCCATCAATGTATTTAGCGTGGTGAGTGAGTAGTACTCCAGGTGTTCATGGCAAACATCGTAAAAATTCATATTTTTGAGCATGGCAACAAGGTAACTAAGCTGGATACAAAAGATGCCATCGGGAGCAAGCATAGTTTTTATTTCCGCGACAAAAGTGTTTGGATCATCCAAGTCGTAGAACATGGCGCAGGCAGTGAATATTTTCACCTTTTTGCCGCTAAGCGTTTCACGGAGCGCTCGCTCCGAAAAGTAATCGTTAACCACCCGGATCGATGGATCGAGTCCTTTCCAGGAAATATTTTTTGCCGGCTCCACCCCGATGCGAATCATGTCCGAAGGGAAGTAGGTCAGCATTGTGCCATCGTTAGAACCGATATCAACTACGACATCACCCTGAATGGGCTTGGCGTGATTTAGGACATCATCCACGACGTCTTTCAGGTCCCGGCGCATAGTCGCGTTTGTGGCCGAGCGGTAGAAATAGTTAGTGTAGAGGAGATCATGATTAGTCGTTTCTCGAAGCTGCACCAACCCGCATCCTTTCGGGTTTTTACTGACATCACAAAGAGTCACCGTGAGCGGTACTTTGATATTGGTCAAAGAGTTGCCCTTATTGCTTTCTACGAACGTAGGTGACAAAAATTGTTCGGGAAATGAGAAAACGTCGATAAGATTCGTGGAGCTGCAAATACGGCAGCGGTCGATGATTTTGTAGTTCATAAATATTAGTTTGAGATGGGTTAAGTAACTACCTGAAGCACTGCTACATCAGTATTACCGTATCGATCGGCGGCACCGGCCGCAAGACGAACTGCGCCGTTTGGAACAACGGCCATCCATGCTGCGCCTTTTTGCCGAACATCCTCGCGTCGAACTTCTCCACTGGTATACTCCCAGACGACAAACGGCATATCGCCAAAAATCTCGTGGCTGGAAGAAATATCGACATTTCTCCCATTGCGCTCTACCCGCAAAGAGAAATCTCCTGATGCCGGCTCCAGATACTCACGAACCGCATCGAGCGCATTAGAAAATTTCCACGCCACATTGTGCCTACGCGACATTTTTTCAACCATTCCGCAAGCAAGAGCAAAATCGTCATGAATGCTTTTGTAATAATCGTGGCTGTGAAAGGAAAAGAGCGCTACGCCTTTTTCTTTGGCCTCGCGAAAGGCCTTCTCAACTTCTTCTTCCTGCAGGATTCCGGATCCGCCCTTTGCCGCAACCGGCAAAGAGCGCGCAATCAGGCGTTTCATCCTTCCCGGGCGCTGATAGTCATCAATGCTCGGATGATAAGGAGACCAATCCGCGGGAGCGCGCGACCAGTCGCAGAATTCACGCTTCACCGGCGAGATGCTTGAGAAATCAAACGGAATCCACCGCTCAAGCCACTGGGAGCTTGCGTTATTCTCAACGTACTTCCCGGCGCGGTACATCGCTGGAAAGAAGCGGAAATCAAGCATGCGTTTGGCTATGATGTACTCGTGCCAAGCGCTGTCGTTCCAATTATCGTTCCAACCCCATGAGCCGTCTTTCGGCGGATGATGGTAATGCCAGTAGATGCCGTCTCCGGTGTTTTTAAGGTAAGAATCCGTTAGGATGTTCTTTCTGTAAAAATTCCATATGCCGTGGAGCTCGGTGACGTGTCCGCGTCTGCGAAATTCAGAATCGTGCGTTGAGAATCCTGCCCAATCCAGAATATCCCAGCTATACTTCAGGTGGCCCCCGAAAGAATCCCTGAAACGCGCCCGCGTTTCAGTCGTCAATACTTTCATCGCTTCTCCGAGCGAATCCCAGCCGTCAAATAAATCACTCCGTCCCGTTGTCGGGCCCTCGGTGTCAATAATCGGAACAACTTGTACGATTGGCTCCTGCAAAATAATTCTGAATGCTAAATGATTAATGCTGAATATCGCTTAAATTCATAGTTCAAATATTCAGCATTTAGCATTTATAATTTGGCATTAACAACTTGACCATACATTGCCGTATATTTTTCTACCACTTTATCCCAACTCATTTTCTTGGCAAATGCAATTGACCCTTGAGCGAACTTTTCTTTCAAAACTTGGTTAGAAAGAATTTTTGCTGCGGCTTCAGCAGCCGCCTTAGGATTTCGCGGTTCAATGAGAAAACCATTCTTCCCATGCTCCACCGCATCCTCGGCTCCGCTCTGATATGTCCCAATGACTGGGACGCCGGCGGCAGCCGCCTCTAAAAACGCGAAGCCGAAACCCTCCACGTCCCCCTTGTCGTCGTAAGGCAGAAGCATGAAGAGTTCAGCATTACGATAAAGGGCCCTAAGAAAAGGCCGTCGAATCCAAACGAAACATGATACTTTGTTCTCAACTCCCAAGGACTTAGCCGGGGTATGCTCTAAATCGTGACCGACAACCGCATAATGCAAGCCGGGTAAGTGTCTCTCGATCTCTGCAAACGCCGGAAATGAATATTCATAACCCTTCCGCCTCTTTCCGCCGCCGACGCTCAGAATGTAGGGCCTTATCCGACGAATCGCTTCCCGTTCTTCTGCGGTAAGTTCTGCGTCAAAGCTCTCTTGAAATTCCTGTACATCAACTCCGTGATTTATAACCAAAATGTCCAAACCGCTCACCAGCGATAGAATTTCGCGCTTCGTATAATTAGAAACGGCAATAACACGGTCAGCCCGACGATACGCCCATCGGAGAAACATGCCCTTTATCGGGTGCCGGAATGCCTGGATGGCACCCGTTCCCACAGCGGTGATAACAAGTTTTTTACCGAGCCCCACCGAGACGACTGCTGCAATAACACCGTATGGAAAACCATCAAGCGCGTGAATAATGTCACACTTTTTGAAAATATAGCGAATGCGCGTAAAAGAAAAAATGAACCGGAAAATATCGGAATAAAGTAACGGCCTCTCCCATGGATGGCCGCATCCTTCCACGGTCAGAACAACCGGATGAAAATCGCGGTGTTTCTGCCCGAGACTGGCGATAAACTGCAGTCCGAATCGCCCGGCGCCGGTGTTCTCCTTTAGGTCGTGATTCAGGAAGCAAACCTTCATATAACCTATATTTTATACCAGAAATTCTCTTTTTTGGTTGCCAATAAAAAACATCCCCAATCACTGTTGATAAGAGATCAACATAACCATAATGGCTAGCGGCTACACCCTAATGGCTCGCCTGCGAAAGAACTCTCTAAAAACCGCAATAATGTAATCCGTATCTGTTTTTCCCATCTCGGGATGGCAACCTATATAGAACCCACTTTTGCGAGCCCAAGTTGCCACGGGATATTTTGGCTCTAGGTTTCCGAATAGCCGCTGGTATACCGGCTGATTCAGAAGCGGCATTAGAGGACGGGTTTCCACGTTCCATTTTTCAAGCCACGCGGTAAGTTCGTTTCTTGAGAATTTTTTCGTTTTCACAACAATCGGAAACATCATAAATGCGTGTTCAGAATGCGGCGGCCACCACGGCAACTGAAAATATTTTTCATATGGCTTCAAACTTTTTAGAAGCAAACCGGCGATTGTCTGACGGTGATGTAAGTTCTTTTTGAAATGTGCGAGTTCGGCAAGTCCCAGCGCTCCCTCAAGTTCGGTCAAGCGGTAACTGTAGCCGACCGAAACGAAATTGAAACGGCGACCCATAATCTGCTGCAAAGCTTGGCCCCTAAGGCCTTTATCATCATCTGCCGCAATATAAATATTGTCGCGGCCATGATTTACTAAACTCCTTAATTTTCGCGCGATTTCCAGGTTGTTCGTACAGGCCAATCCGCCGACACCTGTAGTGATGAGATGCGCCATATATGTCGAGAAACAAGCAATATCGCCTTGTGATCCAACCGGCTCGCCGCGATGACGTACCAACATCGCTTCGCACGAATCTTCAATAATGCGCAGTTTGTGCTTTCGGGCAATGGCTAAAATGGGTTTCATATCGCATGAGGAGCCAAAAAGATGCACGGGCATAATGGCACGAGTTCGTTTCGTAATACGCCGTTCAATTTGTCGCGAATCAATATTATAGGTACGACTATCAATGTCAACAAATACCGGCTTCAAATTATTCTGCAACACTACATTGGATGTAGCAATAAATGTAAGCGCTGGAACTAAGATTTCGTCTCCGTCCTTCCATCCATCAATTTCTTTCAGCGCATGAACCGCAACATGCAAGGCGCTGGTGCCAGAATTTGCCGAGATAGCAAATCGCCGACTATGAAGTTTTGCAAACTTTGCTTCAAATGCTTTCAAAAACGGGCCGTAGGAGAGCCGGCCCGATTCTAAAACGCGAAGCACATTCTGCTTATGGAGCGGGGTAATCACCATCCCACCCACTCCTATTTGCTTTTTTCTCTTCTTAAATTTCATCAATGTTCTTATTGAATACTCGGCAGCTTCACGCCTTCTGCCCTGCAATCAGCCTCAAGCATAATACCCACCAATTCCTTAAACCGTACTTTTGACTCCCAGCCGAGTTTTTCTTTTGCTTTCCTGGCATCAGCCACAAGCAGCGGTACTTCTGCCGGACGTAAGTAGCGCGGGTCAATTTCAACATACTTTTGCCAATCGGAAATACCGGCAAGACGGAATGCTTCTTCAACGAATTCTTGAACCGTATGCGCTTCGCCAGTGCCGATAACATAATCATCCGGCTTCTCATGCTGCATCATGCGCCAGGCCGCCTCAACATATTCGGGCGCGTATCCCCAATCGCGTTTGGCATTAAGATTGCCGAGATATAACCTATCCTGTTTTCCCGCAAGAATTCTTGCAACACTCCTTGTAATTTTACGGCTTACAAAATTCTCGCCGCGCCTTGGCGATTCGTGGTTAAAAAGAATTCCCCCGGCCGTGAACATATTATAAGCCTCGCGATAGTTCACCCCCATCCAGTGGGCAAAAATTTTTGCGACGCCGTAAGGGCTTCGCGGATGAAACGGGGTTCTCTCATTTTGGGGTGCGGGAGCGAGACCGAACATCTCGCTCGAAGAAGCCTGATAGAACTTCGCTTGAGGGCGGATAACTCTCAGTGCCTCCAAAAGCCGCAGGGCCCCGAGGGCAGTCATGTTAGCGGTGGATTCAGGAACATCAAAACTGACCCTCACATGACTCTGCGCCCCAAAATGATACACCTCGTCCGGCTTCACCCTATCAATGATATTAACGAGAGAATTGGCATCAGTAAGATCGCCGTAGTGCAAAGAAAAATTCTCCGACTCCTGGGCAACCTTAGGATAGAGATGACTGATTCTATCCATGTTGAAACTCGAAGAGCGCCGTATTAAACCATGCACTTCATACCCTTTGGATAACAAAAAATCGGCCATGTATGAACCATCTTGGCCGGTTATTCCAGTGATTAGCGCGATTTTTTTATTTGACATGCTTCTACGTAATACAGAACTCAACGGAGGCCCGTTTCACTCTAATATTTTAATTTTTGAGATACAAACGCGACCACGTCACGCTGTTGACGTGAAAAGTAAGATGTGTTAAGATAGACCGAGCCCAATGTGGCTTGGTGAATAAAGTACATTCACAAATAAGGAGGTGCGTTTTGGAAACGCTGGTGAGGACTTACACAGAATCCGGATATCAAGTAATTCCTTCGGTGCGTCTTTCGGATGACGAATATGGAAGAGAATTGCAATGCTTTGTCCCTGCGTGCACCGACATCGTTCCCATAAACACGCACCTAAGAGTCATCTACCTTGCACATCGGGCATCGAAGCCGATGACTGGGTGGTGGTGGATCGGTGGCCGTATGGCTGCTCACGAAACCAAGGAAGAGGCAGCGGTCCAAAGCTTCAAGCGAGAAACCGGGCTCGAGCTTACTCATAACCGCTTGAAACTTGCCGCAGTCTTCGATTATTTCTGGAAAGACCGTGCACAAGTACCGCAGGAAATCGGCTGCCACATGCTCGTCTACACGTTCGTCGTTGAACTCACGACGGAGGAAATGATCGCTGTCGCCTCAGGCCTCGAGAAAAAGGAATATGAAGCGTCAGCTGGTCTGACTGCCTTCAATCGGAAGCGACTGGTTAGCGAAAAAGTTTTCCCGGCTATTCTCGATCTCTACGACCACGTATTTCCCCAACAAGCGGAAGAAGTGGAGTGCGGATCGCTTTCACTCGTCTCAAGCGATGTTAGGCGCAACATTCGTGAGTTCGGGTTCAGCGATTCGGCCTTCCAGGACTTCAGCATCCGGGATACATCAAAACCACTCGGTCAGCACTATCACCGAAAAAAGTTCGAGATGTTCTATTTCCTGGAAGGAGGCGGAACCATCAGGACGGCTCGCGTGGATGCGGAGGGCAAGATCGCCGGCAATATCAAACAGTTTGAGGTTGGACCCGGCGCTGTTATCAGGATTCCACCTTACTACACGCATCGATTTGACCTTCTCCCGAATACGCGTTTTATCGCCTTTTCCTCCGGACCATTTGACGCAGGCGACATGCCTGCGTGTCCGATTGAGTAACGCGTCGAATAGAGATCTCCAAACTCAGGGAGTTCGTGAAAGCGAACTCCCTTTCTTTTTTTAAAATCCCGAACTACTAACTTTTTGAGCCTGGTACCAATTAATGGTTTTTTGAAGCCCGGTCTCTAAATCCATTTGCGCAAAAAATCCCAATGCGTCTTCCGCCCTTGTCGCATCAAGCAATCGCCGCGGTTGTCCGTCGGGCCTGGAAACATCCCATCGAATTTCACCGCGATAATCCAAAAGCCGACAAAGTAACGTCACCAAATCTTTAATGGAAATCTCCTTGCCGCTGCCAATATTTATTGGCTCGGCGCTTGAGTATTTCTCGGCAGCAAGCACTACGGCCCGCGCCGCGTCCTCCACATATAAAAATTCGCGCTGCGGCTTGCCCGTTCCCCAAAACTCAATAAACTCGGCGTTCTTCTCTTTTGCCTCAAGAATTTTCTGAATCAGCGCAGGAATAACATGCGAGGATTTTAAATCAAAATTATCTCCGGGGCCGTACATATTCGCAAGCACAAGATTTATGGCATCGAATCCATATTGCTCGCTATAGGCCTGGGATTGCGCGAGCATGAATCTTTTAGCGAAGGCATAAGCAGCGTTGGTTTCTTCCGGATATCCTGCCCAAATATCGATCTCCCGGAACGGCACCGCGGTTAACTTCGGATATTCGCATCCGCTCCCGATACCCACAAATTTTTTAACACCTGCCTTAAACGCCGCATCAACAAGATGCAAAGCCATGGCAGCATTATCATAAAAAGCGACTGCGGGATTTTTTATGTGGAACGCGATCCCCCCTACCGTCGCAGCAAGATGAATAACGATATCCCGGCCATTTACGACCTCTCGAGCGGCGGCTTTTTCACGCAAATCATATTCCCGAGAACGCGGAATAAATATGTGCTCTTTTGGCACCCCGCGTTTAAGAAGTTCGGAGACAACATGATGTCCTAAAAAACCGGCGCCTCCCGTAACAACAATTTTTTTATCCTGCCAAAAATTATTTTCCATGCCTATTTTTTATTGTTTGTTCGCCAGAATACCGCACCGCTCTACGGTGCGGTTGTTCATTTTTTAAAAACCAGTGAATCGTTTCGATAAGACCGCGCTCCAATGATACCCGCGGCGAAAATCCTAAAACGCGTTTGGCTTTACGCACATCCAAACAAAACCTGTCAATCTCACCCGCCCGAGCTGGAAGCAAGATAGGGTGATTGTCCGGCCTGCCAAGCATACGAGCAATTATTTTATACACCGTCGCAAGCTCTATATCTTTGCCGGTGGCAATGTTAAAAATCGGCTCGGCACCTTTGACATCGCGCTCCATAGCGACAATGTTTGCCGCCGCAATATCTTTTACATAAATGCAATCACGACTCCTTGTGCCGTATATTTCGGCACGCTCGTTCTGGTAAATCTTCTGGATGTAATCACGGATTGCGCCGGCTGTTTGGCGCGGACCATAGACCGTGCCATAGCGAAGAATAACGTACGGCAAACCATAATAAGAACGGAAGAATTTCAAATAATTCTCACCCGCTATCTTGGAAATGTTGTAGGGACTATCCGGGCAAAGAGGCGAACTTTCCGGCGTTGACAACCTCATCGTGTTGCCGTAAATAAATCCCGATGAAGAATAAAGAATTTTTTTCACGCGGTATGCAACGCAATTTCCCAAAACATTAAGAAGCCCAAAGATGCTCGCCGCATCAAGTGCTGGCCGCTCACGGCTTAATGGAATATTATTCAGAGCCGCAAACATGAAAACATATTCGGGCTTTTCTTTGGCGAATATACGGACGAGCTTCGGAGAAGCAGCGTCCAGACGGTAGTATCTAGCGTACGGATTGCAGTTCTTCGTTTTCCTTGCCGAGAGATGATCGACCACAATAACCTTCGCTTTATTATCTACGAGCATGTCAACGGTATGCGACCCGATAAAGCCGGCGCCGCCGACAACCAGGACTTTTTTTTTCTTCCAAAACTTCATAGTGCTCTTTCCATGCATTGAATAATATAGCGAGCGCGAGCTAAAGTCGTGTGCCCATTTCGCACATCTTTTGACCAAGCCGCGGCGATTTTCTCGCGCTCGGCAGAATGTTCAAGATAATATCGAACCTTTTCAACAAGCTCACCCGAATTTACAAGATGATATTTGCCTTCGCGGAATTCCGTCTCATAGAGGATCGCGTTGACTCCATCCTGCAAAAACGGCCCCACAACCTCCTCGTACGGCCGGGGTATGAGGAGTGCGGTTTTTGGCGCAAGCCCAACTTCACAATGCCGAAAAGAATCCCAAACAAAACCCGGGGGCGAAAGAGCAATGCGCGCCCGGGAGAGATAATCCAGGTAGCTACGAGTACTAAGGAATGACTCCCCCCGACCCTTTTCGAGAATTACAGCGTTTGCAAAGTTATCTCGCATCAACGCGGTAATTTCAAACCGATCGCCAACGCCCTTCGCCCTACGCACTCCGCTATAGAAAACATCTATGTCTTTTGGCAAAATTTGGAAATCATACGATTCTGGCCGAATGGGAATCGGAACAATCGGGAATGTATATTCATTCGCGTATCCCAATGGCAGATCTTTCTTAAAAAAAAGGTCGAAATGCGCGCCTCGGATAAAACCACAGTACAACTTTTGCCGCACAACTGATTCAGCGGCTCCGAAAGTATCATGACGGTCTTTGAAATCAATTAGCGCCACAGGAATATCAAATTTCTTCGCAAGCTTCATCACGAGTTCCCCCCGCCTGCCGGCTTTCGTTGATATCAATACAGCATCTACCTCCCGTATGCGCGAGCGCACCTCTTTTTCGCTCAGGGACAATGGCCGCGGAGTTCCGTGGCATGAAGGGTAGGCGCACATTGGCGGTATATCTCGTAAATGAATGTGCGGGTAATACTCGCCGAATAAAAAGACGTTTTCCTGCCCGAGAATGATGGGCATATCAGCATAAAATTGGAGCTCGCCATTGTATACCGAAGGCGCCATACCCATTTTTCGTTTTATATACTTCAAGCCGCCAACAAAGAAAGCCGCCGAATACGGATCGGGTTTATCTTCAACAATTAACTCTATTGGAGCGATAAGAATTTTTTTAATCCTCATACTGCCGTAGCTTACATATTATACTCGCATTGCTGTCCCCTTGTTGCCGCTGTTATACTCGAGGACTCATAGAGTACTTCTTTAAAAACGACTTCGCCTCGCCAAAAGCTCTCTTGGCTATTAAACGATCTTCTTGATCAAAACGGAAAAGGGTTCCCGCATCGGGCCGCAGTTCAGGATATTTTTTAACTATTTGCCGATACAGAAACCATGAGCGCCAGATAATCGGAGTCACTACGCCGACTCCTGCGGCAAGAAGTCCCATAAATGGGACAAGAAGAACAAAAAGCCCGAAGTTCATCGTAATCTCCAGAAGAAGCCGCGCGGCAAGAACTTTTTGCTCCCGCAGGGCCGTCAAAATCGCCATCTCAAGTTGCTGTATGCCGTGGAACGGAACAGATATGAGAAAGATTAAAAAAAGCGGCATGGCCGGAAGATATTTTGGAAAGAGGATACCGACAATCAGCGGAATAAAAAAGAAAGCAAGCGAAGCAAGAGCCAATCCGAACAAAAACGAATACTTCAGACCCCTGCCGAAAACGTAGCGGAGGCGATCGGTATTTACTACCTCCCAAGCAAGCAATGACGAACTCGCGGCCGGAAATAAATCCTTCACCATGGTTACCAAATTAACCGCAAAAGTGTAAAGGGCTACTGCTTCAGCGCTCAAAAAAGTGACAATAAGCCAGGGCTGAACCGGTTTTGCCGCTTTTTTTGCTGCGGAACGGAGCAGCAGCCAAGGCCCGTAGCGTTTCACAATTGCTTTGAAAAGAAATTCTCTTGCTGTTGCAACTCCGTATAAAAACGCTCGATATTCCCGAAAGAAAGAAATGCCCACGTATACCAGTGCAGCCGCTGTACCAAAGAGTGTTGCAACCAGCACATTGCTGACGGAAAGCGTTCCAAAAAAGAAGAAACCTGAAACAACCGAGAGTTTAAAAATCTCCTCGATGGCGGCGGCCCCCAGTGCTCGTACCGAGACGACCGACCCCAAAAAAAGCTGCGCAGTTGAACGAACAGCGCGAATCCCGACGATAAAACTTGCGATCTGAATGTAAAAGCCAATGTCTTTGTCATACACCTTGGCAACAAGATTCGCACCAAAAAATAACGCAAATGTTGCTGCGATGCCGAATCCTATTTTAAGAAAAGCGAGTTCGTAAAAAAGCCGTTTTGCTTTTTCTTTGTGGTTGTCGCCAAGCTCGCGGCTTATGTCGTTTTGCACCACCTCGTCAAAAAGATTTACGGAGAAAGCATCGGCAAGAATCAAGGCCGAGAGCACCAGCTGGTACAATCCGAACTGATGAACGGAGAGCGCAGTAAGCGTAAGAAAAGAAGTTACGAGGCCAACCAGAGTATTTACCGACCCCCAGAAGCGGCCGAGCAAATTACCGCGGACAAAACGCTCGGCAAAAGAATGCGGCGGTCTAGAGTTCATAAATTTCAACGAATTTACCAAGACGTTTTATTCGAAAAAGGTCCGGAAGCGAAACAGTGGCAATTTCGCCGCCGGCGTCCAGCGCCGTATCAAATTCGCGGCTCGCCATATTGTCAAAACGCTTAATAAGCCTGCTGTCTCGGATAATGGCGCTGGCCTGGAGCGAAAGATCCCGACGATCTTTATAGTCGTACTCCGCGATGAAATAGCGAAATCCCTGCCTTTTGAAGAATCCGGGGTCAAAAATTTTGCGGAGAGACAGATTATCAGAAACGAAGTGCAGGTTCAGGACGTGATGGACCGGATGAGGATAGTACTCCTCGGGAGTGCGCAAAAACGCAAAATCGGCCGCACGGAGCCCCGAAGGGTCGATAAGTTCAAGTTCGCGAACCCCCTCTTTGGTGTTTGTGAATCGGAGATATTGCGAATCAACAAGAATCTTGGTGCCTTCTGGAATATTTTTGAACACCCAGTCGCGCGCGGCAATCCGAGTATCTTTCTGCATTATCAGCCAGCCGTAACGGAGGCCGGTTATAAATGGCCAGCCAAAAAAGACAGCAGAAAGTAGAAAATAGAAAGTAGAAAGTAGAATTGGTGATTTGGATGCAAAAGCCGCCGATAGTCTCTTAAAGATGGTGTCAGCCACAAAACCGGCAAAAACGGCGAGGATGGGAAGGACAAAAATCAGCCCTCGGGGGATTGGGTTGAAAAAAAGATAAAGAAGCGTGAAATAAACTAAAGAATATACCGCGCCGATAAAAACCCAGCGCCAGGAATTACGCACCAAAAAAAGCGCTGCGCCAAAAAGCGATGCGACAAGTAAAACTGCCTCGTACCGCCATAACAGTTTCCAATAGAACACCAAAAAACTTATCCAGCCGGCAAAACTTTTTTGCGAAAGCCCGGAGAATCTGTTCACGACATCAGCCGTGGGGTCAGACGCGCCTTCGGCTCTAGTAAAACCGTAAGGATAGAGCGCAACAAGAAGAAGAGCGGTGGCCACGAAAACAAAAAGCGCTGTAACGAGTCGCTTATCCAGCGCCTTCTTCCAAAAAGGACTTTGGCCCGGCTGGAAAAAATGCGCTAAAACCAGCGGAATCCATGCAATAATGCTTGCCGTGTTTACTCCCCCTGCGGAAACGCCAAGGATCGCCCCTGCGAGAAGATATGTCTTCATGCCGGCACTCCCCTCGACGATTTTAGCCGCAAGAAGCCAGACGAAATAGATCAATACGGTCGCAAAAAGCCAATGCCGTACAACATGCGAAAGCTGCAGGTGATAAAAACTTAGCGCCAAAAAGGCGGCGGCAAAAAGCCCCGCCTTTTCGCTTTTAAATATTTTTTTAGCCAGGAGATAAACAACAAAAATATTTAAAACGCCGAGGAACACCGCGATAATTCTGGCAACGATCCAAATAAAACTCGGGTCAAGCGCCAAAAGGTCTTTGTACTCGGCAACGGAGCCGGCTCCGGAAAAAAGATAGTGAAGTCCGATAAACGGCGAAAGGGTCACTAAATAAAAAAACGAGGGCACAGGCGGGTAATAAAGCACCTTTTTGAACTCTTCCTGATGAAAAACAGGCAGGAGCGTTTTCAGCTCGGCCATTTTTAACGCCCCGTAGACGAGAGTCGGCTCATCTTTCACCAAAAAAAGCGGGAAACCGTAGTAAATACCCGGGAGACGCAATACCAGCGCCAGAAGAAGAATCAGAAAAATTGGTTTTGCTAAAGTTTTGAAAAACGGATGCGCCATGGTTCAATAAGGCCCTCGTAGATTATATGGGTATTAATTTTTGACTGACCGAGCCGGCGTTCGGTGAAAGTAATAGGAATCTCTATAACCCTGGCGCCTTGGCGCCAAAACATTGTCCTCAGCGTAAACCACCACGCATAGCCGGATGGCTTTATGCGCTCAAACGGCACCCTGCGCAGGAATTCGGTCCGCATACAGGAGAAACCGGCTGTATTATCACGAATAGGAGAACCGGTAACAAGCCGGACATAAAGATTCCCGCCCCACGAAAGCGCTCTGCGCCAAAGCTCCCAGTGCTCAATTTTTCCTCCAGCTATATAGCGTGAACCGACTGCAAGGTCATAACCATCGGCGCATTTTCGTATCAGTTCGGGAACATAGCGGGGATTATGGGAGAAATCGGCGTCCATAGTAACGATGAAATCATCGCCGCCTTCATCCAGCACTTTGCGGAAGGCCGCCCGATAGGCCGAGCCCATGCCAAGTTTACCCGAGCGCTCCATAAGCGTCACTCCGCCTTTTTTGGCCGCATAATCACGAACTAATTCTCCTGTGCCGTCGGGGGAGCCGTCATCAACAACAAAGATTCTTGCGTTTTGCGGTATTAACCGAAAAAGCTCGCTGATAAGCGGAATGATATTTTCGCGCTCGTTATAAGTTGGAATGATGATACACGTTTTCATGGAAAGAAGTTGAGAAAATAGAAACTAAGAAAACAGTGCAACAAACTTCGGCAGAACTTCATTTAGATCGTATCTTTTGACCCACTCTCTTTCTTCCTCCGAGGTACGGTGTACATCAGATGCCGGCTTTGTAAGCAACGCAACAATTTTTGCTGCAAATCCGTCAACGTCTCCACTCCCAACAATATATTTCTGAAGCACT
Organism: uncultured Candidatus Saccharibacteria bacterium; assembly: GCA_964505815.1. GTDB lineage: Bacteria > Patescibacteriota > Minisyncoccia > Sungbacterales > SURF-37 > CAZDKA01. Next base: position 44,086 of record CAZDKA010000001.1, on the reverse strand, counting down.
GGTGGTGTTATTTCTTTTACTCCACCAACATTGCTTGCAATATAAGGCACACCCGCAGCCAGCGCCTCCAAAAGTACATGCGGAAACCCTTCTTCCTCCGAGGGCATAAAAAAAATATCGGCGGCAGCAAAATAATCTTCAATTTCTCTGTTGGGAATCTCTCCAATCAAGCGAACAAACCACCCCAACCCTTGATTTTCAACTTCCAGCCTCAATCTTTCAAGCTCCGGACCAGCACCAATAATAACAAATATAACATTTTTAAACCGTTCTGTAACCGATTTAGCTACGGGCACAATCAAATGTACCCCCTTCCTTCGTGACAGATGATGCACGAAAAGAATTATTTTTTTACTAATACCAATTCCGAGTCTTTTTCTGATTTCATTACGATCACAGGTATTATCAAAACGGAGTATTTTGATCCAATTTGACAAAATAATTATACGCTTTCGATTGAGACGGAAACGACGGCTATATTCGGACGCAATACCGGCCGTGCCGGTAACTAAAATATTATGCCGCATTACGAATCGAAATATAGCTTCTTCAAAAAAAGACCGCCTGTAAAGCCACGGCGTACCGCAATTCCAATAATAAGAAACTCCACCAAAAAGTGTCGTGACAAACCACGAGGCAAGTGCTCCAAAAAATGAGTAATGCGTGTAAAAATATCTCCTCCCCCCCATGCGTTCACGCATTAAAATAAAAAGAAGTTCCGCAAACCGCAGTGGCGGAAATGAAAACTTCTGACAATAAAAACGAAAAGGCGCATTACCAGGCCATGCTTTTGTCTTTTCAATGACCAAAAAGATGTCTAAATCCTCTCTAGCGCGCTCTAGTAGTTGATACAAATGAAAAAAATGGCTGCCGGTGGCAAGATCGTAACTTGGGAGAATGTAGCAAATCCTCGGCTTTGTGTTAGTAGACATTTTTTGATATTTGATGCCTGAAAAATCCACAGTTTTGGAGCGGCCGCTTCGCACCACGCATATTAACATTCTCAAATTCTTAAGAATATGAGAATGTTAATTTTCTGCGCCGAAGGTTCTGATAAAACGAAGAAAAATGCGGCCGTACGGCAAAAGACGATGTTCCACAGATCGCCCGCGGTGCTCCTTGTTTACTAAGCCGGCCTGAACCAATCTTCGCGTATGTTCAGAAATTGTCTTCATATTACAGCGCAAACTTTCGGCGATATTTTCAAGTGTCATCCCCTCGTTATGAGCAACAAGTTGCAGAATATCTATGCGGCGGTGATTTGCCACGCCTTTGAAATGCCGTTCAAGCTGTTTTGCTGTTTTCCCTTGTTTATTCCTCATAACTTTTGTGCCCTATAACATTCCAATATTCTCAAGAATATTGGAATGTTACCATACAAATTCATAATACTGCGCGGCTCCGCATCTCTGCCAGTCGTTCTTCTGTGCCAATATCCTGCCAAAAACCGCGATGAACAAAGGTTCTTAGTTCCCCGCTTTCAGCAAGGCGCGGAAATATATCCTTTTCGATCATAAATGATTTTTCGGCGATACCTTCAAAATGTTTCGGATGCAGAATGTAACAACCGGCATTTATATAACCGGATTGCGGCTCGGCCGGTTTTTCTAAAAAGGCCCGGATTTTGCCTTCATGAATATCGAGGAGTCCGAAGTCTCGCGCATCTTCCCGCCACGCGGCAACAACCATCGCTGTCGAAGGGGCATGACGACGAAGCAAATCAGTAAAGTCAAGGTCGGTGACCACATCGCCGTTAATTACCACAAAATCATCAGATAAATCCTCTGAGGCAAAGCGTATTGCCCCGCCGGTGCCAAGCGGTTCGTCCTCAATCACATATTCAATGTGGTCTCGCCTGTTTTGTTGGAGATAGGCAATAATCTGATCGGAGCGAAAACCTAAAGAAAGCCGCACATCGGTCAAGCCATGTTTTTCCAAAAGCTCAAGTTGGCGGTCAAGAATTGTTTTGCCGTGAATCTGGACAAGCGTTTTTGGAATGTCTTTGGCCGCATTTGGAAGTCGCGTTCCTCTGCCACCAGCCAAAATAATAACCTTCATATTTGTTTCTTCAAATTTATATCCTCACATTCTCAAGTTTGTAAGTATGTCTTAAGTATGTCTAAATATTATCTATCGAGTCTTTTCGAGAAAGGCTTCCTTCTCTAGAATACCTCGCGCATACGCAAAAGGATTTTCTCGGCTCTGTCTTCCCAGGTGTAATTTTGGACTTCTCTTCGTGCGTTTTCCGACCGCCGTTTTGCATCTTCAGGAGAGCTCAAAACGGTTTGAATGACGCTTGCGAACGATTCGGGGTTGTCCGGTTCTGCAAAAAACACCATGGACTCATCAACGATTTCGCGGATGGACGGAATGTCCGAGGCGACAATAGGCCGGCCAGAAGCCATATACTCAAAAAGCTTCATTGGTGAAATGTAATATAATGAAACCTCTGCTCGCCCCACTGCGTGGGCTCTTGCGGAATGGGGTGCTACCAGCACATCAGCCGCTTTTAACCACAGTGGCATCTCCGTCCACGGCCGCTGGCCGACAAAACGAATTTGGAATTTGGAATTTGGAATTTGGAATTTTTCTATCTCACCTTTACTGCCGCCAACTATGTAAACTAAAACGTCCTTTGGGAGAAATTGTGCAGCTTCTACTAAAGTGTGAACCCCTCTTCCAGGGAAAAGCTGTCCGGTATAGAGCACAATTTTTTTATCTTGCGGCAAATTCAGTTTTTTCCGGGCTTCACCTTGGGAAAGAGGAATATCAAAACGTTTCACATCAACGCCGTTCGGCCAATATACAATTTTTTCTCGCGGCACGCCGAAGTCATTATACACGGCATCAATCTTGCGCTTGGTCTGAACGGAAAGGCCTATTGATTTTTTTAAGACGCGCTCATACACAGAATTTTTTTGCGGATAGTCGTGAATGTCATAAAAAATGCGCGTAGAGGCGAAGCTGGCAAAATAAAGCGGAATATAGTCGTGCGAAAAAATCACTGTGTCCTTCGGCGCGCCCCGGAGGCCGTATCGAGCCAAAAGCCAGAAAGCTGCGGCCAGCGAAAAAGATAAAACCTGCACTGCAAAAAAAAACTGCTTGCCGAATCCCAGCCACAGCATATCAATGCTCGGCAGCGTCTTTATCTTAAAAACTCGCTCTGCGGCGTAATACTCATACGGATCTTCGCTTACGGGATTTATGCGCCACGGCACAAAAAGCGTAACTTCGGCGCCTTTTTTAGCAAAGGCCTCACACATTTTTACAGTCGCAAGTCCGTGGGCTTTTTCGGTGGGAATGCGGGCATTTGTAACATAGAAAATTTTGAGCGGCTTGGTCATATGGAAAATGAGCCCTTGTACATTCTAAGGTAATCCTGCCTGGTAAGCGGCGGCGTTCTTGAAACCTTGCTATAAGCCCGCTCGGCCATTCTCCGCATATCATTATAGTGATGGTGCGCCTCCGAGAGCGCCTTGGCGAGAGCGGCTTGGTTAGCCGGCGGAACCACAAGGCCTGTTTCTTTATCGCGTATAATCTCGCCGGCAACCCCCACGTCGGTCATTACAACAGGAAGTCCTGCGGCAACGGCCTCAATAACGCTTCGACCGTAACCCTCAAAGCTTGACGTCAAAAGATACAAATCGGCGCCTTTATAGTAAGGAACGAGATCATTTTGCCAACCCTCAAACCGAACACTGTCTCCAAGTTGTAAGTTGTTAGTTGTAAGTTGTAAGTTTTTAAACTCCGGGCCATCGCCAACAATAACCATGCCGGTTCTCGAAAATTCCTTGACCAATTCTTTGAAAGCGATAAGGGCAAATCCAATATTTTTTTCGCGAACCAACCTCGCCACCATTAAAATAATAAAATCAAACTGGGGATATTTTTGACGGAGGTCAAACGACGGCGCAGCACCTGCAATACGCCCGCGGTCAACGAAAATTGGCAATGTCTTAATTTTGGAATGTGGAATGTGGAATGTGGAATGTAGCGAATCGGCAATCCGTTGAGAAACGACGCGGAATTTATCTCCGCGGGGAATAATAAACCGCGACACAAGGTATCGCGCGTATTCCTTCAAGGAATTCTTTTTAAAAAATGGTGAGAAAAAATCGGCATGAATTTGGATATGCAGTTTGGTGCCGAGCGCTTTCTTCAAAAGCCAGCCGGCAACTCCAGTTTCTGCCGGGTCTTGCACGCTCACAAGATTGATACCGCGCTCACGGATAATTTTTATGCCTATACGAAACGCATCAAACGGGCGCAGAAAGTAGAACCGAGAATTCGTGGGGTAAAGAAAAAGTGGCGGCGTAGCTTCCTTCTTGAATCCTTGTCGGGCATAGATAATCATGTGATACTCCTCAAAAAGCCGCGCGTATTCACGGATTCTTGCGCCCGCGGAAGAATTCGTATCAAACATGAAAATGTCGGTCCCAATCACCAAAACCTTTCCATTAACACTCGGCATACAAATAACACTAACACACTAATCTCGTCATCCTTACATTCTCAAGTTTGTAAGGATGAGTATTTTATATTATAATAAATTCTCTAAAATCGCTGTGGTTTCTGCAAGCATTTTTTCTTTTGTAAATTGACCTACGGCCGCCCGCTCTTGCGCCGAGAGCCGATCACGCAGAACCGGGTCGCTTAAAACTCGCCGCACCGCGTCAGTAATTCCCCGGATATCATTATATGATACCAAAATTCCGTTTTCTCCATCCTTTATGATTTCGCTATTACCGCCAACCGGCGTCGTAATCACCGGAAGACCGCTTGCCATTGCCTCAAGAAGTGTGTGCGAGAACCCCTCATAAGCGGTATTCAAAATAAACACATCTCCTGCTCTGAAATACCTCAGTAGGCCGTCATGAGATATGGGCCCGACAAGCGTTACGACACCTTCCAGCCCAAGATTTTTTACCTTTGCCAGAAGCCGCTCTTCATCCGGCCCCGAACCGATTATGACTAGTTTAAATCCAGAAATATCCTTTTGCAGCTCGGCAACAATTTCAATCAGCGCCTCAAAACCCTTCCACGGTACCAGCCGCCCAGCCGACACCGCAACCGTTCCCGATAAACCGAGACGCGAGCGCGCCTCATCCTTTGAAATCTGTCCGGTGTCCGCTTCAAATGCGTTATAAATTGCGCTAATCTTTTTTTCGTTTGCACCCCACTGCATGACAATTTTTTTCAGGTATTCACTCGGAACAATAATTTTCTGGGCTCTCTGCGTTACAAATTTCTGAATTCTCCTCCTCAACTCGGTAATAAAATCAAGTTTTTCTTTTTGAAAATCATCCAAATTTTTAATTTTTGATTTTTGATTTTTGATTTTTTGTTGGTATTGCTCCCAGGCGTAGTCGCCTACGACTTTCAACGCAAATTTTTTGCCGAGGACTTTGGCGGCAAGCGCTGACGGAAGGCCAACGCTTACCGGATCCTGGGCAAAAATAATATCGGCGGCCCTGGCTCTCTTCAAAAGCCGAAAAAAATAAACGAAATGCCGCGCGACTTTGGGAAGACTGCGGACTTCGCCGAAGTTCAATACCCTGACCCGGAAGCCGCTTGCCGGCAGCGCATCAACAAGAAGTTTGCTATATGTTGCCGGGCCGCCGATGTCCGGCGGATAAATGCCGGTCGCAATAAGAATACGTAATTTCTTGTCTTCGGCAATCATCGCGTTGAAAACCTCCGAGAAGCTGTCGGCGATCATTCCCCATTGAAAACCGGCAAGCGCTATTTTGTGACCGCCGGCGCGAATTCGGTCACGAAGCGGCCGGTCGTAAAGCGCTGATTCAATTTTTCGCGCAAGATCTTCGTAGTCATCTATGCCTACGGCAAGGCCGGTTTTGCCGTCTTCCAGAAAATCAGCTATGCCGCCCGCCAGCGTGCCTATTACCGGAACTCCTGCGGCCATGGCCTCAAGAAACGAATTGCCAAGGCCTTCGGAACGGGACGGTCGGACAAACAAATCAGAGATCTTAAGATACTTTGGGATGTCACCGTGCGGCACTGTTCCGAGAAAAATAACGCGCTCGCTGATATTCTCACGGCGCGCCAGAGTGCAGAGAGCCTGTTCTTCCTCGCCCGAGCCGAGCACAAGAAACTTCAACTTTTTACCTTTTCTCGCTAAAACGCCGAGCGCGCGTATTGCCGTATCAATGGCGTTTTTTCTTGAAAGGCGGGAAGTGGTAACAACTACTTTCTCGTCCGGCAGAATGCCTAAAATGTTACGTAAAGCGGCAAGTTCATCCGGTTGAAATTCTTTGGTAAAGGCCGCTACGTCAACGCCGTTGGGGATAACCCTTCCCGCTCCCGTATATCCAAACTCACGGCCAAGCCGCAAAAGAAAGGTGCTGATGGCCGTAAGATAATGGGTTCGCCGGAGAGCCGCCCGCCAGGATACGCCGCTTAAACCCAGATTGGCCCTTTTGATGTGTTCAACCGAGTCGCCCTCTTGCAAAGTCAGAATAATCGGGATCGGCTTACCGGGGCGGAAGATGTTTATTAAGTAAGGAATGCCCGAGGCGTAACTTACCATGACAGGCCAAAAAAGAACCGGCCGCTCTTCCCGCGCAAGGCGCCTTACGATAAAAAATCCGATAAACGGAATAAGAAATTTATCCAACTTGAAACCTAAACCGATTCTCCGGATTACTATGCCGTCTTTTTCAACACAACGCGGCAAATCCTTACGAAACCGCGAAGTGAAAATAAAAAAACGAAACTCGTCTTTGAGCCGCTTGGTTATCTCTTTAACAGCGATCTCCGCCCCGCCGATAAATGGGTCATAGGCGGTGGTGAATATAAAGATCGATGGCCTTTTCCTTACGATGTTACCCGACATAAATGTAATCTTCTTAATAAAGAATACCACCAAAATTATCTTCGCGTCTCACATAGTGGTAACTGTCTGTTTTTAAAAACCAATCTACAATGTAAAGAGCTTTATTAATGAAAAACCACCAGCGTTGCTGATGGCCTCAATCATAAAAGAGCTATATTGGCGAACCCCCATATCGTCTGCGGCGAAAACCTTTTAGTAAAGGAGCTCTGCCCTAAGGCCAAAGCCCGCGTTCTCGAACCTTTCTGCCAATATTTCAAGAACGGGTAGTACGCTCATGTCTCTTACGCGTATCCGGAGCGCATCTGATGCCCCGCTTTTGATCGGCGTGTCTGGCTCAGCAATCACATCAGCCATGGCCTGGTATTCCTTCGAGGTCCACGAAAAGAATAGGAGGCGTTTCGTCTTTCTCGTTATCTTGCCGATAGTGTGACTGCGTATTCCCGGCGGGCCATCGACTGGGAAACCTTCGTACCAATGCTCCATACCGAAAGGAAGAAGTTCTTGATCCAAAAAATCGATAAACTGTCCGAGTCCCTTTTTTAATTCGGTCATTCCTATCTCCTTTCCTCAGTTTG
>CAZDKA010000001.1:0-36558 GCA_964505815.1 uncultured Candidatus Saccharibacteria bacterium | reverse complement strand
AACTGTCCGAGTCCCTTTTTTAATTCGGTCATTCCTATCTCCTTTCCTCAGTTTGAAATGAACTTTGAAGTGCACCACTTTTATAGCCACAACAGCTATAAAATTTGCACTCCCCGCTCTATCAAAGAGCGGGGAAAATGTAAGTACTACCTACACTTTCCTCGCCCTTCGCCTTGTAAGTTCTGTCTTTGTGCCGTGATTTAAGGTGGTGCACTTGAGGGCCGAACGTGCCCTTTATCACCTTATATAGAGGTACCATATTGCTTGACTATCTGTCAAGGCCAAAAATCCTTTTACTGCATGTCGTTTCGAGTGGGAGGGTAAACAACCAGGTGACGACGAGAGGCGGGCCAAGCGTTGCGGGGACGCCGCGCTGCTTGTACTCGACTGAACTCGATCGAAGGCCGGTGCGGTTATTCATAGATGCCGCAAAAAAAGAAAGGCCGCCGCGGCAGAAATACCGACAATAATGCTGGCGGCAAGAAACCATAGAGGAGAAAAACCGGATGATGACGAAACGGCGGCTGTTTCTTTTTGGACGGATTCGGGAACGGTATCTCGACCGGTAGCCGCGTCGGCAATACGCGGTTCACTCTCGGTGCTAACCGGCTTGCCATTATCGTCACTATCCGCAGGGTCACTACGCTTCGTCACGCTTGGCTGTTGCGTTATGACTTGTTTTTTGGGAGCCATTCCGCTTTCACCAATCGGAGTATACGTTCCAGGTGTCGGCGATTTTGTTTTTATGAATTTTTGTCCGCCTGCGACACTTCGCTCAAAACTTTCCTCAAGAAGCAGGGGCGAGGATAAATCCGCAGAATCAACCATAAAATTGTGCGCGTCGTTAAGAGACAACTGCCGGCCCGAAAGAAGCAGGCCGGTAACCGCGTTTGAAAAAACAAGGGCTGACTTCGGGCTTATGTATGTGTCGCGTTCAACCGCAAAAGTATTTACTTCGTCTTTAAATAAAAACCCGCCAAGGTCAAGCCGATAGTCGGTATTGTTGAAAAGCTCAACAAATCCACGCTCCCCGGTCTTTGCCTCGCTGATTACTATATTGGGGCTTACTACGGTGATTTTGATATAATCGGCGCCGGTGTATTCGCCGGAGGAAGCGTTTAAGCTTGCCGTATAACTGCCCGGAAAATAGTATACATGCGATACGATTTTTCCTTCCTTTGTCGTTCCGTCGCCGAAATTCCACGAGAACCTCGCCGAAATCAACGGCTCGCCGTTTATGCCGTCGGCGCTTCCCCGAAACTCCACTAATGCGCCTTGAACCGCGATACGGTCTTGACCGGCATACGCTTTCAAGGACGGCGGCACCGGCCGGCCGGAATCAGAAACTGATGAATCTTCGCTTTCAGATGAGCCCTGCTCCGACTGTTGACTTTGCTCTCCGGCTCCAGATTCGGCGGTAATGCCTGCTGAATTTGAACTGCCGATAGTGGGCGAAGTTGCAATACTCCACGACGACGCGCCGCCTCTTACGCCGTCGGCGCTAAACGCAATTGAACTGCCTGCCGCAAGCGCGGCTATATCAACGAATTGCCCCGCAGTCCAAAGTCCCACGGTAGAAGCTGCTGATTCCCATGTTTTACTCTCGGAACTCCCGGGTTTATGGTAGCGGACAAAATCAACAATAGAAGCGGAGGGATGCCCCGATTCGGAAAAAAGCGCAACAGAACCTGACGAATTGCCCATATTCGAACTATTCGTGCTTTCATGATACAAATTTGCAGCGTTAGCCGTCCCGGATATCTTCAGGTGCACGGTAACAAATCCATGCGATGTAATAGAGAAACCCGAAGGAAAAACAAAATAGCCGGCCTTATCCGGATATAACTCCCAGCCGCTCACAGAAACACCGGTTACGCCATTGTTATAAAGCTCTATTTTCTCAAGGCCGGTATCGCCCGAGCTGGATGGATAAAAAAGCACCTCGTTGATGACTACCGAAGCCAATGCCGATTGGGCCAAAGCCAGTACCGCAAGCGCCAATAAAACATAAAGCCATGCGTTCTGCATGGCTTTATTTGTAGACGAGTTACAGCGGTTCGTCAATTGACCCAAATGCTTCAGAACAAGTATTATACAAAAGAAGTTATGCGCCCAATCACCATAAGCATTGTCACCCCCACCTATAACCAGGCCCAATTTATAGGGCAGACGATTGAAAGCGTTCTCAAACAGGAGGGCGATTTTAATATTGACTACGTTATTGTCAATGATGGCTCCACCGACAACACGCTGTCGGTCATAGAGAAATATGACAAACTTCTCAAAAATGGAGCATGGCCGGTGAAATGCAAAGGAATATCGTATAGATACTGGACAAGACCAAATGGCGGACAAACCAGCGCGATTAATGAGGGCTTGCGGGCCGCAAAAGGCGAAGTTCTTGCGTGGATGAATTCGGATGATTATTATATGCTCGGCATTTTTGAAAAAGTGGCTGGCGTTTTTGCCGTCGACCCGGAGCTTGATTTTGTCTACGGAGATTCTTTGAAAATCTACGAAGACGGCAGGCCGCCAAAAATTGAGCCGAGACCAAGACCGGATGAAACGTTTGAAAGTTTACTAACGCGCGGCAATTCGTTCGGCTTCAACTTTTTCAGCAAAAAAATAGTTGAGAAGGCCGGATACCTCGATGAATCCCTGCAGTATGCCGTAGACTTGGACCTCTGGCTAAAAATGTTCAGAATCGGCAAGGTGCAATACCTGCCAATAACATTCGGAGTTTACAGAATGTGGGCTGGCTCAAAAACAGCAACTCAACAGAAAAAATTTGCCGAGGAGAAAACATTGATCGCCAAACGTTATGGCGGAAATGTTGTTTCCGCTCACACACTATATATGTGGCGAGGAAAATTCGCCCCAGTTTTAGACGTTTTGCAAAAGAAAACGCCCCGTTTCTACGGGGCCTGCAAGCGCGCCCTCTATGCGGCCGTTGACCGGCTGAAGTACACCCCGGAAACGTAGCAAACCCTACGCCTCCCCAAAATACGTCTCCAAGTGCGCAAATATGCGCTTGCTTACTTGATTATCCCACATAGGGATGTGTTTTGACTTAAAATCGCGCCTCGCGAGATGTTTTTTAATTTCTTCACTGTTTTCTATTTGTGCCGTGAATAGTTTATTTGAACCAAGTTCTATAGTAATAGGACGCTCGGTATTATCACGAAGCGTTGCGCAAGGGACGCCGAGATGACTCGTTTCTTCTTGGATGCCCCCGGAGTCGGTAACAACGCCCCCGCTCATACTGACAAGTTTTAAAAATTCAAAATAACCGAGCGGCTCAATGATGCGAAGGTTGTCAAAAAGGCCTGTCAAGCCATACTCCTCTACCCGCTCTCTCGTCCCCGGATGGAGCGGCAACACCACAGTGCTATCACAAGCGATCTTGTCTAAAAGCATAAGTATCGCACGCAGCGTTGCGGCATTATCGGTATTTTCCTGCCGATGAATGGTGGCGACAATGTAACTTTTATCCCGAAGTCCGAGTGTTTTTACCACTGGGGATGCTTGAATCTTGTCCCAAAACGTTTCAATGCTCTCAATCATGATGTTACCCACATGGCGTATCTTTGCATTGCTGACTCCTTCTTTTAGAAGATTCTCGGTCGCGGATGGTTCCGTTATGAACAGCAGATCGGAAAGGTGGTCAACAACAACGCGGTGGATTTCTTCGGGCATGCGCCTATCGTGGCTCCGCAGGCCGGCTTCCACATGAATAATGCGCTGATTATTCGCGGCGGCAGCAATAGCGCCTGCTAAAGTGGACCTTACGTCGCCGAAAAGAACTGTGGCATCGAATTTTCTGTTGCCCAGGGTGTGTTTTAGCGCATTGAACATTTTGCCTATTTTTTCAGTATGAAATTCTCCTTGTATATCCAAAAAGACGTCCGGCCGCGGGATTTGCATTTCGTCAAAAAATACGCGGGACATGTTGTCGTCAAAGTGCTGACCGGTGTGAACTAGGGTAAGTTTAAATTCTGGATGGTTTTTGGCCTCGCGAAAAAACGGAGCGGCCTTTATAAAATTTGGCCTTGCCCCCAAGACAACAACTAAATTCTTCTGGCTATTTAATGTCATATATAAGTCCAACAATATAATACACTAATAGATAACTCAATGGTTTAACGTTTTTATACGCTTATTGACGTCGGCTGTAAAAAAACGTTAAATTGGGCTTAAATAAAGCTCTTTGTCAACTAAAGAGGAGGCAGCAAGTGAAACGCGTGTACCTGCACGAATTCAACATACTGATGGGCGCTAAGGTCTACTTGCCGAATGTCTCCGGAATGCTGAGGGCGTTCGCCGAAACAAAGCCGGAAATAACGGCTAATTACGAATTCATGCCTTTTGTTTTCATCCGCGGCAAACCGGAAGTCATAGCCAAACAATGGGACAACCCTTCGGTTATGGCCTTTTCGTCTTCGGTTTGGAACCACCAGCTAAACCTGGCGCTGGCCAAAATGGCCAAAAAAATGTTTCCCGACGCGTTAATTGTATTTGGCGGTCCTCATGTGCCAGAAGACGCCGAGGATTTTCTGAAAGAAAACCCATTTATTGACGTAACGGTCATTAAAGACGGCGAAGAAACATTTGCCGAGTTGCTGATTGCTTTCCTCGAAACTCGCGATTTCTCGCGCGTCCGCGGCGTTACCTTTATGCATCCCGAAACAAGAGAGTATGTTCGTACGCCCGACAGGCCGCTCGCTGATGTAAACGACTTCCCTTCTCCATACGCTACGGGGCTTTACGACGACCTCTTGGACAACCGGGGAGACACTGAATATCAGGTCATAATCGAGACCAACCGGGGATGTCCTTTTGCTTGCGGATTCTGCTACTGGGGAGGGAGAAACAAAAAGGTTAGAATGTTTGACCTCGGGCGCATCGGGGAAGAAGTTCAGTGGCTCGGCGCCAAAAAAGTTCCTTACGTATTTGGCGCTGACGCTAACTTCGGAATGATCCGCCGCGATTTCGAAGTTGCGGAGCTTTTCGTCGCAGGCAAGGAAAGAAGCGGCTACCCGCACTCCTTCCGCGTCTGCTTCGGAAAAAACGCAGAGGATCGGGTCTTTGAAGTCGCGCGGCTTTTGGACAAAGTTGGGCTTACCAAAGGAGTCACTGTTTCCTTCCAAAGCACCGATCCTACAACACTGAAAAATATCGGCAGGGGAAACATTAAAATCGAAGTGTATCGCAACCTGGTGCGCAGATACCGCGCGGAAAAAATCCCCATCTATACGGAGTTAATTCTTGGCCTGCCCGGAGAAACATACTCCAGCTTCGCTGCCGGCCTGGACGAAGTATTTGAGGCGGGACTCTACGACCAAATCGGAATTTTCTTCTGCACGGTTCTCCCTAACACACCCATGGCCGATCCCACATACGTCAGAGAACACGGGATCATTACGAAAACAATTGATCTTGTTGAACCCCATGCTTCGGCGCGACGAGAGGGAGAGGTGGTAGAGCGCGAAGACATCGTCGTGGCCACCAATACAATGCCGTTAGAGGAATGGAAGCGATCGGCCACTCTCGGCTGGATGGCTCAAACGCTCCACGGACTCAAGTTGGGCTTCTTCGTGGCCTTATACCTATTCCATAAATTTGGAATCAAGTATACCGAACTCTTTGAGTACTTCATCAAGTACGGCGACAACGATGGCTACCCGACAATTAAACGGGAAATAATCCACTACAGAGACTACTTGGAATCCATCATGGCGGGCGGACCACAGTGCCTATTTTTGGAAGACTTTGGAGAAATATCGTGGCAAATAGAGGAGGCCACGTTTCTCCGGCTGTCCGAAAACCAGGATAGTTTCTACCGAGAATTCGCTGCTCTTGTGCGTAAGCTTCTGGAAGACCGCTGTCTACAATTCAGCGAGCCAGAACTGGAAGAGGTTTTCTTGTACCAAACCGCGAGAATTGCCGGCCTTAACCCTGATAAGCCAAGAGAATACACGTTTTCCTGCTCCATCCCGGAATATTTTGAAGCCATCATGAACGACCAAACTCCAAATCTTGCGGCATTGTCAGATAAACGCCAAATCTTGGTTGTAGACGTCGCGCGCTACGGCAGTAAAGAAGAATTCGCCAAACAAGAAATCTGGTACGGCCGCCGAGACAGCAGAACCGTAGAAACTGCAACGTGGCACGAAAGTACGTGAATCAAAAATGGGCGCACTGCGCCCATTTTTTTATTTTTAACAGGGGGGGTCCATCCTCTCTTATACAAGATTATAATATGTCTTCATCCAATCAATAGTTTTCTTTACACCGTCATCTAAACTTACGGTCAGCTTATGATCAAGATCCCGCACTGCTTTAGATATATCCACCTTCTTGCTTTTTGTGGTGAGGATCTCTGGTTCCTCGTAGTGGATCAGGGACCTCGCCGCACCAGTGTATTTCCAGACAATATCTGCGAGCGTTTCTATATCATGGTATTCCAACCCGCCGATATTGTACGTCTCTCCGGCTTTAAAGTTTCCCGCTATATTGGACAGCGTCCGGCAGCAATCTTCAAGATAGGTTGAGGTGCGAAAATGGCCTTTGTAAACCGTCACGGGAATTCCGTGTAGGGCGTGGTAGCAAAATTTGCAGTTAACGCTTCGGTACGGATGATACCACTCGCCAGGACCGTATGTATTAAAAATTCTCACAACCACGCTTTTGGTGCCGCGCTGTACAGCCGAATTTTTTATTTGCTGTTCATTTACCCATTTTGAAAGAGCATAATCGTTCATCTGCTTGATCTCATGCGTGTCCATCACGTCCTCTTTCATCAAGTCCTGAAAGTCGCCGTACACTTCAGAAGAAGAAAAATGTATTAATTTAAATCCGTATCTTTCCTGAAGGCGGATAACGTTTTTTGTTCCTACGGCATTGGTCCTCCAAACTTGCTCATAATGATCCTCGCCGTTCCAGCGCCCAAATTCCGCGGCGGCGTGATACACAAAGTCAAATGGGCCGGCTTTCTCAAACACCCGTTCAAGCTGCCTGAAATCGCCAACGTCGCACCTGGCATAAGTAAACTTGCCTTTTGACATCTCCTGCTCCCAGCCCACTGCGCCGACTCCGTGAAAAAGATCAATGCCAAAAACATCATGGCCTTTTTCAGAAAGCATTCTGGTTAAATACGAACCGATAACGCCCTTGTTTCCGGTAATTAAAATTTTAGCCATATAAGAGCAGAATCAGCATTGCTTCTCACGATTATTACTCGGTGTGTCGGCTTATTGTTTTGAGCGAAGGTAGTTGAGTTCGTTTTCAACGGCTTTTTTGACGTCAGGATTAGTATTAGTTGCCGCATCCAGTGCTTTTTCAAAGTATTCAACGGCTTTGGCGTAATTTTTGTGGTTGGAGTAAAAAGACCCTATTTGTGTAAAAAGGTTTACCTCGGTGTGAGGAACCTTATCAAGCGCGGAAAGCAGTGTTGCCTCGGATGCCGTGGGATTTTTAAGCACATCCGCGTAAAAATTGGCGAGGCCGACATAATAATCAAGATTATAAGGGTCCAGCCGAAGAGCTGAAACATAATTTTCTTCGGCTTTTGCGGGCTCTTTTAATTCGTAACCATATAATCCGCCCAGGTTAAAATAAGGAACGGCACTGTCCGGCTTTACTATTTTTGCGTACTCCCAGGCGTCCCGCGTTCCAATATAGTTGCTGAAAAGTTTTTTTATATAGGCAACGGCAAGCCAGTCGTCGTGGTTTAAAGGATCTTTCTCAAGACGCTCGGCAAGCGAGGCAAGGTTCTTCCGATATTTCTCGTGAAGGGCCGAGCCGATTGAAGCAATGAACTTTGGGTCAGCGTTCAATTCCCGAATCGGCTGGCCTTGATACGGCATCAGAGCTTTTGCTGACGGCGGTATAGCCGGCCGCGGCTCGGGTTGAAGGGTTCCGCTGTCAACTGCCGTATCTTCAATTCCGGGAGCCGTATCTTTTGTAACTCCTGATATTTCGTCCTTCACGCTCCTATAGTCCAAAAAATAAAAAGCAGCCACTGAAACCGCGGCTAGCGCGATTCCGCCAACAATAAAGTGCCGGTATTTACGAAAATATAAAGGCATAGCGTGGATAATAACAGAAAAGGCCATGTCTTTGCAACTGCCTCCGCTAAACCATTCTAGCAAAGAACTTCAAAAAATACGTTTTAGCAAGCGATAGCATTCTAAAACGTAAATAGCAAAACAGCCAGAAACGCCCTCGAATGCTGAAACAGACAAACGCAAAAACCCCGCTGGAAGCGGGGTTTTTGCTCTCGTTACAAGGATACGAGATTGAAGAGAACTAGATTAGAGCGAGAAGGTCTGGGCTGGAGCGCCTGAAGACGGAAGACCGGGAACAAGAAAGCCGTTGTACCAGTCAGGGCCTGAATCACCCGATGCACCTGTGTGAGTGGTGGTTGAGTTACCGGACCAGATAAAGTCATTGCCTATGCCTGATCGGTCAACATTGCTTCCTGTTGCCCCGGCTGCTGCTCCTGTAACGGTGCTTGACGCATCAAGGATAGGCGCTGCGAGAGCAAAAGTGTAGTTCCTTGCGTTATTCCCGGAAAGGAATCCGTTGTTGGAATTAGCGTTTAAAGTGTCTCCTCCCTGACCTACCCATCCTGAATCACCCATTAACTGAACTGTTGCGGAATCACCAGAATCAGCGCCGGCCACATCGCCTTTGAGCTCAAAGTAATAGGTTGAGCCGGCAGGAACGTGGATGGCTTCTCGAACAGCGCTCGTGGGGCTAGCCGGGTTGAAGTAGATAGCGTAGTCAGACGTAGTTGCTTGAAGAATCTGACCTCCTGCTGTTGGAGTAAACGCAGAGCCCGGGTTATTTCCATCTGTATCAAAGAGTGTGGTGCCGTTATTCAGCTGGCCGTCGGCAGAGTATGCTCCGCCGGAGAAGTTAGAACTGGTGAAGGCATAGAGCCGGAGGTTGGTAATCGTGAAGTCATAGCCGGTAATACCCGCGTCATCCGCTTTGGTCGCGATGCCGAATACGAACTTGTAGAGCGATACGCCGTTCGTGCCGGAAGGCGCGGAAACCGAGAAGCGGTAAAGCACTTTCTGCGACGCATCGGCCAAGCTGTTTGACGGCACGGAAAGGTTTGTAATCGTCGGGTAGGCGCGGACTATGCGGACGCCGGCTGACGCTGTATCTCCGGAAGTTGAGATAACGTTTTGCGAAGAACCTACTCCAACTCCGTAGGTGCCAAGATAGGTCGTGCTGTCCGAACCATGCAAATCAACCGAAAGCAAGTGACCGGGCCGGCCTGACTCATCAACGCCAATCGGGGCCAATGAACCCTTGATGGTCATTAATTTGTCGCCGTTTTTCGGAATAACAAAGCCGGTGACAGTAGTAAGGAGGCCTATGTCGGAAGTGGTTGCGGTAAACTCGCCAACTTTAGTCGCGCCATCCCAAAGCGTAATTTTGGAGAGATCAGACGGACTGTTTGACGCTGTGTTAGTAAGCTGAAGCCGGATCTGCTTCAAATCTACCGCTTCATTAGTTGCCGTGAAGCGAAGCACCGACAGGATACTGTCCTGGCCGGCTTGCGCCATACGAACCGCCGGGCTTGAGCCGTCAAGTATTACCGTAAAGCTGCCGGATGCGGCCATAGTTATAACGTTATCCACCGAAGACGAAGCAACCGTGGCAGTTACGCTGCTGCCGGAAGTAATGCCGGTTGTTCCGAAAGTTTCGTTACTGCTGAAGCTCCACAGGGTCTTACTGGCAGTTCCGCTCGCGAGAGTGTCGCACTTCAACGCCAGCGTCTTAACAGTCCCTTTCGGAATAATAATTGCGTTGTCAAAGGTGAACGTCTGATCGCCCTCGCCTGTCGGGTTAACCCCGTTGGAACCTGTGGTCAAATTAACCGTGCCGTCGTAGAGCCCGCAATTCTTGACTTCATTACCGTTGGCGCCGAACAACTGCACAATGGCCGAAGTCATACGCAGATCTTCTCCTGATGCAGTGGCGTCAAAGACAACGTTTGCGAACGTGAATCCGACTGTGCCGCGGATAAGGGTCTGCGGCGGAGGAGTGTTGCCGATTGAAGCTGTGAGCGCGGCGGTTTTTACAGTCATTGTATTGGCGGTGATGGTTCCGACGCTTGCCGGAGTGATGGTAACGCCTGATACGCGCCCAACCGCTGAACTCCAGTCAGTGGACGGAGTGGTTGAGGCCGATACCAGGGTATTATTGTCAACGTCGGTTGAGAGTTTACCTCTCAAGATGTAACTCTTCTTGCCGGACGCAAATTCAACAGCATCAGTGAAAGTAATAGTTACAAGCGTTTCAGTAGAGGTACCAGAACCGTCTTTCGGGCCGGCAACAAGATTTCCGGCCTCATCATAGAGAGCGACGGATGTGTAGTCGGCGCCGGCAACATCAGCCTGCTTGACGGCAGCTGATACGCGGAAGACCATGCTTGAAACCGTTATGTTCTCGCCTTTGACATCAACATCAAACGCGCCCAACGGCTGTTTCTCAAGATTAACGGCAACGTTCTGGGCCGCGCCAGCCGAAACAACTGACTTGGAAACGGTAAGGGTGCCTTGGCCAACTGTCGCAACATAGCCGCGGAATGCCGGCTCGGTGTCGCTAGACAGAGCGCCGTAGGCAACAGAACCAGCAGTTGCGGTTCCGCCGCCGGGCTTTAGGCCGAAGCCGAATGATTTGCCGACAATATCAAGGTCGGTGTCACGGAATAGCTGGAATTCAACGTCTCTATTGGTGCCGCCGACGAGATCGCCTTTAATGTAGAGCTCGGCTTGGCCGCCTTTCAACAGAGCCACGCCGTCAAACTTTGCGGAGTAGTACTTGCCGTCGGAAGAAACGGTTGCCGGGTATTCTTTATCGGCAAGAACAATTTTTACATTACCAAGATCAGCCGCGCCTATGGAGCCGGCCTGATACCAACTTACAGATTTAATATTCAGGTCCTCTGCCGCTCCAGCGGTAAGGCGAAGCGCCGCGAATTTGTATGCCGTGTCGCCAATGCTTCGCTTAGATGAAGTTGCGGAGGCCCCCGGGTCATTGACGCCGCGCGTCAGAGTGACATCGCCGATGGTCAACGAAGTGTTCATCGTTATCTGCGAGCCGCGAATCGGCAGGGTGCCGGTGAGGGGTGAACTCGCGTCAATAGCGACGACATCAAAAGTCAAAACGTTTCCTGACTCGTTGGCCGCCGGACGATTGAAACCAATGGTGTAGTCCTTGGATTCTCCGGCCTTGATCACAAATGGCTCACTCAAAACCGACCTGTGGTTTGAACCAAGGGTTTTTTCCCTTCCAATCTGCAACCCGTCAGCACCGAGCAGAACAACTTTGTCTACCGCGGAGTCGGTTGCAAGACCTATTCGCTCAGCAGTAATTGATCTTACTGTAACGTCTTTGACTCCGGCGGTAAGCGTGAATTTCGTTACCGGAATTCGCGTCGCGTTTCCAGGAGCAATGTTATCACCCGGCTGGTCTTTGTGCTTCTCTACTCTTAAGGCATCCCCCGCTACTGGCGCTACTGGAACTGGCGCTGGCGGTACTCCCGGAACTGGAGCTGGAGCTGGAGCGGCCGCGACAACTGAATTGTATTTCGCTCGCGAAATAGCGCCGAAGTAGCCGGCTGTCGGAGATACGCCGTTTGCCGCCTGCCAGGCGCTAACCGCTGATTTGGTCACTGAACCAAAGTAGCTGGTTGCGCCGCCGGAAAATGTGAAGTGACCGGTTGCAGTCAAATATGTTTGTAAGCACTTTACGTCATCACCTCGCACACCAACTGTAAGGTCGCGGGTGAATGAGCATGCTCCTGCCGGAGCCGCGGGAGGCGTTCCTCCAACAAGTGCTCGCGCTGCAGCAGCTTTGTCAGCTGGGATCACTCCCAAACTGATGAGCTGCTCCACATCTGCAGAAGTGAGGGCTGACGCAATTTGCGGAATAACCGCAAGAGCACCCGACATCGCAACTGCAGTTGACACAGTAACAATGACTTTCGCCAGTGTCCTGTGTCTTGCAATTAATTGAGTCATAAGAATTTTTTTAATTCTTCTCCGCTTATCGCGGAAAAGAATACGTGTGCATCAAACGCGTCCCAATCGACTATATCCGCCAAACTTTCAAAGAAAGTTAAACGGATAAATCGGGATTGCGCATGATGCGTCATAAATTACACAGATGATTAACATACTCTATTCTCTGCAAGGCCCGGGACTAGTTCACCAGTTTGCTAGTTTTCTAGTTGACTGGTAATCGACCTGCCCGACTTAGCCCGCCTCTGGCGGAAACCTTGTTCGAAATACGAAAGTAGTAGAAGTAGATGGATTATTAAGTTTTCAAAGTTCGTTCCCGATCTGATATTCCTCCTCGGCGATCATCCATTCGGCCTCGCAAATCAGATTCCGAGCAAATACTGCAACCTTTCTATTGTATCAGCCCGAAATCTGATTTGGAAACAAACGCCTCTGTGGATAAATTTTGAATGTTGGCGAGCGTACAGAAGATAGCATAACAAAGCCAAAGTATGGCCTTTCAGCTCAGGAATTAGTCGCTCTTTTTTCCACTGCTTTCATTATAATTTCCCGGACCATTCCTTGCAAACCCCCTGTGTGGATAACTAAAAATGCAAAAAACAAGTAAATAAAGGGCTTTGTTACCGAATACGCTTCAGATGGGCCTTGAGGCCCTTTTTTACTTCCTCGTGCCGCAATCCAAAGTCAATAATGGCCTTCAAAAGCCCAAGTTTATCGCCGCAGTCGTATCTCGTCCCCTTTAGCTCATAGCCGTAAATTTCGCCTTTTTTCTTCAAAATCCTCTCAAAAGCCGAGGTCAGATACAACTCCTTGCCTTTTTGCGCTTTCACCTTGGCCAGCTCATTAAAAACCTCCGGAGTGAGAATGTACTTGCCGACAATTGCCAGATTGGATGGCGCCTGCCTGACCGATGGTTTTTCAATAAGTTTATCCACGAGCCATGTTCGTTCTCCTACTTTTCTTCCGCCAATAACTCCGTAGCGCGAAACGATTTTCTTGGGAACGCGCTCAAGAGCAAAGACCGGCTTTTTATATTTTTCAAATACTCGGAGTAGTTGCTTTAACGCCGGCTCGGTTTTGGAATAAACGACATCGTCACCGTAAAGGACAGCGACGGGCTCATCACCGACTAAGTGACGCGCCTGCAGAAGGGCATCCCCCACGCCTTTCGGCTCTTTTTGTCGGATAAAGGCGCAGTAGGCCAGAGACGATATCGCGCGAATCTTTTTTGCTAACTCCCGCTTGCCTTGTTTTTCAAGATAGGCCTCAAGCTCTCCGGCATTGTCAAAGTGGTCCTCAATCGCCCGCTTGCCCTTTCCTGTAACAAATATCACCTCTTTTATTCCTGAGTCAACCGCCTCCTCAACCAAGTATTGAATCACTGGCTTATCAATAATGGTCAGCATTTCTTTTGGCTGGGCCTTTGTTGCCGGCAGAAACCGCGTGCCAAGCCCGCCAACCGGAATAATGACTTTACGAATGTGCATAATGGACTTACAACTAACGACTTACAACTTACGACGAACGACAACGATTATCCTTCATCAGTTATTGTTGTTGGTCGTTGGTCGTTAGTCGTTAGTTATACCATTAAGGCGGTAAACTGCCCAGCGCTTATCACCTTGCCGCTCAACCTGACACTCAGTAATAAGGCGAGAAAGGTCTCTTTGCAGAGTTTTTAAGCTGAATCGGTTTGAAAAAATCGTTGCAAGATCGTTTATTTTCGCCGCCCTATTGGCCTTCAGATAATCAAGAATCGCTTTTTGGCGTTCGCTGATATTAAAATCATCCCGCGTTACGTTAGTAGTGGTAGTTTGCGTCGGCTTTTCCATTACTCTTGCCTCTTTTAAACGTATTTGGCTAATGTCGTTTATCAAAGGAGTGTCGTTTTGAATTTTATGTCTTTTTGGCGGCACAGTATCCCTATAGATAGTGGCCATCTCCTCGTCAAAATAGGCCTCCAGGGCCTGGCACTCCCTGATTAAAATCTCGGCATTTATGGCCTTCATAAGCCCGACTTGCCTGGCAAGTTCGATAAGTGAACGCGATGCCTCCAAAAGCGAGGAAATTGCTCCGCATTCTCCGATGCGATCATTTCCGACTAGCGGCTCGCAGCGGACAGCGTGGCTAAGAATTTCTCCTGCATGCTCCCGAAGCTTGCCTCTTAATGGCTCATCAGGACGAAAAAGATCCGTGACCCTGTAGACGGCAAAAGCGAAATTGAAGATTTCCTTTTTTAGTTCATCCGAAAGACGCATAGTCAACTGTAAACGCACACAATTTAAAAGTTTACTGGTCGTGTCTCGTATCGTCAATATTGACATTGTGAATAACCCGTGATGTATGTCACGGATTATTGCCGCAATACGCAAAAATTGTCTTATCCTTCAACTCCGTTCAGGATAACCCTGAGCGAAAGTCGAACGGGTTAGTGCGCGACTTGGGCCCGCTCGCGAAGTTTAAGTCCGTTTCGCTTAGCAACTCTTGCCAGAGACACTTCGCCGTTTTTGACGTCGCCTATTACTGAATCGCCGTCGTTAATCTCTCCGGCTACTATTTTGGACGCCAAGCTGTCCAAAATAAGATTCTGAATCGTGCGCCGGAGCGGCCGCGCGCCGTAACGAGGGTCGTGTCCTTTTTCAGCAAGAAAATGTCGCAGTGAATCGCTGAAAGTTATGGCAATGTGTTTTTTAGTCATCCTCTCGGCAACCCGAGCAAGCTGTATGTCAACAATCTCGCGAAGTATATCCCTGGAGAGCGAGTTGAAAATGATAATCTCGTCAATGCGGTTTAAGAACTCCGGCCGGAACGACTGCTCAAGAGCTTTGCGGATTTTTTCCTTGAGCTCGTCCTCCTTGACCTCTGGTCTCTCCTCGGCCAGCGCCGCAAAACCCAGATCGCCCATCTGCCGCGCAAACTCGCTGCCGATGTTTGAGGTCATTATAATGATGGTGTTTTTGAAATTAATCATCCGGCCCTTGGCGTCAGTCAAACGGCCATTATCAAGAATTTGCAGAAGCACGTTGAAAACTTCTGCGTGGGCTTTTTCAATCTCATCAAAAAGCACTACGGCATAAGGCCGATGCTTGATGAGCTCGGTCAGCTGTCCCCCCTCCTCGTAGCCGACATAGCCCGGAGGCGAGCCGATGAATTTGGATACGGTGTGGCGCTCCATATATTCCGACATATCCACGCGAATAAGGGCCTTTTCATCGGAAAATAGAAACTCGGCCAAGGTCTTGGCCAGCTCGGTTTTGCCCACTCCTGTAGGCCCGAGAAAGATAAAGGAGGCAATCGGACGGTCTTCATCCTGAATGCCGGCCCGGGATCTCCTGACAGCGTTTGCCACTTTTTCAATGGCCTCGTTCTGGCCTCTTACCCGACTGGCCAGCACTTCCTCAAGGCGCGATAGTTTTTCCGTCTCGGCCTCAAGCATTTTTGTCACCGGAATGCCGGTCCAACGGCTGACCACGGCGGCAATGTCCTCTTCATCTACTTCTTCTTTCAGCATTTTGCGTCTTGCCTGCAGGCGTTTGAGTTTTGCCTCCGTTTCGGCAAGCTTTTTCTCGGCAATGGGGATTCTGCCGTTTTTAATCTCGGCCACTGCCGTAAAATCGCCTTCACGCCACTTTCGCTCTGCTTCCTGAGAGAGTTCGCCGATTTCTTTTTTTATAGCGCGGATTTCCACAATAAACCCTTTTTCCCGCGACCACTTCTCTTCCATTTTCTTGATTCCGGCCCTGGCTTCCTCAACTTTTCGCGCCATTTGGCTTACTTCAATCAATTTTCCTTGTTTTCCGCCCGAGGCGGCGCTACCTCTGGCGGAGGCGGAGGCTTCTTTTTTTATGGTAGCCAATTCCAACTCCAAGCGCATAAGCTCGCGCTTGGCCTCGTCGAGCTCCCTGGGCAATGAGTCAATGTCCAGTTTCAAAGAAGATGCGGCCTCATCCATTAAATCCACGGCCTTGTCCGGCAGGAAGCGGTCGGTGATGTAGCGGCTGGAAAGTTCAGCAGCGGAAATCAAGGCCTTGTCGCTGATTTTTATGCCGTGGTGAAGCTCGTATTTATATTTCAGGCCCCCGAGAATAGCAATGGTATCCTCGGTGCTCGGCTCTTCCACATAAACCGGCTGAAATCTCCGCGCCAACGCCGGGTCCTTTTCAATATGTTTGTGATATTCCTTGAGGGTAGTAGCGCCTATGGCGTGGAGTTCTCCTCTTGCCAGGGCCGGTTTTAGCATATTTGACGCGTCAATCGCGCCCTCGGCAGCTCCGGCGCCGACAATGGTGTGCAGTTCGTCAATAAAAATAATGATTTTGCCGCCTGACCGCTCAAGCTCCTTCAAAATGGCTTTCAGCCGGTCTTCAAATTCGCCGCGATACTTTGTTCCGGCAACAATTGAGCCGATATCAAGCGAAATCAGTTCTTTGTCTTTTAGGGCCTCGGGCACTTCGCCGAGCACTATTCTCTGGGCAAGGCCCTCAACAATGGCGGTTTTTCCCACGCCGGCCTCGCCTATCAATACAGGATTATTTTTTGTCCGGCGCGCCAGAACCTGCATGACCCGGCGTATCTCGCCGTCGCGGCCTATTACGGGATCAAGTTTGTCTTCACGGGCAAGTTTAGTGAGGTTGCGGGCGTATTTCTCAAGAACGTTGTATTTTGACTCCGGTTCGGGGTCGGTAATCCTCTGGCTGCCCCTGAGCTCCGAGAGCACCTTGAGCGTATTTTCGTGAGTGACGCGGACTCTGGTCAGAACCTCCTTGGCCCGGCTCGGCACCTCGGCGAGCGCCAAAAATAAATGCTCTGTTGATATAAATTCATCTTTCATCTGCCCGGCTTCGCGGTGGGCCTGCTCCATTATCCGGCCGAGTTCCTGCGAAAGATAAAGAGTGCCGATGGCTGAGAGCGACGAGCCGGCTTTCGGCAGTTTGTCCAAAACGCCAAGAAGCTCGTCGGCAAGGCCAGAAACGTCAACTTCCAGTTTTTCCAAAATGGTCTCAACAATGCCTTCTTCCTGCAAAACAAGCGCGGCCATAAGATGGGTCGGCTCAATTTGCTGATGCGAGCGCTCAAGCGCCAAGTCGTGGGCTTTTTTGAGGACCTCCTGGGCTTTGATGGTGAAATTGTTGAAAGGAGTCATACAGAGCTTGTTAAGTGAATTAAGCGAGTTAAGCAAGTTAAGCTATCTGCCAAGAGCTTAATTCACTTAATTTACTTAACTCGCTTAACTTGCTTTAGCAGTCTATCATCTACACTGCTAATTATACTACCTATCCACGGATTTGCAAGTTTTTTGACAAAGCCCTTTAAAAACGCTACTGATGGGGTATTCAGCACCTTATATTTTATTGAGGCGATACAAAAAAAGGGGGGGGTAAAAATGAAGAGCTTCTACATCGTTCTGGGTATTGCCGCCATAATGGCGATTATTACTATTGTTGCTTTCAACCGCGGCGCATCAAAAGGAAGTCACGACTGGAATCATCTTGATCCCGATCGCGACAAAAACGAGCCGGACCACGACGGTTCATAAACAAAACACCGAGCATCCGCTCGGCTTTTTCTTAAATATCTGCTTGACAAAAATATTCCTTCAAGATACGCTGAATATATGATCTTTGAAAAATAATAAAGGGGGCGGAAACGATGAAGAATCGGGGGTTTCTAGTGGCGGCATTCGGTATAAGCCTACTTCTCTTTGGCTGCAGTACAATAAGCCCTGAAACGATCCAAAGTGTGAATGATGATAGTAAAGAGGTCTTAAAAAAAGACTTTGTTAAAAAAGTCACTGAGTTAAAGGTAGTTTATTATAAAGAACAGGCAGAGCTCAAGCCTGGCGCCATTACTATCTGGATAAAAAACGGGGATCGGAAAGATTTTTATCTTTTGCATGAAGTTATCGAGGCATTCCTACAGCGCAAATTCGAAGAAAAATTTGTGCCAAAAGAAATCTACGAATCTGGCGATTGGCTCGGCGCTGAATATCTTTACGAAAAAGACATAGTATATAGTGACGGAACAAAAACAACCTTCACTCTACACGCAGGAAGTACAAATTGGCATGGAGGACATGAAACATATAGGGGTGTATGGGCAAAACTAGTCTGTCCAGAAGCTTGTAGCGCTTCGTTAGTAGATGACCTTCTGTCGCTTAAAGTGATTGATGTTTCTATTTCACGGGATGGAAAGGAACAGTACAAAATCTTAAAGTCTCGACTGCCTAAATAAAAACACCGAGAGCTTCTCTCGGCTTTTTCTTTTTACCTGCTCTGATTAAGGTATATCAATCTATCGCAAATACCGCCGATAGGTTTTATTTGCGATAATACTCCGCTCTTCCTTATTTGCGCTCCTCAAGAGTCACTTTAACTTCCAATCCCTGTTTATCGCGAAGAACTTTTAGAGTGACCGTATCACCAACATTATACTTTAAAAGCTGTACGGCTAACGGCTTATTAATATCAATCTTCTCGCCGTTCATTGAAAGAATAATATCACCTTCTTTGAGGCCGGCTTTTGCTGCCGGCGATCCCGGCAATACGCCCGGCTCATTCCCGCCTTTCAAAACCCAGGCGCCATAATCAACCGGCAGCTTGTTTTTATCCTGAAGCTCTTTGGTTATTATTGCATAGCGAACGCCGATAAACGGATAAATAATCCGCCCGGTGCTTTTGACGCTTTCAATATCGCGCTTGGCTTTGTTGATTAAAAGCGCAAAGCCGACATTCTCCGCGCCTCGCGCAAGCGCAGTGTTAATGCCTATAACCTCGCCTCTTAAATTCAAAAGAGGTCCGCCGGAATTTCCAGGATTGATCGCGGCGTCAGTTTGAATAAGCTCCTGAAGAGATTCGGCGCCAGTCCCGCTTTGAGCAACAATAGTCCGCCCGAGTCCGGAAACAACTCCAACGCTAACGGTATTTTTAAATTCGCCCAGGGCATTACCTATGGCCACAACCCCCTGCCCTGTCTCAATGCTGTCAGAGTCGCCAAGAATTAGCGGCGTGAGCCCGACCTCGGGCGGGGCGACCTTCAATATAGCTAAATCTTGTATGGGATCACGGGCAAGAACACGCGCCGGAAGTTTTGAGCCGTCGTTCAATAACACCGTGTATTCGGCTTTTTCGTCGCTAACTACGTGCTTATTGGTAATAATCAGGCCGTCGCTTGAAACCACAAAGCCCGAGCCGGAAGAAACTTCTTCTCTCTTCGTCCCTTTCTGGCGAAGCTGCGGAACCTGAAATCCTTCCCCGAAAAACTGACGAAAAAACGGATCGCCGCCAAAAGGATCTACAAAGAATTGCTCAACTACCGGAACGTCTTTAGTCGCAACTACGCTGACGACGCTTGGCGAGGCAATTTTAACCACACGTACTACCAGTTCATCCTGGCGAAGTATCCGTTCATTAATCATTCGCTCAGTCGGAGTGCTGGGCTGGCGTTCAATTATACGTTCAACAATTGTGGACGGCTGCTCTCCGGTTAGCACGGAAATCGTTGCAATAGAAGTTGCCGCTGACACAACTACCACAATCGCTAACGCCAAAATAACTAGTTGTTTTTTAGATAACTCTTCCATACAGGATATTAGACGGCCTCAACCCGCTCTACTCCTTTAACCTTTTCTTTCAATAGTTCCTCAATGCCGGCCTTTAGAGTCAACTGCGATAAAGGACAACCCTGACACGTGCCGAGCATGCGGACATAGACCACGCCCTGCTCAAATTTCACAAATTCAACATTGCCGGCGTGCAAGGCCAGCATCGGCCGAATTTCTTCAAGCGTTTTTTCTATTTGTTCCTTCATAATTTAGTTCTTAGTTGATAGTTTTTGGTTATAGTTAGACAGTTATTAGTTATAGTCAATTTCGTCAAAACTAAAACCAAAAACAAGAAACCAAAACCAAGAACCAATAACTAAAAACTAGAGTGGCAACATTCCTCTAAACCTGGAAATAAGCAGAAACGCGATAATCCCCCAGGCAATGCTGAAAAGCGTTATAATCCGCCCTTCTTTCCTGAAATCCGGCTCAGAAAGCATGTAAAGGCCGAGGATCAGGCCGGAGAAAAATGGATTTAATACGGCGATAACCGCCGCCCAAAAAAAGAACCGATTTTTTCTAATAGTCGCTTTTTCCATTTAATGGCGACTCCAATATGCGAATTTCACTCGAATGATTCGAATAATTCGAGTGCATTAGAGTATTAGAGTCGCTTCTCTGCTGTTTCCCAATCAATGGCCTTGAAAAACGCTTCAATATAATCTGCTTTCTTGATCCCGTAATCAAGCGTATAGGCGTGTTCAAAAATATCGAGCACCAGAAGCGGCTTGCATCCGGCCAGATGCCCCATATCGTGTTCATTCACCCAAACGTTGAAAACTCGATCAGCCTCCGGCTCGTAATATAGAATCGCCCAGCCAATCCCGCGCATAGCTCCGGTGCCCTTAAAATCTTTTTCCCAGTTTTCGTAGCTTCCGAAGTCCTCAATAATTTTTTTCATCAGCGCTGATTCCGCTATAGGCGCGCTACCTGCCCCGTAGCGAGCTTGCTCTGCTTCGGGGTTCGCATGCCTCATATTGCCGAAATAAAGCTCATGCAGGCGCATGCCGTCAAATTCCCATCCGAAGCGACGTTTGACTTCTGCGTATTCCGGCGTCCCGATTTTTCTCGCTTGTATCATGTCGCGTAATGCATCCGCCAATTTGTTGGTATTGGCAACATACCCCTGATAAAGGGTAAAATGATTTTTAAGAAGCTGATCGCTGAATCCCAGAGTTCCTAAAAGATGATCAAAGTTTTTTGGTTGATACAGCATGTATCTTTACGAAATACTAATCGGTACGAATTTACGAATAATTTCCGGCGATTCGTATATTCGTAAAAATTCGTATTTCGTAAAATTAAGGAAATATCTGATTCCCTTCCTCGTCAAACACCAATATTGCCTGCGTGGGGCACGACTTTGCCGCAAGCAGAATTGTTTCATCATCCGCGCCCAAGGGGTTGTAAACCACGGCTTTATTTTCCGAGTCTAACTCAAAAACGCCCGGGGCAACCGCGATGCAGGAGGCCGCCCCGATGCAAAGACCCCGGTCAACTACAATTTTCCCGATTTTGAGCGGCTTCTTTCCCTCCGGCAAGCTCTCGGCGCCGTCTTTGCTGTTTTGTTGATTATCCATCGGCTCCTGCGGCATATTTTGCTAACTGGGTTTACGAAACCCAGATTCTGCGCTCGCTCGGAAATCCACCAATACACTGCTGGATTTCACTCGCTTGCTTGACTATAATAATATCAAGTTCTTTTCTCTGGCGCTACGGAGGAAAACGATGCCCATAGTCAATGATAAAGATTGCGAACGGCTTGGCCGCATCATTTATATACTGGCGAAAACCAAACGGGCCTATCTTGCGGCAAAACTTCTTAGGGCCTTCGCTTTTGACCCCATTGAGGTCATGCGCGAGCTTGAACGCCTTGAAAAAAAGATTGCCAACGATGAAGAGTACGGCGTCAAAGATACAATTGAGATGCTTGCCGCGCGCGAAAATCCTCCGCCGCCGGCCGAACTATAAGTAAGTAGTCCCGCAGCAAGCGGGATTTTTTAGCCATAATATTTTTCCTTGTAAAAGCGTACCAGTTGTTCCACCTCGGCAATAATTTCCGGGCTGCCGACGCCCACTTTCAATTTTTTCTGAACGCCGTCAAGATCAGTCGCGCCTTCCAGCACCGCCTCTTCAATATCTTTGTCGGTGATGTTCAGTTTCGGGTCAATCACCCGCGCTCCCTCAATAATCACTCGCTGATGCTGACCGCTCTTGTGAAAATAATTATTAGCCGCTTTGCGAAAAGCTTTGTCGGCCAAGACCGAACAGTGAATTTTGCGGTTCGGCAAACCTCCCAAGCGCTCCATGATGTGCTGGGGTTTAATTTTTAACGCCTCATCAATGGTGCGGCCGCCGTTTTCGGTAACCATCACCGAAAACATTGACGTTGCGGCAATCGCCGAAGCGCAGCCAAAAGTACGCCACTTCATTTCCTGAACGCGCTCATTTTCCGAATCAATTTTCAGCCACATTTTCATCATGTCGCCGCAATTGTGAACCAGAAAAGCGTCCGTTGCGTATGTATGACTACCAGTAACTTCAAAGTTATAAAGCCGTCCTTTGAAAGAGGTGACACCGACCTTCCGAATAGGCATATAAAGATAGTTGTCGTCAAACCACGACTCTACAGCGTGCCGCTTTTGGGGATCGCGTATGAACTGGATTTCTAAAATCCCTGCCAGTCGTTCAAGTGAAGACATATCTCCGATGTGAATTCGATAGGATTCTAGATGAGATACTCCGTTTTTTATATGTGCTTCTTCCGTATAAACCGACGGGACAATTCTTTGTCTAAAAAGTAGCCAAATTGTCTGGTGGAGCAGTGTTTCTGAGACAGTTACAAAGCCAGCTCTGGGCTGTGAACGAGTTGCGCTAAAATGTCCGTCTCCTCTCCACAGTCCCCGTAGAAAACCCGACTGAAGCGCTGGATCGAGAAAAAGGATAAATTCGGGAATTCTCTTATTTTCTGCCAAAACCCCGAACCATTCCCGAAAAATGCCCGCAAGATAAATGTTGTAAACAGTCACATCGATGCGGTGGTTTGATGATCGTGGACGAATTCTCGCGTTCAAATTAAAATATTGTTTCAACAACTCTTGTACTCGCAGAGCAAATTTTCGCTCCCCATCGCCAAAAGTAAAAGTGAGCTCTCTTCTTTTTGATGACCCTTCAGCTACAAAATATCCGAAAAGCTCTAGAATATCTCTGGTGAGTAGAACTTCTGCGGGCAGAACTTTGCTCTTAAAATCCCATTTTTTGCGGACCGCGTAGGGAAGTTTCAGTAGAGAAAGTTTTCGTACTTCTTTTGGAATTGGGTAAAGCACCACGTCACCTTTTTTTAAATCTGCTGCATGGACCCAAGAAGGTAAAATCTGCTTTTTGTATTTCGTATGCACAAAAGGAGAATCTTCTTTCCTGGGCACTTGAATTGCATAAATCAAGTGGTCTTTGGTCGCCGTAATTTCTCCCAGTTGATTCTTTAAAGTTGCCAGCTCAGCTTCATACTGAGGACTGAATACCTTTTTTATCATGTGAAAATATCCATCGTGTCCCAAGATTGCCTTTCCCGAAGAAACCTTATTGATTTGCTCAAGTTCTGGGTTTAACTGAACTAAAGTTGACGGCAATATACACGCTGGGCTTCCGACCATTCCGACCGCATCGTATTGCGATTCATCCGGATCCTCCAGCATTAGATTCTTAGGATTGAAAAAATGCTCCTTGACAATGTCGGTGTAATACCATTTTTCACCCGTGTATTGATTTATAACGTCAATTTTTTCTTTTTCCTGCTCCATATTTGACTTTTTTATTAAATTGTTTATAATATAGCCATTGCACCTTAACGCCATTAATCCCAGCAAAAAGGAGTACAACATGCCGAAATTTCTGGTTATGCTCCGCAACGTCCGCTCCAACCGCGTTCCCATGTACTTTCTCCTTCCCCACATCGTGAGCAACCCTGATCGGAGCGCGCCCCAATTCTGGCATGAGGAGATCGGGCCTTTTGAGCTCGCCGACGAAGAGGTTGCGGCAATGCGTAAGGCGATCACCGACCCTCTGCTCAGTCGTCATCTCCCGCCAGAAGGCCGCAATCTCAACACAGTAATCTCGCTCTACTTCCGCCAAGAGCTCAAACAAATCGCTCCCGAAGCTACGGATATCCGGGCTTTCCAAATCCCGGAGCCGATGCCAGCCGACTCGCTAGAGGAGACGCCCACTGAGACCTTAACTTCCCATCCTGACTGCCGCTGCCCTCGCTGCAACCCGGCCAATCCACTAAACAAGGATCCCTGGGCGCGCGGGTACTAATTCTGCCAAGGCAACGAAAGGAGGTGATACCAATGCCAGAGAGAAGCTCGACCATCGAGTGGATCGAAACGGCGATTGCGTTCGGCCCGCTCGCCATCGCCAACATGGCCATGGCCGCATTCCTGATCGTTGTCCTCTACAAAGCTGCCCTCGGCTGATAGATCCCGAGGCCTCGCCCCGACTCACCAGTCGGGGCTTTTTCAATATTTGTCTAAATTTTCAATCCAGATGAGCAGAAAATTTAGTTACAAATATTGAACCCCGTACAAATTTTGCCATCTTGAGCACTATTCTGCCCCTTCATCAAAGAACATGCCGATGATCTTCACGCGAAGCGCGTGAGCGAATAGCTCCTCCCTTAATGGGCGAAGCGCTTCGCCATCATAAACCTTGCAAAATTTGTACTGGGGCTACTTATACGTCCTTCCGCCCACCTTTACTTTCGCCCCCTGCCCGGCAAACGCCTCCGGATGTGAAATTTCTTGTTGTCCGACTTCCATCTTTACAGGAGAAATAACTCTTAATTTTTCAACGATAGCCGGAAAAACTTCCATAACATAATCCAAATCTTCTTTAGTGGTTCTCTTTCCCAAAGTGAAACGGAGCGAGCCGTGAGCGTATTCATATGGGCGGCCGAGAGCCAGAATCACATGCGACGGGTCAAGCGTAGTTGAAGTGCAGGCCGAGCCAGTAGAAATGGATATACCCTTTGCGTCCAAATATAGAATCACTGCCTCACCCTCGATATCCAGCACTGAAATGTTCACGTTATTCGGCAAGCGCCTTGTGGGGTGGCCATTTAAGACCGTTTTCGGAATCTCTTTCAAAATGCGCCCAGTCAAATAATCGCGGAGCTCGGTCAGGCGCGCATTTTCTGTTTCCTTCTCGGCCTGCGCAATTTCAAAGGCCTTCGCAAATCCGACAATTCCCGGCACATTTTCTGTGCCGGATCGTAAATTATTCTCCTGCCCCCCGCCGTGAATAAACGGCCTCACCCTAACACCCCTGCGCATATATAGACACCCAACGCCTTTGGGGCCGTAGATTTTTGAGCCGTTCATGGCAAGCAAGTCAACTCCGAGTTTTTCAACATCCAAATCAAGAGCGCCCGAGGCCTGACAAGCGTCGGTCATGAAAAAGGGTATAGGGTTTAGGGTATAGGGTTTAGGGTTTTCTCTGTTTTCTTTGTTATCTTTATCTGCTTTATATTCTCTAATAACTTTTGCGATTTCAGAAATTGGTTCGATGGTGCCGATTTCGTTATTGGCGTACATGACCGAGACCAAAATCGTATCCGGGCGAATCGCCGCTTTAACTTTCCCTGCATCAACAAGGCCATGCTCATCAACATCTAAGTAAGTAACCTCAAAACCTTCTTTGGCGAGCGCTTCCATTGAATGCAATACCGCGTGGTGTTCAATTTTAGAAGTGATAAGATGGCCGCGCGGCATTCCAACATTCTGCAGAATGTTGGAATAAAAACGCGCCGCGCCGAAGATGGCGAGATTAATCGCCTCGGTGCCGCCGCCGGTAAAAATAATTTCTTCGGCGCGAGAACGCAAAATCCGCGCGACAGCCGCTCTAGCGCCGTCCAGTGCCTCTTTGGCTTTTCTTCCCGGGCGATACAAACTTGATGGATTGCCGTACTCCTCCGCCCAATACGGCTCCATCGCGTCTTTTACGCGGGGGTCAAGATAAGTTGTCGCCGCATGGTCAAGATATACCTCACGCATGTTGACAAAAAAATCAGCTAATGATACATATATGGATGCTGTTTAACATCCTGCAAATCCCGTGAGATAGCGCGCAAGCGCGACATCCCATGGGACAAAAAAGGAGGGAATGATGCTCTCAATAATCTTTTTGCTGCTTGGACTTTTTGGCTTGGCGTGGCTTGTCGGAGGACTGATAGCAGCGACAGCGAAGCGTCTATCGGTGAACCCAGCCAAACTAGCCCTTTCGGGGTTGATCGTAGCAATTTGTTTCGTTGCGAGCGCTGTTGCCAAACTCAACGGCTGGTAAGAATACCTTACCGGCTTTTTTCTTTAACCGACCGAAGCAATGGGCAAAAAGAATGAATCGGCTCGTAGAAATTTATGAGGGTCTCAACCGAAAAAGGCGATGGGTTTTTCGCCAGCCGATAACCGCCGCCGGCGCCTCTCCGTGACTCGAGCCACCCCGCACGCTTAAGCTCCTGCGCAACCTTTTCAAGATAAGCTCTCGGGAGCTGAAACTCCTCGGCAACGTTCTTAATATCTATAAATCTGCCGTTCTGATTCTTTAGATACTCGGTAAGTATAACCGCATAATCAAATTTCCTCTTCATATCTTGATATTTTGATATTCCGGATAATTATAGTCCGATTATACCTAAACCAGAAATGCCGCGCAAGTGACTGTTTGCCCTTGCAAAAACATTCCAACATTCTCAAGAATGTTGGAATGTTGCGGGGGTGCCTGAGGTCAGACGTTAGAAATCTTTTTCAGATAAAAAAGGCGAAGCACGGTAAAAAACGCCGCGGCCAAAAGCGCCATCACTGCCGCGTATGAAAAAGCAAACCCGGTTCCAAAGCGCTCGGCAAAAAATCCGAAAATTACGCTGCCGGGAAGAAGGGCCGCCCCTGTAAAAGCGTTAAAAAATCCGAAAGCCGTGCCGCGCACTTCCGGGCGCACTAAATCGGCAACAATCGCCCGCGCCGTTCCTTCGGTCAGCGCGCTGTAGAGGCCGTATGCGGCAAAAAGCAGCCACATTGCCGAGGCATACTGAAGCGAAGCAAATCCAAAATAAGTCATTGCAAGAATTACAAGGCCAAAAGTCCAGACCCAGCGCTTGCCGATCTTATCCCCGATCATCCCGAGCGGAGTGGAGAAAAGGGCAAAAGTAATGTTTGCGACAAAGTATAAAATCGGGAGAAGAGCGAGCGCTATGCCAACTTCCTTAGCCTGCAGAATCAAAAAAGCCTCGGAGGCTTTTCCGAAAGAAAAAAGAGTGGCGATGCCGAGAAAAATAAAAAACGGGAGTCCGACTTCGCGCAATCTTACGGCCCTGATCTCTGCGATTTGAGTGTGATCGGGTTTTACCTCGCGAACGAAAATTATGAGTATCAAAACAGCAAAAAAACTAGCGACAAAGGAAAAAAGAAAAAGTGTCCGCAAATCATTAGCAATGAGCGGCAAGACGGCAAAAGCAAGGAGAGGACCGAAAGCAGCGCCGAGCGTATCCATGCCGCGATGAAACCCGAAAGCGCGGCCGTATAGTTTTCGATCAACCGAAAAACTAATCAAGGCATCCCTCGGCGCGTCGCGCGTTCCTTTACCGACTCTGTCCAAAAAACGAACTGCCAAAACGTGCCAGGGTGAGGCGGCAAAAGCGAGCACCGGTTTGGCGACGGCCGAGAGCGAATAGCCAAAAACGGCAAAGGGCTTTCGTTTCTGAACTTTATCCGAAAACCAGCCGGAGGCGATTTTTAGTACGCTCGCCGCAGAGTCGGCGAGGCCCTCAACAAGGCCTACGAAAGTGAGCGAAGCGCCGAGTACCGAGGTTAAAAACACCGGAATAAAGGGAAAAATCATATCCGAGGAAAGATCGTTCAAAAAACTAACGAAACCCATGGATATGACGTTCCGGGAGAGGCCGAATGTTTTTTTGCCTGATACGCCATTATTTGGTAGCGTTGCTCTTTCTTCTGGCATGTTTTAATTTTACCTCACCGCCGCGTTAAAGAAAAAACCGAACTATTTTGGTTCGGCATCGGCTATCCGCACTGCTCGCGCACGCGCGAAGCGTATTCTTTAAACGAGAGTGGAGTTGCGGCATGATTATTGTTTTCGTACATGATGGATAATTGATCTTCAGAGTGGCCGGCGCCGCAATTGTGGCCAAGCTCATGCAACAGGATTAGCGCCGCGCGCTGAGAATCCGAAGAAAAAATAACAAGCGAATGCTGTCCAGAAAAATCGGCATAGCCACTGAAATACCGCGGAACCGGCTTGCCGGTTTCCTCAGAGTAGCCATCGTAAAGAAATATCGGGCGTCCCGAGAGAAAGACAAGGAAATTTCCTTTGCCGTCATTATTTTTGACAAGCCAGGCTAACGCCTCGCCTATAAAGATCTGTTGCGAAACTCCTGGCGGCAGCCCGATTCTCACATTTCCCACCCGAAGCCGGCGGCCGATATTGGCGTGAAAGATCAATGATGCCCGCATTACTGTGTCTTCAACAGTGGCGCGTAAATCTTGATCGCTGGCAAATCTCTGCCTAACATCTGGATCAACAATAAAGTCAATAACCAAGGGTGGCTTTTGATCAAAGGCTGATGCCCGAGCCGCGACAACTAGGATAATTAAGACAATCGATCTCGCCATCCGCATCATTTAATCCTCCTTTCCGCCCAGCCACGAGCGGATTTTTGCGAACATATTCTCTTTCCATTGATATATCGGCAGGAACGCTCTCCGATAAAAACGCGGATATTTTTTCTCAACCCAGGCCTTGAGCCGATCATCAATGGTTTTCACCCAAGGTAAATCAATGGCCAGAATCCCGAGCCCGAGAAGAATGGTCCAGATGCCTCCGGGCAGAATGAAAATTACTGCGCTGATAATGCCCCACCCTATGAGAGCGAGGCCGATCGTAATCCGCAACCCCTTGAGAAGCAGCTTCCGCGGCCTCCGCCCCATCGCGGGCCTCCTTTCTTCCTATTGATTTCAAAGGTCAAAACGCTTTTCGGCTTCTACTCCAAAAACTTGCTTAATGTTGCAACCACCCGTTCCCAATCGCCTTCGGGATAGATATCTCGTAATTCACTCAACGCCTTCAAGGATGATCGAATGCATGAGATTCCTTCCGGGGTGGAGAAAAACATGCTGCCGTGGGACAAAAATCCAACATGGAGTTTTACAGAATTTTCTGCAAGTATTCCGGCACGCGCAGTATACATGGATGCCTTCCGAAAACACTCCTGGCCTTCTTTATATTTTTCTTGCGCGTTTCTGTATTGCTCCTGTGCATCTTGATACATCTTTATAGCATCCGCGTATTTTTTTCCACTTTTGACAGGCAGTTCCCCAACCTTAAAAGGGCATACAGTAAAAGGCCAATAAGCAAAACTAGGGCGATGGTTAGAAAACCATTTATGGCCATAGTGCCATCTCCTTATCAAAGAGCTTATATTTTTTAGTATAATATACCGGTATAAAAGTTTCAATAAATATGAGGGAGTAAACGAGGGAATGCTATAAAAACCGCCCCGCAGAATACGGGGCGGTTTTGGTTCTTTCAATTTTTATTTATCAAAATCCGAAAATACCAAAAAGCGCTCTTAATGAATCTGCGGCTCCTGATTGAACGTTAAAACCGCTCGGCGAAGTAGGATAAGTGCAAGTTTTACCATCCCACACCCCGCCTTTTCCAGCGCAAACCTTCGCCGGATCTTCAAAACCCGACGGCAACTGTTGCTGATTTGGTGACCCATAGATACTAGAACAAGAGCGATAATCATTGCCGAATGGGCCGCCGCCATTACTCTGCAGGGCGCCTTGACTGAAAAAAGTTGCCACTTGCTCCTGTGCATTATCAGAATTATTGGCGCAGTACTGACGCAACAAATTATCATAATCAGCCCGCGTACAGACTTCTCTAAGCTTTGAAATATCATTTACTCCCGGCTTGGCTATTTTTGCATAACCAGAACCTGAATCAGGCGAGAAAAACAACGGAAAGGCAGTCTTACCGCTCCACACCAAACAAATCCCTGAAACAGTGGCTGACGATTGCGGCGGGGGAGTTGGTGACAAGGGAGCCGATGGAACTCCCGGAATTTGGGTGCCGGGCAACTGCTGTTGCAATTGCTGCTGGAACTGTTGCTGAAATTGCTGAGGTATTCCTCCTTCAAATTGAGAAGGGAAACCCCCGCTTGGGGCGCCACCCGGAAATCCTCCTGGTGCTCCGCCGGGAAAACCACCTGGGGCGCCACCTTTCAAACCAACCGGAGCACAGTATCGCCTGCCGAATACATCTGCTCCGAATTCCTGCCCCTCCGGACAAGATAACGGGTTGCAATATTTATAACCCAAAGCATCTCTTTCTATTTGAAAACCTGCTTGGCATTTTCCCTCATGAGGAACATCTTCCGAAATAAAATCATCGCATACTTGCCGATTGGCGTTGCAGTATTCCCGGCATTCTTCCACGGTTGCGCAACCGCCCGGCCCGCCAGATTGGCCTCCCGGCCCGCGCCCTGGGGCGCGCGGCGTACCAGCTGGCGTTTTAAATTCATTGCACTCCTTCTCATGCCCGGGTTCTTTACAATATCTTATGCACTGGTCCGGAGTTCGGCATCCGCCCGGACCAACAAAATCCGCTCCGCTGGGAATTCCGCCACCCGGAAATCCTCCTGGTGCTCCGCCGGGAAAGCCACCGTGATCTCCTGGTCCGCTAGGTCCGCCGCCAGGCGGAGCAAATTCTTTACACTCATCTTGGTGTTCCGTGCAGTACTTAAAACATTCTTCCGGGTTTGAGCAGCCACCGGGACCGGAAAAGCCTCCGGGGCCACCCGGTCCACCGCCAGGAAACCCGCCTGGTCCTCCGGGGCCGCCGGGAAAGCCTCCGGGGCCTCCTGGACCGCCAAATCCCCCTCCGAAACTTTCAAGCATTTTTGCGAAACACGCCTGCATTTTTTCTCCCAAATCTCTGGCAAATACCGGCTCGCCCTTGAGCATTTTATTAAGCACTTCTTCTCCCACCGTAGCTTTCAGGCATTCTGCTGCTTCAGGGGGCATCTTCTTGAATTCCTCCCGAAAACGACCCATTCCTTCGCGCATACGCGCGAGATCCTCTTCTTTCATAAGACCATTCTCTTGTGCCCATTTAAAACATGCTTCTTGATGTTCCGGGGTATTGCAGTAAGCCTCACATTGCACCTTGCCCTTACATCCGCCAGGACCTTTTCCGCCTGTCTTTTTTATCATCTCTTTTTCTTCAGCGGAAATCATGCCGGCCTTATCAGCAAAAGCTATACACTCCTCCATATGGTCACCCTCAAAGCAATAAGCCTCGCACTGATCTTTACTGCGGCACCCTCCTGGCGTCTCGCCGCGCTTCATAAATTCGGCAAACTTTTTGGCTTGTTCTATCTCTTCCTTGGGAATAAACCCAGCTTTTTCAGCAAAAACCAGACACTCGTCAATATTTTTCCCGCTGCTGCAATAGGTCTCGCACGACTGCTTACTGGTGCACCCGCCAGGAAGTTTTGCTCCGCCCTTCACCGCGGTCTGCACTTTTTTCGCCTCTTCTAATTCTTTCCCGGAAATAAAACCGTTTTTCTCTCCCCACTCAATGCATTCATCCATCCGGCTGATATTACTGCAATATGTTTCGCAACTTTTCCGCGATGTGCACCCCCCGGGGCCTTTGCTCCCGAGTTCAACAAATTTATCGGCTTTTTTAACCTCATCCTCCGAAAGAAGGCCGTGTTTTTTTGCAAACGCAAGACATTCGTTTATATGGGCGTCGTCATCACAATAACTAAGACAGGCTTCCTGATTGTTGCAATTACCAAGCTCTTTGACCGGATACCCAACATCCACAAGTGATTTTTGCGGTGGCGGTGGAGGAGGGGTAGGAGCTGCCGGCACAGGAGCGGGCGGTGGCGGTGGAGGAGGCGGAGGCGGCAGCGGCCCCACTACTTTCGCTCTGACAAAACCCTTATCGTCGGGTGGCGAAATTTCAAAATCAGTTTGGTTATCAGAGCAATCAATAACAAACGCTTTCATTGGCGGCGAAAAATCTTCGTTACTGAAAATAACATTATCGTTAGAAAATGTCTGCGGACACCTTACCCCGCCGCCGTAAGATGACTTTCCTTCCGGTTGCAGAGAGAATTCACGGATACCCTCAGGATCGCGAATGTTCAGTTTAAAAAATCCGGTAAGGTTATCTTTTTGTAATGTAATTGATGCATTCGGGCGAGCCTGCGCATGCACAATGCCAAAAGCAATAAGGGCGCTTGCGGCTATAATGAGTGATGATAAAAATTTCTTCTGCTGCATAATGAAAGTTATCTGTAACCGCACCAGAAAGCTGGTGCGGTATCTTATTTTTTCGAGATACCCCAGCACCAATTTTGCGAGAAGCGCTACGGCGAAGTGCTTCGCCCATCAAGGGGTGGCCTATTCGGCCACGCACTTCGCTACCGCTGACAAGGCATAACCTTTACAACCACTCTTCCTGCTTGGGGTAGCAAAATTAGTGCGGGGTTATTTGCTGTTACCGCCATTCATCCTCGCCGCAAAGCGGCGAGGTATTTTGGCGAACAGCAAATAAAAATAATACGCTCGCGTTAACGAAGCGGATTTTGGTATTTAAAAGGATTGGTGCGTTCAACCGGATTAACCGAAGGTATTTTATTCTCAACAGGGCTTGTCGGCACTCCGACTGCTGGCGCGGCCGATTCTATTTCTTCAAGCGCCTGGGTAGCGCTCGGCGCAGGCGCTTTTTTGGATTTCTGCCAATACCAATAGCCGACGCCAGCCATGACGCCGATGACAATAATCGCCACGACGGCGATTCTCGCTTTCGGATTCATGAATCAATAATAACCGCTTGGCTTTTAAAACAAAATAGCCATTTATCCACAGCTGTTTTTATTTGTTTCTCCGCTATACGTTTTAGGATGCTATAGCATTCTAAAACGTATATTTGTTACCAAAGATACATATTCACTCAATCTCGGTTGACGTTATCATGACATCTTCAAGCGGATGGCTGCGGACTTTCTCGGTCGGAACGTTCTCAATTTTAAGAACTATATCCATACCTTCAATCACGCGCCCAAAAACTGTATGCTTTCCGTCAAGCCACGGCGTTGATTCCGCGGTAACGATAAAAAACTGGCTGCCGTTGGTGTTGGGGCCGGCATTAGCCATGGCCAGTGAACCGCGAATGAGTTTGTGCGCATTTATTTCATCTGAAAATACATAGCCGGGCCCGCCTCTCCCGTCATCTGACCAGTCGCTGTCTTTGCTATTGGGATCGCCGCCCTGAATCATGAATCCTTTTATCACGCGGTGGAATTTAACGCCGTTGTAAAATCCGCTTTGTGATAATTTTACAAAATTTTCCACGGTCTTTGGCGCGTCTTTCGGAAAAAGTTCAAGAGTTATATTCCCAAGGTTGGTCTTCATGATTGCAATTGTGCGCACTTCTATTTTCATAGCGCCTTCTATTTGCGGCGTGGGCAAAACTTGTTCTGAAGACGAGGATTTTTTCCACTTTGAAGTATAATAAAATCCAGAAACAACCAAAAGCCCGGCGGCAACCGCCACTGCTGTGATTATATATGCGTTTCCTTTGTTGTGTGTCATGGTTATAAAAATCTATTGTCGCCCCGCAGCAAGCTGCGGGGTGTTTTATTTTGTATTACCCCAGCCCCGATTTTGCTCGCCTGATGAGGCGAAGCGCTTCGCCCGTGACGGGATGGGGCTATTCGCCCCACGCGCTTCGCACTATTCTATCGGTTTTTTATCTCCATGTCTTCATGCCGTTACTTTCTGTCCGGGCAAAATTGGGGCGGGGTTATCTTTCGTTTCCGCCATTCATCGCGGCAGCAAGCTGCCGCGTTTTCTGGCGGACGAAAGATAAAATCTCAACTACTTTTCGCGGCGAAGTTTTGCCGGAAAGAATTCGTACCCTTGACTGCCCGACTTTAAAATAATCGGCTACGGCTTTTATCACCGTGGCATTTGCCTTTCCTTTTTCCGCCGGCTCCTTTACTGCAACGACAAAATGGCTTTCGTCAATTTTTTTGATATATTCTTTTCTTGCTCTCGGTTTCGCCTTAACAAAAATTTTCATCTGAACAACTGCCGGGCTTGGATTCGAACCAAGATTGATGGATTCAGAGTCCATAGGCCTACCATTAGCCGACCCGGCAATAACATTAAACAGAGAGATTTTACAACGATTTGCGCCGCATCGCAAGCGATGCGGCATATCAAGGTAACAAAAATCGCGGGATTCAATCCCACACATAAATTTATGTGTGGGATCAACCCGCGATGGATGGCTTGATTTGGTCAATGCGCACGGTTTCTTCGCGATCAACGCGCATGTAGCCGATAAGAATCTCAGCGTCCATGAAATGGCTGAAGGTGATGTCTCCGGCAAGCCGTAGTTCTTTTTCGTGGAAAATCCGCTCGG
Organism: uncultured Candidatus Saccharibacteria bacterium; assembly: GCA_964505815.1. Lineage (GTDB taxonomy): Bacteria > Patescibacteriota > Minisyncoccia > Sungbacterales > SURF-37 > CAZDKA01. The sequence goes on along the minus strand of CAZDKA010000001.1, from coordinate 2,406 downwards.
CGTCGGGGTCGGTGAAGGTATATCCTTCCGCGGCGTACTTCCCGCAGTTCTGGTGGGTCAGGAGAATAATTTTCTTGGCACGGTGCTTCTCAAGAGCAAGCTTGATGTCGTCAAAAATCGCGGCCCTTCGCCCTTCTTTGTCGGGCGAGGCGATGTTTTTCGCCCCGCCGGCGAGTTTGATTTCATCATAGTCGTCAATGCCAAAAGTCTGGAAAATAGCGTTAGGCAACTGCTTACGAAAACGAAAACCCATGCATGTAACGACTACTGTGCCGACTTCGTGCTTTTCAAGAAGTTTTTTGGCGCTATCTGCCATAGTGTCATCCGGCAAGGAGTGTAATTCCTTCATTTTCGGGTCTCACCTCCAAAAATCCAAAAGAACGTAAGTCAATTGTATGCGTTGTTTCAGCTTTGTCAAGGATTTTAATGGACCCGGGCTTTGTCAGGGAAACAAGCGGCAGGTGATTTTCAAGCACGGTAATCTCCCCCGCCTCGGTCGGCAGAGTCAAACTCTTGATCTCGCCGTCAAAAAGTGTTTTTTCTATTGTGTGAATGCTTAACCGCATAAACCATACAAATCCACTAATTGCGACACGAATCCACGAATATGAAATAACATAAAAAGGTTATTCGTGGATTGGTGTGGACATTCGTGGATTAGTGTACATCTTCAATGTCTCCTTTCAAATAAAAAGCGTCTTCGGTCTTCGCGTCGTGCTTGCCTTCAAGAATCTCCGCAAAGGCGCGTATGGTCTCACTCCGCTTTACGTATTTTCCGGCTCTGCCGGTGAATGTCTCGGCAACGAAAAAGGGCTGGGATAAAAACCGCTGTATTTTGCGGGCGCGGGAAACAGTCAGTTTGTCCTCTTCGGAAAGTTCTTCCATGCCCAGAATCGCAATAATGTCCTGCAGTTCCTTGTAGCGCTGGAGAGTTTTTTGCACTTCGCGGGCAACCTTATAGTGCTCCTCACCTACTATTTTCGGATCAAGCGCGGTTGAAGTGGATGCCAACGGATCAACTGCCGGATAAATTCCGAGTTCAGCCAGTTCTCTTGCAAGAACAATTGTTGAATCAAGGTGCGCGAAAGTTGTTGCGGGTGCGGGGTCAGTAATGTCATCCGCCGGAACATAAATCGCCTCAACTGCCGTTATGGAACCTTTGTTGGTTGAGGTAATACGCTCCTGCAGCTCGCCCATCTCGCTTGCCAGTGTCGGCTGATACCCTACGGCCGAGGGCATGCGGCCGAGAAGCGCCGATACTTCGGAACCGGCCTGCGAGAATCGGAATATATTATCAATGAAAAGCAAGACGTCTTTCCCCTCCTCGTCGCGGAAATATTCAGCCATGGTAAGCGCGGTCAATCCCACGCGAAGACGCCTACCGGGAACTTCGTTCATCTGCCCGAAAACAAGCGCGGTCTTTGAGAGGACACCCGATTCTTTCATTTCTCTGTATAAATCATTGCCTTCTCTGGTGCGTTCACCTACTCCGGCAAAAATGGATGCGCCTTTTGCAACTTCAGATACGTTGCGAATGAGTTCCATCAAGAGCACAGTTTTGCCGACTCCGGCTCCGCCAAAAAGCCCGACTTTTCCGCCTTTCACAATCGGCGCGATAAGGTCAATTACCTTTATGCCGGTTTCAAAAACTTCGGTTTTTGTTGACTGGTCTTTGAAAGACGGCGCTTGGCGATGAATCGGCCAGAATTTTTTGAAATCGCGCTTTTCAATGCCGTCAATCGGCTCGCCAAGGACGTCAAAAAGCCGCCCGAGGACTTCGGGACCTACAGGAACTGCGACCGGCTTGCCTGTATCTTCAACCGGCAAATCGCGGGCTAAGCCATCGGTTGAACCGAGTGCTATGGTCCGCACCCGATTTCCGCCAAGGTGTTTCGCAACCTCCAGGGTCAACGGATGCTCTGAGACAACTTTCAGCGCATTCAAAAGCGCGGGGAGCTTGGCTCCTTCCTCAAATTCAACATCCACGACCGGACCGATGATTTGTAGAATTTTACCTCTGGACATATAATCTGTATGTTGTTCTTTACTTCAAAAACACTACAAAAGGGAGATTCCTGATGAAATCTGCTGGTTTCTTGATCGTAACTACCGTCTTCTTTGCACTTGCAGAAATTTTGGCTGTTGCGTATGCGGGAGAAATTTTCGGAACTCTGGGGAACGGCCTTGAGGTGCTCGGTAACGGACTGGAAGCACTTGGCGACGGCCTTAGTATTCTCGGTGAAAAATATTCATCTTTCATCTCATCCCTCTAAAGCCTCCCTCCCCGCCGTAATCTCCGTCAACTCTCTCGTTATCCCGCTCTGGCGGGATTTATTATATTCAATCGTCAGCTCGCCTATCAATTCTTTGGCGTTTTCCGAGGCATTCTTCATCGCGACCATTCTT